>DASSWN010000191.1:0-6528 GCA_035704905.1 Flavobacteriaceae bacterium
CGCGCCCCCGGTGAAATTTGTGCTCGATTCAACCAAAATACCCGATGGAAAGCATAAACTAAGAATTGTGGCCAAATCATCCAGTGGTGTGGAAGGAATTCGCATTGTTCCGTTTGAGGTGCGCAATGGTCCGGCAATTTCCATTTTGGGTTTGAAGGATAATGAAGTAATCGATACGCAAACGCCCATCACCATCAACGCATACGGCAGCGAAACAAACGATTCGTTCGTAATCCGCGGATCGGAAACCCCGAAAGCCGTTCCCGCTTGGGTTTGGGCTTTGATTATTGCTTTCATGGCGTTTAGCATATTCTATTTCATAATGTATTGGACGCCGGATTTCTATCGGTCTTTTGTTTAAGAATACGATGGAACCAACAATTTTAAGATGAGAAAAGAAATCGAAAATAAAGATGATATTGTGCTGTTGGTCGATACTTTCTACGGAAAAGTTCGGCAAGACGAACTGTTATCCCCCATTTTCAATGAAGTCATAAAAAATAATTGGCCCCAACATTTGGCCAAAATGTACCGGTTTTGGGGTTCTGTTTTGCTTTCGGAAAAATCCTATCGCGGAAACCCGTTTATGCCGCATTCCGTTTTGCCAATCGAAAAAAATCATTTCGATCGTTGGCTGAAACTTTTCCACCAAACACTCAGCGAAAACTTTGTCGGTAGAATTTCCGAAGAAGCAATTTGGCGTTCCGGGAAAATGGCTGAAATGTTTCAAATGAATTTGGAATATCTGAGAAATACGGAAAAAAATTACTGAAATGAAGCGTTATGTAGATTATCCCATTACACAAATCGCCATTTTCCTTTGGATCGGGTTTGTATGTGCCATTAGTTTTATGGAAGCTTGGTTGAAATTTCAAGCTCCCGGCATTACGGTGCCACTCGGATTGGGAATTGGAAAACTCGTTTTTGGCGGACTGAATACTATGGAATGGGTTTTCGCCATTTGTGCGGGAGGAAATTTATTCCTCGCTAAAAATAAAATGTTTACAACAAAGGAACTTCTCTTGCTTCTTGCGGTAATTATACTTTTTCTGCAAACAATATGGCTTCTGCCGGCTCTGGACGATCGTGCTTCAGCAATGATCGCTGGAAAGGAAGTGCCAACTTCTTATTTGCATTATTACTATGTGGCGTTCGAAATTATCAAAGTCGGCGCACTCGTTATTTTTGGAACCAAACTTTATAAAAAACATGTATGAACGGTCAAATTCTTGAAGAAATTCAAAAGAAATACGAAAATTTGGGCGAAAACCCCGAAACATATTTGAAAGGATTGTTGCAGGCAAAACCCATCACCTATTGGGATTATGTGCAGGTCGATACGCTGCTTTCCCTTCAAAAACCACGCACAAATTTCAAAGACGAAGAAATTTTTATTATGTACCATCAAGTTGTGGAATTGATGCTGAAATTGGTGTTGCACGAAATCAAACAAATTGTTGCAAAAGAGAGTCTTTCCGAAGATTTCCTAATTGAAAAAATAAACAGGATAAATCGATATACCGGAATGCTGATCACTTCTTACGACGTGATGACCGTTGGAATGGATTATGACGATTACAACACTTTTCGCAGCACATTGGCACCTGCGAGTGGTTTTCAAAGTGCCCAATTTCGTTTTATTGAAATTTATTGCACGCGCTTGCAAAACTTGGTCAATGCTCCCGGAAGAAAACGTTTGCCGGAAAATCCGACCGTGGAAGATTATTTTGAGAATATTTATTGGCGCGATGCCGGCCTAAATAGGAAAACTGGCAAAAAAACATTGACATTGCGCTTGTTCGAAGAAAAGTACATGTCGGAATTTGTTCGGTTGGCAAAACAAGTTCAGGGAAATACATTGGAAGACAAAATGCTTCAAATGGAAAATCCTTCCGAAAAATTAATAGAGAAACTGAAAGAATTCGATAGGATTTACAATGTCGAATGGCCTTTGGTGCACTTGAACACCGCGCAATATTATTTGGATAAAAAAGGTGAAAACCAAGCCGCGACCGGCGGTTCGGAATGGAAGAAATATTTGCACCCAAAATTTCAACAACGAAAATTTTTCCCCACATTTTGGACGATGGAAGAGTTGGAAAGTTGGGGCGCCTAAAACGATAAGGCTCTATATGATTTTGTGGGGGCAAAAAGTCGATGATATCAGGTCGAGCGCAGTCGAGACCCCTATACTTCTCGACTGCGCTCGAAGTGACAATCTTAAAAACCCGAGTTTGTTTAGAACCTATGATAACTTAAAAACGCAATAAATGGAAAAACCAATAATGACACCGCTGAAAGTTAGCAAAAATTTCAAAACTTTTAGTGTAACCGGAAAAAGGGGTATGGAAATGCCCGAACATTTCAGCACCAAAGAAGCGGTGGTGACCGTTCAGGAAGGCAGTGCTTTGCTGAAAATCGGTGGTGAAGAAAAATTGCTCGAAAAAAATGGAACTTATATTATTCCCGAGAAGGAATCACATTCCCTTTCACTTTTGGCCGATTTTAAAGCAGTCGCCATAATGGCAACAGATTCCGAAATTGAATTTATTCAACCAAATCAAAAAACACAATCTTAATAAATGAAAGCCATGCTTACAGAAAATAAAATAATTGGGGAACTCGTGGCGGAAGATTACCGTACCGCCCAAATTTTTAAAAACCATAAGATCGATTTTTGTTGCCAAGGAAACCGCAGCATTGCCGCTGTTTGTGAAACCGAAAATTTGGATAAGAATTCGTTGTTGGATGAAATCAAATCCGTTCAAAATCAGACTTCTTCCAGTACAACCGACTATCAATCTTGGCCGCTGGATTTGCTGGCGGATTATATCGAAAAAAAACACCACCGTTATGCAGAAAAACAAATTCCTGTAATTCGTGAGTATTTGGCAAAGATTTGTCAGGTTCATGGCGACCATCATCCGGAATTGCTCGAAATTTCCAAGAATTTCACCGCCTCTTCGGGCGAATTGGCGATGCATATGAAAAAGGAAGAACTTATTCTGTTCCCGCTCATGCGAAAAATGGTGAAAGAACACGAAAATGGTGGAAAAATTGACCCGGCAAGCTTTGGTTCGGTGAGTGCCCCCATTCAAAAGATGATGAGCGAACATGAAACAGAAGGCGAACGTTTTCGCGAAATCGCCAAGCTTTCAAATGACTATACGGCACCGGCAGACGCCTGCAATACCTACCGGGTGGCCTTCGGACTTTTGAAAGAATACGAAACCGACCTTCATTTGCACATTCATTTGGAAAATAACATCTTATTTCCCAAATCCATGTCGATGGAAAAGGAACTTTCCGCTTGAAATCAGAAAAAGGGAATTTTGTAGGAGTGAAAAAAAGTCCAAAGGCGCCAGGGATTTTTTGATTTCACGTGAAAGGAACGTTAAACGAACGAGAAATTCATAAGCTTATTTGTAAATTCGTTCGATCACATTTCAGCAAACCTGTGGTTGTATGTGATAGCAATTTACAACACGGCAAATGATGAGCGGCGGTCAAGGATTTCTTTTCTTTGGTTCGCTGTTTCATCGTTTCTATAAATTATAGTTAGAAAACCAAAATACTTAGTTATGCCAAAAGACCCGTACAACATTCGAAAAATCCTGACCACTTCAAACGGTAATTTCAATTATTACAGTTTGGCGGAACTTCAAAAGCAAGGAAACAATATTGAAAAACTACCTTTTTCGATTCGTATATTGTTGGAAAATGCCTTACGAAATTTTGATGGGTTTGGAGTAACCCAAGAACACATTGAAACGCTGTTGAATTGGAATCCGAAAGGTTCCGATAAAGATATTCCCTACAAACCGGCGCGGGTGCTAATGCAGGATTTTACAGGTGTTCCTTCCGTTGTCGATATTGCTTCGCTGCGAGCGGAAGTAGCTCGGAAAGGCAAAAACCCGGACGCAATAAACCCGTTGGTTCCGGTCGATTTGGTCGTAGACCATTCCGTTCAAGTCGATTATTTTGGGACGAAATATGCCTATGACCGTAATATCAACGAAGAATATAAGCGCAACAATGAGCGCTACCGTTTTTTGAAATGGGGCCAAAAAGCATTTAAAAATTTTAGTGTCGTTCCGCCCGGAATGGGAATTTGCCATCAGGTGAATTTGGAATACCTTTCCAAAGGTGTTATTGAACGCGACGGCGAGGCCTTTCCCGACACCTTGGTTGGAACCGACAGCCATACACCAATGGTTAACGGCATTGGGGTCGTTGGTTGGGGTGTTGGCGGAATCGAAGCCGAAGCAGCACTTTTGGGTCAACCCATTTATTTTATTGCGCCGCAAGTGATTGGTTTACGTCTTTCGGGAAAACTTCCTGTGGGAACCACCGCTACCGATTTGGTGTTGACAATAGCACACAAACTTCGAAAGTATGGTGTGGTCGGTAAATTTGTGGAGGTTTTTGGTCCTGGATTGGAGAATCTTTCCGTTCCCGATCGCGCTACGATCGGAAATATGTCGCCGGAATTTGGTTGCACCATTACCTATTTCCCGATTGATGAAAAAACCGTGGAATATATGCGCAAAAGCGACCGTTCCGAAGGGCAAATCGACTTGGTGGAAAAATATTGTCAAGAAAATATGCTCTGGCGTACCAACGAAGATGCCATCCGGTATACCGATGTGTTGGAACTTGATCTTTCTACGGTGGAGCCTAGTGTTGCCGGGCCAAAACGGCCTCAAGATAAAATTGCCCTAAGTGATTTTAAAAATAAATTCATCGAACTGCTCGACGAAACTTTTAATCGGAAATATATTAAACCCGAAAGCAGGGAAGAAGCACTTAGCAGATGGCGCGCCGAAGGAGGAAGTCAACCGGTACATGATTCCCATGAACCACGGGTGGGGGAAGAAATTGAAGTGAAAGAAAAAAACGGCCTTAAAACTGTTTGGATTTCCCAAGGTTCTGAAAAATTTATGTTATCCGATGGTTCCGTGGCAATTGCGGCGATAACTTCCTGTACCAACACCTCGAACCCGTTTGTAATGATTGGTGCTGGATTGGTGGCACGAAAAGCGCGTGAATGCGGAATTGATGTAAAACCTTGGGTAAAAACCTCTTTGGCGCCGGGTTCAAAAGTAGTGACCGATTATTTGAACAAAGCCGATTTAATGAAGGATTTGGAAGCCTTGGAATTTCATTTGGTAGGTTATGGTTGTACTTCTTGTATTGGAAATTCAGGTCCTTTGCCGCCGCAAATAGCAAAAGCCGTTGAAGAACATGAACTCGTGGTCGCCTCGGTTTTGTCCGGCAACCGAAATTTTGAAGCCCGCATTCATCCGCAGGTGAAAATGAATTTTTTGATGTCGCCCATGTTGGTGGTGGCTTATGCCCTTGCCGGCAGGGTCGATATCGACCTGACCACGGAACCTTTAAGTTTCGACCGCAATGACGAACCGGTTTATCTTCGTGATATCTGGCCATCGAATGATGAAATCAACGAGGTGATGGAAAAAGTGCTCACCCCAAAAGATTTTGCCAAAAATTATGGGGAGATTTTCGCTGGAAACGAAATTTGGCAAAATTTGAAAGTTCCAGAAGATACACTTTACCAGTGGGATTCGTCTTCAACTTATATCAAAGAAGCGCCGTTTTTCAACAATATTTCCGAGGAAGCCCCCGATCTAAAAAACATCGAAGGCGCAAAAGTGTTGCTGATGCTTGGCGACAGCATCACCACCGATCATATATCCCCTGCAGGTTCCTTTTCCGAAAATTCACCGGCGGGCCAGTATTTGAAAAGTAGGGGAGTTGATAAAAAAGATTTCAATTCGTATGGTTCGCGCCGTGGAAACGATGAGGTGATGACCCGCGGAACCTTTGCCAATGTTCGCCTGAAAAACAAATTGGCGGAAAAAGAAGGTGGTTATACCACATACATTCCTTCCGGGGAAGAAATGTCGGTTTTCGACGCCTCTGTGAAATACAAAGAAAATGGAACACCGTTGGTCGTGCTGGCAGGAAAGGATTACGGTAGCGGTTCTTCTCGCGATTGGGCGGCAAAAGGAACCTATCTGTTGGGCGTGAAAGCAGTTTTGGCCGAAAGTTATGAGCGCATCCACAGAAGCAATTTGGTTGGTTTGGGCGTGCTCCCGTTGCAATATAAACAAGGTGAAACAGCGGTCACTTATGGTTTGACGGGAAAGGAAACTTTTTCAATCACAGGAATTTTAGAAGGACTCGAACCCTTAAAAGAAGTGAAAGTCGTTGCCGAAAATGCCGATGGAAAAAAGACCGGATTCAATGTTATTGCACGTTTGGATTCTGACATTGAAATTGCTTATTACAAAAATGAAGGTATTCTCCAGTATGTTCTGAGGAACTTTTTGAAGGATGCCAATTGATAAAACAGAAAAAGGGTGAATCGAAGATAAGGTTTGCCGAATGGGATATCCATGAAAAATAAGAAGAAGCCTATCAAACGCGATAAAAGTATTCAAGCTTTCAGTCGTGAACATCATCACAGCTTGTTGTTATCTTGGAAAATCAGGTCGGGTATTTCAA
>DASSWN010000160.1:0-8902 GCA_035704905.1 Flavobacteriaceae bacterium
TGCAAAATTATAGTCCCATATTGCCTGATAATCGGCTTGAAGGAATGAATTTGAAAGTGCAAGTGAAAGGAGGGCAGCGAACAACAGCAGCAATCCGCTGGTTTTTTGACTGTTAAAAAAGTTGTTAAACAGTTGGGCTAATTGCATGAATGAATTTTTCCAAATTTAAGAATTCACTCACAAAGACGAATAAAAAATTAAATTTTAATTTAGCTTTAACTTTTTTGCAGCTTTTTAGAACAAAAATCTGCCTTAATTTGAAAATAAAATCAAGTTTTTGTCTTTTCCAATCCGTCCAGCATTGCCCGGGTCATTTCGTCCAAATTATAGTTGCTTTTCCAGCCCCAGTCTTTTTGGGCTGCGGAATCATCGATGCTCGAAGGCCAGGAGTCGGCAATTTCTTGCCTGAAATCGGGGGCGTAGTCGATTTCAAATTCCGGGATATATTTCTGAATGTTTTCGGCCAATTCTTTCGGCGTGAAACTAATTCCAGATAAATTATAGGATGACCTCACGTCAATTTTTTCTGCCGGGGCTTCCATGATTTTCATTGTGGCGCGTATGGCATCTTCCATGTACATCATGGGCAAGGCGGTTCCTTCACTTAAAAACGAGGTGTATTTTTTATTCTGAATCGCTTCGTGAAAAATCTCAATGGCATAATCTGTGGTTCCACCTCCGGGTGGTGTTGTATAGCTGATTAACCCCGGATAGCGGATGCTTCGAACATCTACATTGTATTTATTGTAATAATAAGCGCACCACCGTTCGCCGGTTTGCTTACTGATGCCATAAACGGTCGAAGGTTCCATGACTGTTGTTTGTGGGGTTTCCAATTTGGGGGTGGTGGGCCCAAAAACGGCGATGCTTGAGGGCCAAAATACTTTTTCAATCTTTTTTTCTTTGGCCAAATTCAAAATATTGAAGAGGGAATCCATGTTCAAATTCCAGCCGCGCATTGGAAATTTTTCGGCTGTGGCGCTCAACATGGCCGCCATCAAATAAACTTCACTAATTTCGTGATGCAGCACAATATCTTCAATCGCCTTATAATCGGTTGCATCAGCCTTTTCAAAGGGTCCCGATTCCATCAAATCCTTATTTCCTTTTCGAATATCGCTTGCAATCACGTTTTTGGACCCATGCTTTTTTCGCAATGCCAGCGACAGCTCGGTTCCGATTTGCCCGCATGCGCCGATAATCAATATTTTGGTGGACATAAAAAATAAAATTTCTGCAAATATATTATTATTTGAAAGGATCATGGGCGAACAGATAAAAAGATAAAATTTTCCGAGAATTGATGCGTTTTAAAATTTGCGTACCTTTCGCTTTTTATTAGAATTTTCAATGATCGGTTTTTCAAAATTCAGAATTTCTATTTGCGGAACATTTTTATTGCTCCTTTTTCCCTTCTATTCTTGTCAGAATGAGCAAACGGAACATGTGAAAAAAAAAATGGAACAGGAGGATACAGTTGCATTTACCAAAAAAATAGAATTTCCGGATTATTCGCAAATAAGCTTAACACCAATAGCAAAGAAAAAAACAGCAAATTGGACCGATTTTTCCACCGCTGAAATCGAAGTGGAAAGAATGCTCGGTTTCACGGTTCGTGATGTAGCCCAGAATGCCGAAAATATTGCGCAGAGCATGTCCAGCTTGGAAAAAACATTGCCGGAAGAACTTCATACCAAACCCGTTTTGGCGCGAATCGCAGTTTTGGTAAGCCTAACGGGAATGTTGCAGCAATCAACTGCCAATCCAGTGGCCAAAGCCGATGAAATAGAAACTTTTGCATCCAAAATCCCACCGGCTTTTGAAAATTTAAAAATTCATGTCAATGAAGCTTACCGGGAAGGATTGGAAGATTTCCAGGCAGAGGTTGAACCCGAAAAGCCGATTTTATCACCTATTATAAAAAGCGGACCTATTCAAAAAGAGAAAAAATGAGCAAAATTATAAGTGGCATCCTATTTTCTTTCTTGTTGCTTTCATGCAATACGAGCAACGAAAAAAATATTTCCGAAGAAAATAGCGATGAAAACCCAAAAAACGAAATAGAAAATACTTTGAACAATTGGCACAAAGCCGCCGCCGCTGCCAATTTTGATGCCTATTTTTCATTTATGGCGGAAAATTCGGTTTATATCGGCACAGATGCAACCGAATATTGGAACCTGAAAGAATTCAAAAAATTTTCCGAACCTTATTTTAAAAGTGGAAAAGCCTGGGATTTCACCAGTTTGGAACGGAATATCTATTTTTCTGAAAACCAAGAAACCGTATGGTTCGATGAATTGTTGGAAACACATATGGGAATTTGCCGTGGCTCTGGGGTGATGGTCAATGAAAATGGTTCTTGGAAAATAGCGCATTACGTTCTGTCAATGACCATTCCGAACGATGCCACAAAAGAAGTGGCCTATATGAAAAGGCATTTTGATGAATCTTATACCAAAAAACTCGGTTCCGAAAAAAATAATTGATAGAATATTATCTGTAACAATTATGTATTTTTGGCAACTAAGAAATTAAACTATTCTTTAATATATGAAAATTAATGTAAAACAACCACTGCTTTTTGCAGTTGCCTCCATGACCTTGTTCTCATGTAATGATGACAAGAAGGAAATGGCCAAAGAAGGGGATACGGTTCCGGGCATCAATCTGGCGTACCTCGATACCACTGTGCGCCCACAAGACAATTTTTACCAATATGTCAACGGCGGATGGCTAAAAACCGCTGAAATTCCTGCGGACCGCACTTCATGGGGCGGTTTCCAAATTTTGAGAAAAAGCACCGATGCCGATGTCTTGGATATCATTGCCAAAGCCAAAGAAAGCGGAAAGTATCCCGAAAATTCCGATCAGGCTAAAGCCTTGTACCTTTTTGAATCACAGTTGGACACCGCTGCGCGAAACCAAGCGGGCATCGAGCCGATTAAACCAGCTATGGAAAAAATCGCTTCGATACAGAATGTCGAAGATTTGCAGCGTGTTCTGGCCGAAAACCCTGCGGAAATTTCTTCCCCGTTTTTCGGTTTGGCAGTGTTTTCCGATCCGAGCGACAGCAATATGAATACCGCTTATATTGCCACCGGAAGTTTGGGCTTGCCAGATCGAAGCTACTATGTGAAAGACGATGCAAACTCCAAAAAAATTCGTGGGCAATATGTGGATCACATCACCCGCATGTTGCAATTCTTGGGAACAGATGAAACCACTGCGCGCAAAAATGCCGAAATGATCCTTGCTTTTGAAACAAAACTTGCAATTCCAAGATTTACAAAAGTAGAAAGCCGCGATTTCAGGAATTTCAACAACCCGAAATCTATTGAAGAATTGTCGCAGATAACCCCGGCCATTGACTGGAACCAATACATCAAAGGTTTGGGTGTGGAAAAAAAATTGGACACCGTCATTGTGATGCAACCAAAATATATGCAAACCTTACAAGAAGTTTTGGCGGAAGGAAATATTGAAGATTGGAAAACCATGATGCGTTGGTCCACACTGAACAGTGCCGCGAGCCAATTGACCACCGAAATGGAAAAAGCAAATTGGGATTTTTACAGCAAAACCTTGAACGGAGCGAAAGAACAGCGCCCAGCTGATGAACGTGCTTTGGCGACAACAAATGCCGTTTTGGGCGAAGCTCTGGGCAAATTATATGTGGAAGAAAAGTTTCCACCGGAAGCGAAGGAAAAAGCGGAAACCATGATCGCCAATGTGATCGAAGCCTACAAGGCTCGTATCCACGCATTGGAATGGATGTCAGATTCCACCAAAACTAAAGCCATCGAAAAATTGGATAAATTCACCGTTAAAATCGGGTATCCAGACAAGTGGAAAGATTATTCTGAAATGAAAGTGAACGCCGAAAATTCATATTATGAAAACATGGTGGCCGCTTCCAACTGGAATTACCAAGATGACCTTTCCGAAATCGGCGAGCCGGTTGATAAAACCGAATGGGGCATGTCACCACAAACCGTGAATGCATATTTTAATCCGTTTTTCAATGAAATCGTGTTCCCAGCGGCAATTTTACAACCGCCTTTTTATGATTATAAAGCAGATGCAGCAGTAAATTACGGGGGAATTGGCGCCGTGATCGGACATGAAATCTCCCATGCTTTCGATGATAGCGGTGCACGTTTCGATGCCGAAGGTAATTTGCACAATTGGTGGACAGAAAAAGATTTGGAAAACTTCACCAAGCGGGGCGATGCCTTGGCAGATTACTATTCCAACATTGAAGTATTGGACAGCGTTTACATTAACGGTAAATTCACCTTAGGCGAAAATATTGGTGATTTGGGTGGTGTTTTGGCAGCCTACGACGGATTGATGCGTTATTATGAAACACATGAAAAACCTGGAAAAATTGAAGGATTTACCCCCGAGCAACGCTTCTTCATGTCTTGGGCAACCGTTTGGAGGGGAATAATAAGGGATGAAGCACTTCAAACCAATATCAAAACAGACCCACATTCACCAGGACAAGTGAGGGGTTATGCCCCTTTGTTGCAAGTCGATGCATTCTATAAAGCGTTTGATATTAAAGAAGGTGACTCCTTATATATTGCCCCGGAAGACCGGGTGCGAATTTGGTAAGCCTAATTCTTATAAATTGATTGAAAACCGTCTGAAAAGGCGGTTTTTTATTTTCAATTGATTCCTATTTTAAAGAAATTTCCTGCTGAATAATTGTGGCATCATTCAGTATGAAAGGCTTTGGAATCATTTCCGGCGATCTTGGCGGAACATTGAAACGTTCATTAATGAGCAAGTCATTTGCTGCCCCAAACAAAATCAGGTTGGGATCCGCATTTTTGGGAAGCGTGAAATCGAGGCGAAGCACATCGCGGTCAACCGGAAAATAAGTCAGTAAACGTACCGAATTCTGGTTTTCAGAAGTTATTTCCGGTAGGGTTAACGGAAGTCTGTTCACTTTAAATTCATAAAACTTGGTATATTCTTGAGAGAATAATTCAATTCGATTCAAATCGCGCCGTGGAATAATGCGAATGTGATAGGCTATTTTGTTTTCACCAAGTATTTCCTTTGAAAGTTCCACTTTCGATTTCAGCAATAACTTGGTTTGTGCATTCTGAAAATAAGTAAACCCAGTACCATATTTACTGTCAAAAATTGTATTGGGAACGCTCTTCTTCGGATTTTCACCTAAAAATTCTTTCGACCAATCATCGAATATATAATCGTATGTAAACCATTTCGCCCGGTTGGTCTCTGCGTTCAACAAATAAACCATACTGTTCGGCTTGGGACGCTCTTTGGAAAAATCGGAATGCAGATGCGCAATTGTAAAAAAAACAATTGAAATCAGGAGAAACAGGAAACCAAAATCCGCTTTTTGGCGAAAATGCCCAAAAATGGGAAGCAACAACCCGAAAAGCAACACTGTAAAAACACTGCTGATCACCAACATTTTCAATCCCAATCCTACAGGAAAAAATTGAATTAGTGGAGCGAAGAGAAAAATGGCCGGAATATTCAACAACAACAATATAAAAAGGTTCACTTTTTCAAACCACAATAAAAGCCCAAAGCAAATCAACCCAAAAAAAACAGGCACAATAAAATAGGCCGCACCTTTCAAAAAGAAAGCAACAAGCAAATTGATCAACAACCAAAAAAATAATGGCGCAATCATAAATTCTTTAGTGTTTCCCACACTGGCATTTGGACTATAAAACAAAAAAGTGATGGCGAGCGTCAGCGCGACAAAGGCCGCAATATAGTCATGTCCATTATAGGTGAATCCCTGAAGAATTTCATTGTATTGCGGATAAAAGACCGACAGCAATTTCCATCCAAAGAAAGCAATTGACCCACTTACGACCAAACTTCCCAAAAATGGAAGAAAGCCTTTCCAGATTTGTTTCGATCGCAGTTTCCCACTTTTTATTCCATAAATCAATAGTCCGCCGAAAAGCAATATCGCCATAAAGAACATGGGGAAAATCCATGAAAAGGAATAATGAACCATTCCAATTCCTTGAAAATTGAAATACACATCATCGTTGGGAGCGGCAAGTTCTTCCAATTCGGCATTGGAAAAGTGGGTCAACAAAGGCATCAAATAACTTCCCTGATGCTCCAAGCTATTGAAATCCAAATTTTTTGGAATATCCAATGCGGTGTGATAATCAAAATGATCGTCGATAAAAGC
Organism: Flavobacteriaceae bacterium; assembly: GCA_035704905.1. Classification (GTDB taxonomy): domain Bacteria; phylum Bacteroidota; class Bacteroidia; order Flavobacteriales; family Flavobacteriaceae; genus DASSWG01. The sequence continues at coordinate 6,200 of DASSWN010000160.1, forward strand.
AAAAAAGAAACTCGGAATACCCTTTTCTTCCCGAAAAACAGTTGAATCGGTGTCATTGGGCAGCAATTTATACACACTGTACATCAAAGAAGTAGCAACGGGAAATTCGGGGTGCGCAGCTGCAAAACCCGCAATCATTGCGCTATTTCCGCCATTTGTTTCCACAATCATGTTCGAAGGGCCACCGCTTCCGCGCGCTTCAAAATTCAAAACCAGCCCAACATTTTCCGCCCACGGATGTTGTTCGACAAAAAGCTTGGCACCGAGCAATCCAATTTCCTCAGCGTCGGAAAAAAGGATGATAATATCATTTTCGTGTTCCATTCCGGTTGCCAAAAACGCACGAATTCCTTCCAAAATTGTGGCCACTCCGGAACCGGCATCGCTGGCTCCATAGGAGGAATGAACCGCGGAATCGTAATGCGACAGAACAAGTAAAGCTTTTTTCTGGGGATTTGTGCCTTCAATTTTGGCAATAATATTTTGGGGCCTTCCAAGAATTCGGTCATCGTTTAGCACATAAGCTTGCTGGGTTTGCACTTCCAAGCCCATTTCTTCCAGTTCTGAAACGAGGTAATTCCGAACCAAACTATGCTCCACCGTTCCCACCGAATGCGGAAATTGTGCAATTTTTTCAACATGTTGCATGGCGCGTTCCGTTGAAAATTTGGTTTTTTTAATGTTTGCATTTTTATCGGAATGAGGCATTAAACCAAAAAAACTGTAATACACCAATGCCGATAGCATCAAAAAAACCAAGATATTCGTGAACCGTGTGGACATAGGCCGAAGTCATTAATCTTTTTTTACAAGGGCGAAATAATCGTTTTCCAAAGGAAGATAACCTTGGTCATAGACAAAGTAATAAATTTTTCCGGCCTTGGTTGTATAAATGCTGGTGAAATAATTAAAATCGAAACCTTTTGCCAACAATTTCGATTTTGGGGCGGTGTTCTTTTTCCCCGGGTTCAGTTCTTCCAAAATCCGATGATTTTTACGAAGCCGGTTGTTCACGTTCCGAACTAGGTTTTTGCTGTCTTTGTTCAACTTGTTGTGATGGGAATTGCGGCAATAATCGGAACAGAACTTTTTGTCCTCGCGGCCAACAATTTTTTCCCCACATTCCAAACAAGTTTTTTGCATGGTTTAAAGATACTGAATTTTTCCGATAGGATTTTTTACAAAATTTTTCATTTTTCTGAAAAATAAGGCATTTGTCCTATTGTACCACCGTGGTTCTTAGCGCATCTTTGCTTCATAAACCATAAAAAAATATATTATGAAAACAATGTACAAAACAATTTGCATGTTATTTGTGGCCGCGGCCGTTTTGGCCGGGTGCAGCAAAGACGATGACGGTGGTAGCGGTGGAACTGCGGCCTCGGGCACGGTGGAAGCCAAAGTGGACGGCAGTAATTTCACTTCGCTTGAAATGACTTCAGCTGCCAGTGAATCAAATGTCGGCGGTGCATCAACGATAACGCTTCAAGGTTCGAGCACATCCGGAAACGCAATATCCATTATCATTAACGGATATGATGGGACCGGCACCTACGAATTTTCGGACTCGAACGTGTTCGTGAACGCCACGTATTTGGAAGTGGACATCGACAACCCGATGAATTCACAAACTTGGAGCGCGCCTTATGAGGACAGCGGCGTGGTTGGTGAGGTGCAGATTTCCGAAAAAACGGACACCAGCATCAAGGGAACGTTCCATTTTACGGCTAAGAACTCAAGTGACAATTCTTTAAAAGAAATCACCGAGGGGTCTTTTAATTTGGATTTTCTATAACGATCGCTTTTTTTCAAGTGGGCAATTGAAACCGGGGGAATGGATAAATTTACTTTCCTTCGTTTTTTTTACCAAAGATTCCATCGGAAATTATAATGTTTCTTCTTGAATTTCACGTCTTGGCAATGCTATTTTTCCGAACCAATTTCAAAATGAATTCTTATGATCGGCTTAATTTGCTTTTTAATTTTCCTACTATTCTTCCTGCAGATTCTAATTTTTGCCAAAGGAAACAAGCGGATGAAAAAAAAGCACGTCCGTATAAAAGCAAACCTGGAAACACTTATTCGAAAAAATCAAGAACAAATATACATACGAAACTCCCGCCTGGAAAAATATCATTTTCTGAGCTATAATTTGAAGGAGGTTCTGGTGATTCAAAATTATATATCTTTGGAATAATTTAACATTTAAAAAAAGAACCATGCGCCTTCGTTTGTTAACTGGCTTTCTTTTACTCGGGGTTGCTGTGTTTTCACAGGAAAAAGAGCGTATCGATTCAATCAATAATCTGTATATACAAGGTTTGAATATTCCCCCGGATTCCATTCTGGCCATTTTTCAAAAAAACATAAAAGATGCTGAAAAAATCGGGTATGAAAAAGGGCTTGCCGACGCCTATTCCAGTTTGGGCTACGCCTATTCATATCAAGGCAAATACGACGAAACCACAAAATATTCCTTAAAAGCAATTCGTATTTTTGAAAAACTAGGCATGCAAAACAGGATTGCATCCTATTATGCGGGACTTGGATATACAATGAAATATTTGGATTTCGAAAAGGCCGAAGATTACATGCAAAAAGGAATGGCCATTGCTGAACTAAATCATTTCGAAGATGAACTGAAAGATATTTACAATAATTATGGTGTACTGAAAGAAATAAACCATGAACTTGACAGTGCGC
>DASSWN010000002.1:0-2218 GCA_035704905.1 Flavobacteriaceae bacterium
TTAAAAAGATTGTTCCAATTGATGTATTCTTCGGAAACATATTTTTCAAGAATTTCATCAAAAACCACCACATCTTCAAAGGAAGCGTTCATTCCCTGTCCGTAAAAGGGAACGATTGCGTGTGCGGCGTCGCCCAGCAAAAGCACTTTTCCATAGGCATTCCACGGCGAACATTTTACGGTTCCCAAAGGCCCGATTGGGTTTCCGAAAAATTCCTCGGAAAGATTTGGAATCATTTCTACCACATCGGGAAATTCCTTGTTGAAATATTCGTGCACCATTTCCGGCGAAGTGAGATTCGCGAAACAATATTCGCTGTTTTCATACGGAAGAAAAAGCGTAACAGTAAAACTGCCATCGAGATTTGGCAGCGCAATCAGCATATCTTCGCCTCGCGGCCAAATGTGCAATGCGTTTTTATAAGTTCTGTAACCGCCGTTTTCCGAAGCGGGAATTTCCAATTCTTTATAACCGTGGCCAAGCCATTGCTGCGAAAAACTGAAAAGGAATTTATGGTTTTCGAACAAACTTTTGCGCACTGCCGAACCCGCGCCGTCGGTGCCGAAAATAACATCGGCAGCAATAATGATTTTTTCTTTTGATTGAAAATCGGTGAACGTTGCCGCAGCATTTTCCAAATCAACTTCTTCGCAAGCGTGGTTGAAAATGATTTTTACGTTGGGCATTTTTTCGGCTTCGTCCAACAAAAGCATATTCAATCCGGGCCGTGAAATGGAGTTGATATACTCATCTTTTCTCCCGCTGTACGGACTTAAAAAAGTGTTTCCAACTTTGTCGTGAATCATCCGGCCGTTCATTGGAATACAGAGTTTTTTGGCCGCTTCTTCAACTCCGGCCAAACGTAACCCACGCAATCCGCGATCACTCAAGGCTAAATTTATGGAGCGTCCCGCGTCTTGTGTGATTTTTCTTAAATCGGGACGTTTTTCAATTAAAGTTACTTGGAAACCACGTTGTGCCATTCGCAAAGCGAGAAGACTACCGCAGAGGCCGGCGCCGATTATTAGGATATTTTGTTTGTTCATTATTTTTTATACTTGAAAATATGTGTAGAAAATATGATATGTTTTTTTGTCAACGTATATTTTTAAATTCTCATTCTCATTTGTCCAGATTACATAATTTTCAATTGTTTTGGGTAGAAACCAATTTGGTTTTTCTTGGAAATAATGATCTTGAAATGCTAATTTTTTTACTTTTTTTACTTCATTATTGTTTATGAAAAAATTTTGAAAAAACGAATGAGTAGTTTTCAATTCAAAAAAAACCTCAAATTCATAACTCCAATGTGCTGATTTCCAAAATCGCGAATGGATAATTTCAACTTCTTTTGGAACATCCTCTCCAAAAACTTTATTCCAGTTTTCAGGGTCGTCTTCCCAAGTTCCCGAATTAAAATACCCACAACCGCTTAATGTTGTACTTATAATTATTAAAAGTAGAATGCGAATCATTTTCGCAGAACTTCTTTTAATTTTTCCGAAAACCTGAAAACATCTTCAAAACTATTATAAAGTGGGGCAGGGGCTACGCGAATTACATCGGGTTCGCGCCAATCGCTTATTACGCCTGCTTCCGTTAGTTTGGTGTGTAAATTTTTATCGGCATTTTTCACTTGTATTGAAAGCTGGCAGCCACGTTCTTCGGGATTTCGAGGCGTTATAATTTTGATGGAATCGTTTTTCATTTCGTCCAAAAGAAATTCTAAATAGCCCGTAAGCTTTTCAGATTTCTTACGAAGGTTTTCAAATCCTGCTTCCACAAAAGTGTCCAACGAAGCGCGAATTGCGGCCATCGACAAAATTGGCGGATTGCTCAATTGCCAGCCTTCGGCTCCCGGCAAGGCATCAAATTCGTGGCGCATATTGAAACGCGTTTTTTTGTTATGGCCCCACCAACCTGCAAATCGATTTAGTTTTTCATTGTTTGCGTGACGTTCGTGCACAAAACAACCGCCCAAACTTCCGGGGCCGCTGTTTAAATATTTATAGCTGCACCAAACGGCAAAATCGGCGCCGGTTTCGTGCAAATTTGGTTGAATATTTCCAGCGCCGTGCGCCAAATCAAAACCCACCATGCAATTATAATTGTGGCCGAGTTCGGTTATTTTTTTCAGCGGAAAAGATTGTCCGGTGTAATAATTGGTGCTGCCAATCATCAACAATGCGATTTCAGTTCCGTGAGTTTTCATTATTTT
>DASSWN010000011.1:0-6476 GCA_035704905.1 Flavobacteriaceae bacterium
CATCTGTCAATAAATCGTCGATATTATAATAATCAGGGGCTTGGAATTGGTCGGCTTTCATAGTTTTTTTATGTAAAAATTTCGACGTAAAATTAACCCAATTCAAGGGAAGTAACAAATAGTTATGTAATTTTGCGACCGGAAATTCAGGGGTTATGAAAAATATTTTGGTGCCGGTCGGATCAACGAAAAATGCCGTAAGTAATTTGCAATATGCTATTGATTTGGCGAAAGAAGTGGGGGCAAAAGTTCATGTGATTTCGGTGTACCCAATTTATTCAAAAGTTGGTAGTCTTAGCAGAATGAACGAAATTCTAAAGCAGGATGCCGAGGATTTTTTGAATAATGCGCTATCCCAAGTGAATAAAAAAGGGGTGGAGCTGAAAATTTATCCTATTCACGGAAGCGTTGTCGATCGGATTATGCAATTCGATAAACAAATTTCTGTTGATTTAATGGTTCTTTCCCCACGGAGCAATTCCATTTCCGAAGAAGTTTATTTGGGGAATACTTCCGGAAAATTATTGAAACTCACCAACATTCCCTTGCTGATCGTTCCGGAAGGAATGGTTTTCCAAAAACCAAAAGTTGTGTTGATGGCTTTCAAAAACGGATCCTTCAAACGCGAAAATATGCTTTCTCCACTGGAAAAAATGATGGAACGATTTAAAATGGAACTGCACATACTTCATGTGGAAACACCGGAAAGCACTGAAAAAATGCTGCATGTGACTAAAAATATAAAAAGTTTGAAAACCACTTATGAAAGGGTTGAAAACGCAACTACATTTCAGGGATTGCTAGAAAATTTTCAACGTTTTCAACCCGATATTATTTGTGTGGTCCGGCGCAAACGGGGCTTTTTCAAAAAATTGATGGAAAAAAATGTTATTCTCAAACGTGAATTCCACACGAGTAAACCACTTTTGGTTCTGCAAGTTCAGACACAGTAATTCGACTACATTTTTAAATAGAAATCTTCGACCAGTGCGCGGTATTCTTCCGTATATTCATGCCGAGCGTGTTCAACAATTAATTGATTCGAAAATAAAGTTGTTTTTTCGAATCCGAATTGCAACAAACTTCGTTTGATTTTGGAATTTTTATTTCCCCTAACTTTGGTTCTTTTTTGAAGGTGAAGTTTTTCTGTGGAAGCCAATTGAGTGAATTCAGTTTCTCTGGATTTCGGAATAATAGTAGAAAAAATGCCCCTTTCACTTAAAAGTTGCGCAGTTCCTTTCAGCAATTCTTCGAAAGTTATAGAGGAAGAAAATCGGGCCAAATCGCGTTTTTCGTTTCCAGATGAATAATCTTCCCTATAAAAAGGCGGATTGGAAACGATTAGATCATATAGATTTTTTTCTTCTTTTAGGAAATGTTGAAAGGAAGAGTGAAAGCAATGAAGCCGATCGTTCCACGGACTATTTTTAAAGTTTCCGGTACATTGATCGAACGCGTTTTTATCAATTTCCAACGCATCAATTCGATTTGCTGAAGACCGTTGCGCCAATTGCAATGCAATAATTCCGGTTCCTGTGCCAATATCGAGAATGTCTTTTGGTTGGTTTTCAATACTGGCCCACGCGCCCAATAACACGCCGTCGGTCCCGATTTTCATGGCGCATAAATCTTGTTTTACGCTAAATTGTTTGAAATGAAACATCGGAAATGTTTAATATGTAAAAGAAAGTTGAGAGATGCTGAAACAAGTTCAGCATGACAGATCGGATGATACAACTATTGACTAATGAATGCCTACCGCCAACTTCAACTGAACACTGCCAACTCTTTTAAAGGAACATTTCAATCAAACCTTCCGGCACATCCAACAAAATGGTTTTCTTGGTTTTATTCAACTTTTTAAAGAATTGATCGTTTAGCGGAACAAGAATTTCTTTACCATCACGATCGATTTCCAAAAGTGTTTGTGGCGTGCGATCGTTCACGCCTTTTAAAATACCAACTTCCCCGAAAGCCACATCGCTTACCGTGAACCCGATGATTTCGTGATAATAAAATTGATCATCGTTCAATTTGGGAAGTAATTCGAGTGGTAGATAAACATCGCATTTCAACAATTCGTCTGCCGATTCTTCATCGTCCACGTCTTCAAACCGAACACGCAACAGTTCACTTTTATGAAGCGAACTTTTTTCAATAAAAAAAGGAATCAGTTTTTTGTTGAATTCAACAAAAACTGATTCCAATTCCGTGTAAATTTCAGGTTCGTCTGTATCTAATTTGATGAGCAACTCCCCTTTAAAGCTGTATTTGCCAACGATTTTTCCGAGATAGAAACATTCTTTCTTGGTCATCGTTGGAAAGGCTTATTTTTGTTCTTCTTCCGTTTTTGCCTCGGGATTTTCTTCCGGGGTTTCTTCGGCAACACTTTCTTCTTCGCCTTTTTGTGCAGCTTTGGCTTCTTCTTCGGCTTTAGCTTCTTCTTCGGCTTTGGCTTTCGCTTCTGCCTCACGTTTTTCGCTCACTTCTTTTTCGGCAGCCAATGCTTTTGCTCTTGCTTCTTGTTCCGTTTTGGAAAGGTTTTCTTTTTTGGCATTGATTTTCGCTTCTTTTTCTTCCATCCAAGCCTGGTATTTTTCTTCAGCTTGTTCTTCGGTCAAAGCTCCTTTTCGAACACCTCCTGCGAGATGATGTTTCAACAAAGCCCCTTTATAAGAAAGGATGTTGCGAACGGTAGAGGTCGGTTGTGCTCCATTCTGCAACCATTCTACCGCCTTGTCCAATCCAAGGTCAATCGTTGCGGGATTGGTGTTTGGATTGTAAGTCCCCAATTTTTCGAGATATTTACCATCCCTTGGCGCGCGTGCATCGGCGGCAACAATCCAGTAAAATGGTTTCCCTTTTTTTCCGTGTCTTTGTAATCTTAGTTTAACAGGCATATAAAATTAATTTATGAGGTTCCCGACCTCGGTTATTAATGAGGGCGCAAAGATACTTTTTATTTTTCTTTCCGGATGAAAAATTTTATTGTTTTTTCTGTTACATTTGTGATTCTAAAATTAATTTAAGCCTCAAATTATGAAGAGATTTTTTTTGCCGGTTCTTTTATGTTTTTTTGCCCTTGCCTGCAGCGATGCGATTGAAAGCAATACCCCTGTTATTCAAGGGAGTGTGGACAACGAATTCTTTCGGGCACCGGATGCTTCGGCAGTTTTGAATGACGATGGATCGGTGACACTTACAGGTAAAAAAGATTCACGAACAATAACTTTGCAAACTGCATCGGCGGATATTGGGCATTATACTTTGGGTTCCAATCCTTCGAATGTGGCTACTTTTTTGGATTATGATCAAACATTGTATGTCGCCGGCCCAGGTTCGGGAGACGGAATGATTGAAATTTCAGAGGTAAGCGATGGAAAATTGTCCGGCGTTTTTTATTTCAATGCTTTTAGTGCCGGGGGCGAACAGGCTTTGAATTTTCAGAAGGGTGTGTTTTTTGAAGTTCCAATCGACAATTTTACTGATGATGAAACTCCTGATAGCGACACATTTACAGCCGAAATCGATGGAGCACCATTTGTTGCTGAACTGGTTGACGCCGAGAACAATATGGGAACATTAACAGTATATGGAACTAAGCAACTCACCGCGATTAATTTGGTTTTTGCCACCGATATTGCAGTTGGCGAACATGATCTTTTGCCGGTAGGGACTCCCACGGCAACTTATTCCGTAAATGCGGTTACCGAACATGTTTCCTCCGGTACCTTAACAATAATTTCAAACGATACGACGGAAAAAGTTGTGGAAGGAAACTTTACATTCACCACCGATGTTAGTGGAACGCTTATTGAAAATGGTGCGTTTAAAGTTTCTTATGAATAAATAGGTTAACGGAAACAGGCTTCTTTTTCGGAATACCGCTGAAATCAAAAAAGCCGTAAACAATCAGTTAAATTGTTTACGGCTTATTTTTGTGGAGTCGGAGGGGTTCGAACCCTCGTGCAAACAGGCAATTCAATAGCTTTCTACACGTTTAGTTTTCGCTTGGTTGTCGATGCAAAGCCGGCCGAAAACCACCAACTTTGCACGTATTCCCGGTTTGGATTTCGAATTCGCATCAGGAACCTGCGAATTCTATATTTACTTTTCCGGTGCCCCGAATGTGACCGCCGTAAATCAAGGCTTTCACGGGACATCTTGGTCCCCAACCTTGTTGGGGATTAAGTTAATCCTACTGTGATTCGGATTATGCAGCCAAGGCGTAGTTATTATCGCCGTTTAAAAAATGTGAAATATGAGATTTACGAGCTGTTATCCCAGCGCTCGACGTGCTTACCATTCAATCAGACCCGCTGTCAAAACCAAATCGACCCCTTCTTTTATAGGTGATTTTGTGATCGCTTGATCGGTAATTTTCAAAGAACATTTTTCTCGCCAAGAAAGCCTTTACAATAAAAATTGTCGCTTTCAAACACGGCAACAAAGATAAATAAAAATCTTATCTTTGGCTTCCTTCTAAAAAAGGAAATCTGCTACATTTAATTAATCAAAATCCGTTCCAATAATATGAAATTTGGAATTATCAAAGAACGCAAAAATCCACCGGATCGCCGGGTGGTATTTTCCCCGAAAAAATTAAAAGAAGTTGTTGAAAAATTTCCCGAAGCACAATTTAAAGTTGAAGCCTCGGAAATCAGAATTTTTCCGGACGAAGCTTATCGTTCTGCGGGTTTTGAAGTGTCCGAAGATGTTTCGGATTGTGATGTTCTTCTGGGTGTGAAAGAAGTGCCGATTGTGGCCTTAATACCAAATAAGAAGTATTTTTTCTTTTCGCATACCATTAAAAAACAACCCTATAACCGAAATTTATTGCGCGCGGTTTTGGATAGAAATATTACTCTTTTTGATCATGAAACAATTACAAATGCAAAAGGTTCCCGCTTAATTGGTTTTGGGCGTTATGCGGGAATTGTTGGTGCTTATAACGGATTTAGGGCACTGGGTTTGCGCGACTTGTTGTTTGAACTTCCCAAGGTTGAAATCCTTCCGGATTTTAATGCGGTAATGAAAGAACTTGATCGAATTGAATTGCCAAATATTAAAATTTTATTGACCGGAAACGGAAAAGTGGCCCACGGTGCCAAAGAAATTTTGGATCATTTGAAAATTAGAAAAGTAGGGGTTACCGATTTTCTTTCGAAAACTTATAAAGAACCGGTTTACTGCATGATTGGGGTTATGGATTACAATAAAAGAAAGGACGGCGAAAAAAGTGCGAAGCAACATTTCTATCGGCATCCGGAAAAATACGAATCAAATTTTATGCGTTTTGCCAAAGCTGCGGACTACTTCATTGCGGGACATTTTTATGGCGATCATGCACCGTTTCTATTCACAAGGGCCGATGCCAAAAACCCCGATTTCAATATTGGTTTAATAGCAGATGTCAGTTGCGACATTGATGGCCCGGTAGCAAGCACTATCCGGCCTTCAACGATTGCCGACCCGTTTTATGGCTATGATCCAAAAACCGAAAAGGAAGTTGCTTTTGATGCGAAAGGCGCAATCACCGTGATGGCCGTGGACAATTTGCCCTGCGAACTGCCCAAAGATGCCAGTGAAGGTTTTGGGGACATGTTTCTGGAAAATGTGATGCCGGCATTTTTCAATGGGGATGAAGATGGAATACTAAAACGCGCCAAAATGACTGAAAACGGGAAACTAACCAAACGTTATGCCTATTTGCAGGACTTCGTGGATGGAAAGGAGTAAAAAAAGTGGGCAGTTGCAGTAAGCAGTATTATTAAATCACCGATCACCAAATCACCAAATCACTGCCAACTGCTACTGAAAACTGCCAACTAAATATCACCATCCGCCTCCAGCGCCGCCGCCGCCGAAACCGCCTCCTCCGAAGCCGCCGCCAAATCCACCGCCTCCTCCGAAGCCGCCGCCGCCGCCAAATCCTCCGCGACCCATACTGCTGCCAAGGCTGCTCAGAATAAGGATATCCAATAACCCCGGTCCGTGACGATGACCGCCATTTTTACCATTGTTTTTCCTGGAAAAGATTGAAATCAGGATAATGATGAAGAAGATTCCGAGTACAATAAAATGAACAGGGAAACCTTGGTTTTTTCCGGAATTCGGGGCACCTTTAAAAGTACCGGCCAATACTTGAAAAATTGCGGTCGTTCCTTTATCCAAGCCCGCGTAATAGTTTCCATTTCGAAATTCGGGTAGAATGATTTGGTCGATAATGGTGTTCGTGGTTGCATCCGTTAAATCACCTTCCAAACCATAACCGGTCGTAATCCATATTTTGCGATCGTTTTCAGATAGCAAAATCAATAAGCCGTTATCTTTTCCAGACTGCCCAATTCCCCATTTCTGAGCCCACTCGGTCGCATACAATCCAATATATTCTCCTTGCAAAGATTCAATTGTGGCAATAACAATTTGGGTGGAAGTGGTATCGGCATAATTGATCAATTTCTGCTCCAATCGCT
>DASSWN010000034.1:0-2702 GCA_035704905.1 Flavobacteriaceae bacterium
TTGCTAAATCTAATTGTTCGTGGGCTTCAGCTTCCGTGTTTTGCTGGCCCCAAGTCATGGTGCCAAGGCAGAGTTTGCTGATTTTTAAATCGGTATTGGGGAGGATCGTGTATTTCATTTTTGGAATTCAAGCTCCACCAAATGTGGACAATGGTCACTGTGCATCGCGTCCGGCAAAATTACGGCACGTTTTAAATTTTTCTTCAACGGTTCGGAAACCAAACAATAATCTATCCGCCAACCTTTGTTGTTATTCCGTGCGTTGGCGCGGTAGCTCCACCAAGTGTAATTGTGCGGTTCTTTGTTGAAATGGCGAAAACTGTCAATAAATCCACTTTTCATAAAACCGTCCAACCATTTCCGTTCAACGGGCAAAAACCCTGAAACATTGGCGTTGCGGATTGGGTCGTGAATATCAATGGCTTCGTGGCAAATGTTGTAATCGCCACAAATAACCAAATTCGGAATTTGCAGTTTCAAATTGTCAATATATTTCTGAAAGTCTGCCATATATGTAAACTTGTGTTCCAAACGGGCAATGTTTGTACCGCTCGGCAAATACAAACTCATCACTGAAACATTGTCGAAATCAACGCGAATGTTTCTTCCTTCGCCATCCATATATTCAATGCCGGTGCCGTATTCCACGTGGTTAGGTTTTATTTTTGAAAAAATCGCCACGCCACTGTATCCTTTTTTTACGGCGCTGTACCAATAATGATAGGGATAACCTGCTTTTTCAATTTCCTCAATTTCAACTTGGTCAAAATTGGCTTTGGTTTCCTGAAGGCAAATAACATCTGGGTTTGCAGCTTTCAGCCAATCGATAAATCCTTTGCGCATCGCGGCGCGGATTCCATTTACGTTGTATGAAATAATTTTCATTGTAAGTAGCGTTTATTAAAGGCCACTAAGTTAATTAACATTGTATTTTTACACGGCCCACGCCCGTAAAGATTTTCATAATATATTCACAAAATATAATACGCCACATTCAGTTATATTGATGATGAAGTTTTACCTGTTCGTTTCTTTCCTTTTTATCACGGCCATCGGCTATGCGCAGGATATTTCTTCAAACTATCGCGAAAAGAAAGTCGCTTTGCAGGACACGGTGGTTTTGGACAGCGTAAGTATTAATCCACAACGGTTTTCAATTCTCGACAATGACGGAAATTCGCCAAATCCTTTCAGCTATCGGGTAGATTTCAAAAAAGGAATTATAATTTTTTCCGAAGAATTACAGCAACAGCAGGATTCGTTAACTATTCAATATTTGCGATATCCGGATTTTTTGACGCGGGATTATTTCGCCCTCGACCCAAAAATTATAGTTGAAAATACGGGGAACATTGACAAATTGTATTCGTTACAGGAGAGTACCAACCAAAATACTTTTACGCCTTTTGACGGTTTGAACACTTCCGGAAGCATTTCGCGGGGCATTACCATTGGCAACAACCAAAATGCAGTTGTTAATAGCGAACTGGATCTTCAAATTACGGGAAAACTGAGCGACAAAGTTTCCATTCGCGCCTCCATTCAAGATGCAAATATTCCAGCACAGGAAAGCGGATATTCACAAAGTTTGAATGAATTTGATCAGATTTTCATCGAGCTTTTCGGCGAAAACTGGAACATCCGCGCGGGCGATATTGATCTTCAAAACAACAATAGCTACTTCGGAAGATTTACAAAAAAAGTACAGGGAATTTCTCTTGGCGGAACTTTTAATAACGAAGACGGTTCAAAAATCTCGGCTTTTGCTTCGGGTGCTTTGGTGCGGGGTGTTTTTTCAAAAAGTGAGTTTCTGGGGCAGGAGGGAAACCAAGGGCCATATAAATTGGTGGGCCCAAATGGCGAACTTTATATTTTGGTAGTTTCGGGCAGTGAACGGGTTTATGTGAATGGATTGCTTTTGAATCGGGGCGAAAACGAAGATTATGTAATAGATTACAACGCCGGCGAACTGAAATTCAATCCCACCTACCCCATAACAAGCAATATGCGGATTACCGTGGAATATCAATATACCGATAGAAGTTACACGCGTTTCATTGGTTACGGCGGCGGAAATTATACAAGTGAAAAACTGGATTTGGGGGTGTATGTTTATTCTGAAAATGATGCAAAAAACCAGCCTTTGCAGCAAAATCTTTCCGAAGAACAAGTGGCGGTTTTACAGGCTGCGGGCGATGATCGTGATTTAATGAGCGCACCTTCTGCCGTGCCCGATACCTATTCCGAAAACAAGATTCTTTATAAAAAGGAAACCATAAACGGGCAAGAGGTTTTTGTGTTTTCAAACAATCCCGAGGACGAACTTTTCAGTGTCCGTTTTTCGCTCGTCGGAAACAATAATGGCGATTATGTGATAAATGAGACCAATGCCATCAGCCGTATTTATGAATATGTTGCGCCGGTAAATGGCGTTCGGCAAGGAAATTATGAGCCCATTATTCGATTGAATGCTCCTATAAAAATTCAAGTTGGTGGCTTAAACGGAAGCTTTCATCCTTCGGAAAAAACACGTGTTGATTTTGAAGTTGCCGGAAGCAAAAACGATCTTAACCTTTTTAGTGATATTGACGACAATAATAACGATGGTTTTGCGGGAAGACTGGCTTTTAAACAGCGTGTTCTAACTACTGCTGATACATTGAAAGTGGATGCTTTTGGTTCGTTGGATTTTGTGCAAAGAG
>DASSWN010000053.1:0-8512 GCA_035704905.1 Flavobacteriaceae bacterium
TTGCGTTGATTACCAAAGCGACAAAAAGCGAGGAGCTCAATACGATGGAAAGCGTGATTGGAAACACGATCATAAATTCGCCAATGGTTCCCGGCCACAGACCCAATGGGAAAAAAGCCGCTAAAGTAGTCGCTGTGGAAGCGATTATCGGCCAAGCGATTTCACCCATTCCTTGTTTTGCGGCTTGTAGCGGCGACATTCCTTCGCTCATCAGCGAATAGACGTTGTCCACCACCACGATTCCGTTATCCACCAACATTCCCAAGCCCATCACCAAGGCGAAAAGCACCATTGTGTTTAAAGTGAAGCCCAAACTGGAAAGAATAATGAATGACAAGAGCATCGACATTGGAATGGCAAAACCCACGAACAAGGCATTGCGGAAACCAAGGAAAAACATCAAAACGGCAACGACCAATATAACCCCAAAAATAATGTTGTTCACCAAACCGTCCACCTGACTTTGGGTGGCAACAGATTGGTCGTTGGTGATAGAAATATGCAGCGTTTCGGGCAAATAACTTTCTTGTTCGGTTTTGATGATCTCCTTGATTTTCTCGACCGCTTCGATCATGTTTTTTCCGGCGCGCTTTTTAATGTCCAACATCACCACCGGTTGACCGTATTCGCGCGCAAACGTGCTGGCATCTTTTTCTTGAAAATGAATGTCTGCTATATCTTTTAAGAAAACCACGCCTTTATCTTCTTTCACGACAATGTTGCCCAATTCCTGTGGATCGTCGATTTCGCCAATTACGCGAATATTTTTTTGAATGCCGTTTTCTGTGATATTCCCTCCCGAAATGGTGATGTTTTCACTTTTTACCGCATTCACAATATCATTGAAACTTACTTGCGAAGCCGACATTTTGTAAATATTCACCGCAATTTCAACTTCTTTGTCTTCCGCACCGCGAATGGTTGCTTCTTTTATTTCGGGCAATAATTCGATTTTATCTTGCAGATATTCCGCGTAATCTTTCAATTGCTGCGTGGGAAAATCTCCGGTTAAATTAATATTCAAAATGGGGAATTCTTCCGAAATATTCAGGTCGAAAACATTTGGTTCCACTTTTGCCCCGCTGTCCAAAGTAGGCCAAGTGGTTTCGGCTTTGGCTTGATCTACTTTGTCTTTCACCAATTGTTTTGCAACCGGGACTTCCACATCTTCTTCAAATTCGACAATAATAATGGAATAATCCTGCAAAGTGGTGGAAGAAATATCGCGCACCCCGCTGATGTCCTTGAATTCCTCCTCCAATGGTTCGGTGATGAAACGTTCCACGTCCACTGCGGAATTCCCGGGATTCACGGAACTTACATAAATTTTGGTTTCTGATATTTCGGGAAAAGCCTCGCGTGGCATACTGTAATAGGAAAGCAGCCCGCCGACAATGATGATGGCAATGATCACAAAAACCGTGGTGCTGTTGTCGATGGCCCAGGAGGAAAGTCCGAAGCGTTTGTCGTTCTTTTCGATTTTCATTTTTTACGCGGTGGTTTTGTTGATCGGTGGATTTGTGATTGGTTGTTAATTTGTTGAGCTCTAAAATTTTGGTCTTCGATCATTGACCATTGATTTTCAGGTTGAAATCTGTCCGGCTCAAATTACATGCTGTTAAAAAATTATTTTCTCGCCTTCGCGAATGGTCCGTGCGCCTTCCACAATCAATAGTTGACCAGAATTTAAACCTTCGGTGATCTCCATTTTCCCGTCATAATTTTTGCCGGTTTTCACCACCAATTTTTGTGCGGTCCCGGTGGAATCGGTTTGTTCTTTAACCACAAACACGATTTTATCACCTTCGGCATTTTCTTGTACGGTGCTCTGCGGAACAACCACAGCGTTTTTTGCGGTGTAATCGTTCAATTTGATGTTCGCGATCAAATTCGGTTTCACCAATCCTTGGTTGTTCGGAACGGCGACTTTTATTTGAAAGCTGCGGTTGTTCGGGTTGATATAACTTGAAATTTCTTTTATTTCACCTTCGAATTTTTTTCCAATGGCACCCAATTCCACAATTACTTCCGTTCCTTTTTGGATACTTCCCAAATAATTTTCGGGAACATCGGCGGTAACGTACATTTCATTCAAATCAATCAACCGGAACAATTGGTTCGCACCGGGCGAAACGACTTCGCCTTCATCGGAAATCACTTGGTCAACCACACCGCTGAAAGGGGCGCGTACGATCGTTTTTCCCAATTGGGACTCCAATTGTTCCACGGAACTTTGCATGGCCTCATAATTCGATTTGGCCTGTAAATACTGCATTTCGGAGCCGATTTTTTGTTGCCATAAATTTTTGCGCCGTTCGAATGTGGTTTTTGCCAATGCCAATTGGGTTTGTGATTGCGCCAACTGGCTCGAAAGTCCCCCATCGTCTATCTTGGCCAAAATTTGTCCTTTGGAAACCTGTTCTCCTTCTTTTACATAAATCTTTTCCAAAATGCCAGCATACTCCGGATAAATAAGAATATTCTGGTCAGTTTCCACATTTCCCTGCACTTGTATATAATGTTTGAAAACCGTGTCGTTCAAGCGTTCGACAGAAACTAAGGTTGGATTGTCGATGGTATCGAGTTTTTCGATTTCGGCATCCAACATGGCGATTTTTTGTTTTATAGCTTGTTGCTGTTCGTGCAGTTCTGATTTCTTGGCCCGTATTTCGGAAAGTTGGCCACTTTCGATCACGGCTTCCACAGAATTCTCTTTTTCCCCGCAGGAAAAAATCAAGATCGAAGCGAAAAAGAGGGCGAGAATTTTTTTCATTTTTGAGATTGTTTAACTTGTTTGCTGTCAATGGTAATTTTTGGGGTGTTCAAAAGGGTTTCCAATTCGGCTTTGGTGGTAATGATTTGGAGCATAGCCTGCAGGAAATTGTTCTGGGAATCGTACAATTGAGTTTGTGCTTGGCGCAAATCGAAACTTGTGGACAAGCCTTCGGTGAATTTCAACTGATTTTTTTGGGCGATCCGTTCAGCCAAAGCCAAATTGTTTTTTGCGGTTTGGTAATTTTCAATGGCAAACTGGTAATTGCTTTTGGCCGTGTTGGTTTGCAAGCGAATTTGTTCTTGGGCCTGGATAAACTGGGTTTGCGCTTGGTCCAATGCAATTTTTGCTTGTTGCGTGCGTGCGCTTCGTTGCAGCGAGCTGAAAATGGGAATGTTCAAACTCACGCCCCAAATGGAAGATTGATACCATTCTTGTTCCGGTTGCAAGAAGCTGAATTCGTTGCTGTTGCCCGTAGCGCCGTAATTTAAAAAAGTTGAAAGGGTGGGGAGGGCTTTGCTTTTTTCCAGTTTCAGTTCCAATTCGCGTTGTTGGGTCAGGTTTTTGGCAATTTGGAAGTCGATGTTTTCTTCAATTTTCAAATCTTTATCCATTAAAACCAAATTAATGTTTTCTTGTGCCAAACTTTCCAAGTCATCTTCCAAAACCACCGTTTTTTCAATGGGAATTCCCAATGCAAGGTTCAGAAGTTGTTTGGTGATTTCCACCATGCGTTCCGAATTCCGCAACTGGTTTTCCACTTGCGACAACGTGATTTGCAGTTGCTCCACACTTTCTTGTTCCGTTAATCCGTTTTCATAAATCTTTTGGGTTTCAAAAACGTTTTTCTCCAAAACCGCTTGGTTTCTTTTTAAAATTTCAACGCTTTCTTGCGCCAAGAGCACATTTCCGTAAGCTTCAATGACATTTTTTCTGACTTCGAGTGCCGTTTTTTCCGCAGCATTTTCAGAATATTCCAAAAAAGTTTTGGCGGCTTGCAACGCCACCAGATACGACCCATCGAACAGAAGCTGGTTTACCGTTGCCGTGGCGCTCATTTGCTGTTCGGTGCCAAACTTAACGGGGACAAACGTGCCGGGCGCGCCACCGATAAATTCGCCCGGAATGAGTTGCACCGGTTGTTTCAGCATATTGGTATAATCAACCGAAGCATCGATTTGCGGCAATCCGCGTGCGGTGGTTTCCCATTTCTTTTTGATAGCTGCAAGAATGTCGCGGCGCGCGTTGATCGCCAAATAATTGCTGTCAAGCGCAAATTCCACGGCTTCCTTCATAGTGAAACTGTAAGCCTCTCCCGACCTTCCCAAAGGGGGGAAATTGTTTTGAGCAGATAAATTAATCGTTACGAAAAGAAAAAAAATCAGGTTGTATTTCATAAGTTTAATTTGAAAAGAAGGCTAATTTGGTGATTTTGAAAACTAATAATTCCGAACTCGTAACTCATAACTCTGAACTTTTAAAAATGATTTCCTTCAATTTCTCCAAACCTTTCGGTGTAACGATACCGCGCAAATGATAATTCAGAAATTCTTCGTGGATTTCTTTTTGTGAAAATTCATTTGTCGGAAAAATGTTCAAATCTTTTATACCGTTCATTCCCAAAAAATAAATACGCGAAACGAAACCGAGGTTCAGATTTTTGCGATATACTCCTTTTTTAATTCCACGTTGAAGGTTTTCCACGGTGCACTCGCGCATTTTTGCCAATTGACGTTTTTTTATGGACTGAAATATTTCGGGATAATATTTTTGCAGTTGAAAAATGGGCGATGCATTTTCACCTTTCAAATTGCACATCACGAATTTTTTGATTTCGTACATTTCTTCGATCGGGTCTTTATGCTGGGCAATAATTTCATCGATGCCCGAGCTAATGGTTTCAAACAAATGATCGGTGACGCCTTGCACCAATTTCGTTTTCGTGTTGAAGTGCGTATAAACTGTTTTCTTGGAAATGCCCATTTCCAAAGCTATATCGTCCATTGTTACACTTTTGAAGCCGTGGTATAAAAACAATTCGGTTGCTTTTTGTAAAATTTTCCCCTTCATAATCGTCCTGTTTTATGTTTCTGAAAAACGCGGCAAATATAGAACGGAAACTTTTAAAACAAAAATAGTTTCCAAAGTTTTATGAAGAATTTTTTCCAAGGTGCCTAATGGACCAATTCCATAAATCACCAAATCACTAAATCACGAAATCACGAGATGACTTTTTCATCCATTCAATTTTCAAAAAAACAAGTACTTTAGCGCAAATTTGAAAAAATGCAAACATTGAATCTTTATCGCGAGGATTTTTTGGCGTTCATGGAAGAAAAAGTGCGTTTGAAGGAACCCGAAAATCTATACGAACCTATTTTATATATGTTGAATTTGGGCGGAAAGCGCCTGCGTCCGGTTTTGGTTTTGCTTTCTGCCGAAATTTTTGGTACTTCGTACAAGAAAGCCATGCACGCAGCTTTGGCCATTGAAATGTTCCATAATTTTTCGCTCATTCACGATGATATCATGGACGATGCGCCGATGCGCCGCGGAAAAATTTCCGTGCACGAAAAATGGGATTTGAACACCGCGATCCTTTCCGGTGACGCCATGCTCATTATTGCCTATAAATTGTTTGAAAATTATGAAGGGGAAACCTTTTCCAAACTTGCCAAACTGTTCACCGATACGGCAATAAAAGTTTGTGAGGGACAACAATATGATGTGGATTTTGAAACTCGTGACAACGTCAGCGTGGCGGAATACCTGCATATGATCGAATACAAAACCGCCGTTTTGGTGGGTGCGGCACTGAAAATGGGGGCAATTGTCGCCAATGCTTCCGAAGAAAATACAGAAAAAATATTTGAATTCGGCCGCTTATTGGGAATCGCTTTTCAGTTGCAGGACGATTACTTGGATATTTTCGGCGACGAAGAAAATTTTGGAAAACAAATTGGTGGCGACATTGTCGAAAATAAAAAAACCTTTCTGTTTTTGAAGGCGATGGAACAATCATCCAAAAAGGAGGCGTCCCAACTTCTGCATTTATATGATTTGATGCCCAATGATCCTTCCGAAAAAATTGGCGCCATTAAACAAATTTTTGAAGAAAGTGGCGCTGCGGAACAGACGCGTCTTGAAATTGAAAAATTCACCCATTTGGCCTTTGAAGTGCTGAACAATATTTCAATTGATTATTCTTACAAAGAGGTTTTGAAAAATTTTGGGAAAAATTTGATGAATCGAAAAATGTGAAATCCAGTCTTTTCGATCATTATTTTTGGGAAGGTAGGAAAAAAGCCAGTCAAGCTGTTTTATGAATGAATCGTCATGTTCCTGCAAGGTTTTGACAACATGTTCCTGCAAGGTTTCCAAAACCTTGTAGGTCTATAAATTTTGAAATTCTTTCTTGGAAAAAGCCATTTTTCGGGAAGAAAAATTTAAATCAGGATTAATTTAAGGAAGCTTATTCAATAAAACCACAAATAAAAACGTTTAAAAGTCAAATGAAGAAATCTGGGTGGAATTTTAATCGCATTCTTAAGAAGCTATTCACATATTTTTACTATTTTTCCGCCCCAAAAAATACCGAAACCATGAAACCGACCGCTTGGGTTTATTCCCTTTTTTTTGTTTTTTTATTCACATTTGTCAGTGGAAATGCACAAGATACTGATTTTAAACAGCGGCGTTGGAGACCTGATCAAAGTAACTTCGAAAATTACGTTCGAGAAGCGTATGGCGAAAAGGCCGATGAACTCGTTTTTGACCGTCCAAGTAGGTTAAAAACACTGAAAAATTTATTTGCCAACAGTTTTATTTTTGTTGAAAATGGGCCTGGCATCAAAGTTCCGGAATATTTTCCCGAACTTTCAACTGTGCCGCTGGTTAAACGGTACAATTCCTCTTTAACAAGAAATTCATTTGATCCGAACACGTTTAATCCTTTCAAATATGAGTTTAATTTTTATTCAAAGGAAAGACAATTTTTTCATGTGGACGGAACCAATTATTTCATAATTATCGAGCCGTTTCAAATTAGAGAGTAAACACTATTCAATAAGTCATAATATCATTTTGGATATGAAAAATATTTATCTTCTTTTTGTTTTATTGTTTCTTCCCTTGCTATCTTTCTCGCAAGATATTCTTATGCAGGATGGAACATTCAACCAATGCACGGGAATGTTTTACGATTCCGGCGGACCGGATGCCGGATATACCGAAGATTCCTATACATTGACTTTATGTCCGGATAGCGATATGCGCATTTCTGTTGAATTTACCGATTTTCTGATGTTTTCCGGCGATTTTTTATACGTATATGACGGTGATTCTACGGCCGCTCCGCTGATTGGTACGTATACTGCAGGTAGCACGGTAGGTACAATTATAGCCGGCGATCAGAACCCAACCGGTTGTTTGACCTTTGAATTTTTGGCCGATGGTTCTGGTGTTCCAGTTCCTTCTTTGGGCTGGGAAGCGATTATTTCTTGTGTTCCTCCATGTCAAACCATTACCCCTGATATGACAGTCACGCCTTCAACGTTCAATGCAGGCGTTTATACTGTTTTTTTTAGCGATGAAATTACTTTTGATGCTTCGGGAACTACTTTTGAAACCGACGGAACAGGCGCAACCTACGCTTGGGATTTTGGGGATGGAAATACCGCGACTGGAATTTCCGCTTCCAATTATTTTACCGAATTAGGAACCTACACTGTTACGTTAACAATAACCGATCAAGACGGTTGTACCGCTGTTTATACCCAAATTGTCGAAGTTACATTTAATGAAGGTGCCCCTGGACCTGGATGTCCAAATGTTGAAATTTCGACCAATCTCGAAATAGGCAATGGCGGTAGTGTCACCATTCCATGCGATGAAGATTCGGTTACCTTAACGGCAAATTATCTGGATATAGGGGAAACAACAAGCTATACGGTTCAATCGATACCTTTTGCGCCTCCCTTTCCTTTTACTGGAGGCTCCGGAACTAATTTAAGTAGTGATGATACATGGTCCTCTGTGGTTCCTTTGGGTTTTGATTTTTGTTTTTATGACGAAACCTATAATAATGTTTTGATTGGCACCAATGGAGTTATAACTTTTGATGTTGCCGGAATTGTTCCCGGTGGCATGTACAGTCCGGGACCAAGCGGCTATGCTTTTGATGAAACAATCCCATCAGGGGATCAATATGGTCCACCTTATGTAAATGCTATTTTTGGGGTTTTGCAAGATTCAGATCCTACTTATTCGAACGATTATTATGCTGATTATAGCATTAATTATCAGGTTATAGGTAGCTATCCCTGTCGCACCTTGGTTTTTAATTTGTACAAATTGGCATTATATAGTTGTGGGACAAGCGAAGGACCACAAACCAGTCAGATTGTTATTTATGAAACCACGAATGTTATTGAAGTCTATGTGAAAGATCGAACTTCCTGCACCACTTTTAATAGTGGATCAGGTTTATTAGGTATTCAAAATGCCACTGGTTCCCAAGCGGTAACACCACCGGGAAGAAATACTGGAACTTGGGAGGCGCATAATGAAGCATGGCGTTTTGTTCCATCTGGAAATTCCATAGTGGATTTGAAATGGTACGATGCTGCTGGAAATATAATTGGCACAAATAATTCGATTACAGTAACCCCTGTTCCCGATACCGAATATACAACCTATACAGCCGAAACGACTTTCATTAAATGCAATGGTGAAATTTTA
>DASSWN010000063.1:0-7136 GCA_035704905.1 Flavobacteriaceae bacterium
TTTCCAATCTTCGGGAAGCGGTGAAAAGCAATGAAAATATTGAAGTAGTGGTAAAAAAATCGAACGGTGAAGAATGGAAATTCTTGACCAAACATTCCATGAGCGGCAGGCAAATCAATACCTTGCTGCAAGGTGGAATCATCAATCATTTCAAACAAGAATTGTCGAATAGGGAAGTAGGCGCGGACAAGAAAAATACGGTTACCGGCGATCCAAGAAAAGAAGGGGACAGTTTGTATTCTTGAAAATTATTCTTCCAATTGCGTCACGTGAACAAAAATTTGATCAATAACAGGTATTTTTTTCTGAATGTTTTCGCGCAACTGCGCCACGATTTGTTCGGCTTTTCCAAGTTCAAGACCGTCTATCAAATCTATTTCCAATACCATTAAAATATTGCTTGGTCCAAAATGCATTGATTGTGGAAGGTTCCAGCTTTGAATGAATTCGTTTTCTTTTAAAATTAAATCAACTTCCTTCAGCACTTCTTCCCCGGCACTTTCGCCCAATAACAAGCCTTTGCTTTCCCGTGCCAAAAAACTTGCAACCGTTAACAAAACCAATCCAATTAGAATAGATGCTCCGCCATCCATATATGGATTTTGAAGTTGTTGCGAAAGAAAAGTCCCCAACAAGGCGATCAACAAACCGATCAATGCCGCGGAATCTTCAATAATAACCGCAAAGGTAGCGGCATCCTTACTTTTCACAATGTTTTTGATTAAATTCCTAGAGCCTTTTCTAGATTTGTTGAAGGTGCGCAGCGCGATAAATAGGGCGGTGCCTTCAAAAAGAACAGCTGCTCCCAAAACGATATAGTTGATGGTGGCATCGGTGGCAATCGACGGATTTTGTAGGGCATGGATTCCTTCGTAAATGGCAAATCCGCCACCAATCGCAAAAATGAGCATGCTTACCACAAAACTCCAGAAATACACTTCTTTTCCGTAACCAAACGGATGCATTTTATCGGGTTCCTGTTTACTACGTTTAATTCCCAAAAGCAACAACAATCCGTTTCCGGTATCGACCATGGAATGGATTCCTTCTGCCATCATGGCTGAACTTCCGGTAATGGACGCACCAATAAATTTTGCCGCCGCAATTAAAATATTGGCGCCAATTGCCCCGTAAATTGCTAAATTAGATCCTCCTGCCATATTTGATTGATTTTATAAAAGGTTTTAATTCTACTTTTCCAAATCTTTTGAATGGATGAAAACCCGTCCAATTCTTGGTTCTTTCCCCTTGATATCTTTACGGATTTGGGCGATCACTTCTTGCGATTCTTCCAAACTCAACGAGTCTTTTAAATCCAGTTCAACAGTGAACAGAATATTGTCCGGACCAAAATGCATTGTCAGTGGAACGTTCCATTTTTCAACAAATTTATTTTCACGTAAGAGACTGTTTATTTTCGTGATCACTGATTTGTCGGCGCTTTCGCCCAATAATAAATTTTTGCTTTCATGGGCGAGAAACGTGGCCACCAACAACAACAATAAACCAATTAATATGGAAGCGCCCGCATCAAAATATGGATTTCCAAAATGTTGGGAAAGAAATGTGCCCATAATAGCAATCGCAAGACCGATTACCGCAGCGGAATCTTCGATTACCACCGCAAAGGTGGCTGCATCTTTGCTTTGAGCAATACTTTTCAGCAAGCTTTTGGATGTTCTGTTTTTATTGAAGGTTCGCAAAGAAATGTACAGTGCCGTGCCCTCGAATAACAAGGCGGCAAAAAGTACACTATAACTCCAAACCGGATCTTCGTTCGGCGTGGGATGTTGAAACGCATGAACGCCTTCGTACATCGCAAAACCACCACCAACTGAAAAAACGAGCATGCTCACCACAAAACTCCAGAAATAAACTTCTTTTCCATATCCGAAAGGATGCTGCGCATCGGGTTTGCGCGAACTGCGTTTTACACCAAGCAACAGCAGTAACCCGTTTCCCGTATCGACGGCGGAATGTATTCCTTCAGCGAGCATTGCCGAACTGCCTGTAAAAAAAGCCGCGATGAATTTACTGATGGCTATCAATATATTTGCCGCGATCGCTCCATAAATGGCGATGTTCGATCCGCTGGTGTTCATGTTTTTTCTTTAAATTTACGCAATTGACCAAAATTCCAAAACAAGAAAATCAAAAAAATTAAAATCCTTGGGAAAGTTCTAAGATTTTTTAAGGCTTTTTGTTACTTTTATCCGAAAATTAACGATGGAAAAAAGCCTTTCACCCGACGAATATCCTTCTTTTTATGAGCAGTATATCGAACGGGTCCAAGAAAATTATGTAGTGGATGCATTGCAAAGGGGAAAATCTGAAATGATGGATTTTCTTCAAAATATTCCAAACGACAAACTGAATTATCGCTACGCTGAAGGAAAATGGACTCCTAAACAAGTTCTTTTGCACGTAAGCGATACGGAACGAATATTTTCATTCCGTGCATTATTTTTTGGTCGCGCCCACGAAGAAACAGAATTGAAAGGATTCGATGAAACTATTTTTGCCGAAAATTCCAATGCCGATGAACGGTCTTGGGAAGAATTAGTGGAAGATTATATTTCGGTTCGCAACGCAACGATCAATCTTTTCAAAGGATTTCGGGAAAGTGATTTAATGAAGTATGGAAGCGTGAACCACCAAAAAATTTCTGTTAGGGCGGCGGGGTTCATAATTTGCGGACATGAAATCCACCATAGGGAAATAATTCGGGAACGGTACTTAAATGAATCCTTCAAGGGATAAAACATCATCACTTTATTTTTGAGATAGGTTTATCGCGATAGAGGGAACTTCATAAATTCTATTTTACATAATATAAATTATAGTTCAAAACGATCTAAATCCAAATATAAGAAAACCCCGGAAAAAATCCAGGGTTTTCTTTAATGATCTCAGAAACTTTGAAGCAAGTTTTATTCTTTTATAATCCTGAAAACCTGTACTCCTTGTTTTGTTTCCGCTTTTAAAAGATATATTCCATTTCGCAAAGAACTCATGTTCAGGCTGGCGTTTTGTTCTTTAATGAGTTTTCTAAATACGGCACGCCCCAATAAATCGTAAATTACAATACTGGTACGTTCTCCGTCATTGGAAATATGCAATACATTCTTAACGGGATTCGGGTACAGTTCTATTGTATTTTTATGCTGCGCACCGATGCCCCAAGTACTGTCTATAACCGTCACAATAATAGTGGTTTCTGAAACATTGTTGGAGTTATCCGTAGCGGTTACCACAACTTGGTAGGTTCCTGTTTGTGTGAACGTATCTTGGGAAAGTATCATTGTGAAACCTCCGCAATTATCACTGGTTCCAGCATCGATATCTGCAATATCAAAGGAAACCGAATTCCCTCCATTTAAGTCCAATTCAATGTCGGTCACATTCAAAACCGGTGCTTCGGCATCTTCAACAGTTACATAAAAAGTTCGTGTGAATATTTCGCTGCCGACCGTAATTTCAAATGAATTAAAGCTTAAACCAACAGGAAAAACAGAGCCTGAAGGCAAGCCCGTTAGTTGCACAACTTGTGCGTTCGTGCCAAAAACAGTGAGGTCATAATTTACCACTGCGCCACAAATTCCTTCATCATTGTCCACCGTTATATCGTCCAAATAGGTCGCATTGGTTTCTTTCAAACGAATCAGGCTTCTCTCCGGAACATCATCGAAAGTTCTATAATTTCCAGCAGCGAGAAAGCGTCCATCTTCCAAAACCAAAAGTGAAGCTAACCGACTGGTATTGAATTGGCTGAAATTTCCCACGCCATAACCAAAGCCGGTGCCCACTGAAAAATTTGAATCCAATGTTCCGTCGGTATTGTAACGTTGAATAGAGGTCGAATTTATGTTGGCAGGAACAGATTTTATGATTTTTCCACTGCTTTGAACTGCAACCGCGTTCTGATAAGCGACATAATTAATGCTATATTCAGGAAAATTAAATGACGTATCGGTTGAACCATTTGGGTGAAGCCGTGTGAGCGTATGCCCCGATGGAAGATCGGTAGTGACCAATATTTTTCCGTTTTCAAGAATTCTGAAACTCGTGACGACAAGGTTTGGATCAATCTGAAATGTATCGTCTATTTGTCCATTGGTATTTAATCGTGAAAGGCTTCTATTATTTACGCTTCCATTGCTACCGCTCACCAACAATTTGTTGTCAGCCGTTTTTTGCACCAGATCAATATAGGTGAACGGCACCTCATAATCCATGGAAGTATCGATTGTTCCATCGCTATTGAATCTGATAATTTTTTCAACCGGTTGTCCGTCAAAATTAGATAAGTTTCCTGCTGCGATTATTTTTCCATTATCTTCAATAATAACTGAATTGCAACTTCCATATAAACCGTAATTTCCTTCTTCCAAATTCACAAAACTTGAATCCAAACTTCCGTCTGCATTCAATCTTACCAAGGAACCGCCATCGACAATGCCGCCTGTCGGTCCAAAAATAAGTTTTCCGTCGGAAGCAACAAGTAATTTCCCATCATCCTGAAATGCAATATCGTTCAAAAAATAAAGATCATGGATAAATGCTTCCGTGTTGGCTTTGAAACTTTCGTCTATTTCGCCATTTGGCATAAGCCTAGCGATTTTGTACCTCGTATGACCGTTGTAGGAATAAAAATCTCCTGTAGCAATTATTTTTCCGTCAGGGGCTTGGTATAAATACTGTACCCCGCCATCAAATCCTTCGCATATATTATGAAAAGTAGGGTCTTTTTCTCCAACTTCAGCGGAAAATTTGACAATATTGTTTACTGCAATTTTATTGTAAACATGAAATTCTCCCGTGCATAAAACCATTCCATCAGGATATTGCAACAAATCATTTACGGTATTATTACGGCTTTCTTCCGGATTATATCCCAACTTTCCATTAAAAGAATCATCTATGCTTCCGTCTGAATTTAGTAGCAACAGACTTAAGTAAATTTCTTGATAGGCATAATCAAAGTCGCCTCCCACCAGTATTTGTCCGTTGTCTTTCAGTAAAATCGATTTTACCCCTTCCCTATTTCCAGAAACGGCATTAAAGCCGGAAAAATCAAATGTTGTATCCAATGTTCCATCGGAATTTAACCGCACCAAATCTTTTCTATTGGCTCCCAAAGCTGTATCAAAAGCGCCACCAACCAAAATTTTTCCGTTTGCTTGCACGCTAAAAGTATTGACTTTTATTCCTGCCGGTCCCATAAACGAACTCACCGCAAATGAATTATCGAGACTTCCATCGGAATTCAATCTGCTAATATGCCCTACTTGTGATGTTATAATCTTTCCGTCGGGTTGCAACGTAAATGCCGTTACTCTATTGTCCCAATCCGGATCGATGGTAAAGGAATCATCAATTGTTCCATCTGTATTGAGGCGTATTAAATAATTTTTAGGCGTTCCGTTGTAAGATTTTAAATCTCCGCCCACCAAAATTTTTCCGTCGGCTTGTAATTTTATATTTGCAGCAAATTTATTGTTGCTGAAAGGCGGTGTTCCAAATCCGGTTCCAACCTGAAAAGAATTGTCTATTGTTCCGTCCGAATTCAATCGGGCGATATATTTTGAAGCTTGACCTCCATAAGTTGTAAAACTTCCCACTATAATTATTTTTCCGTCAGTTTGAAGAACCATATCATGAACAATTCCATCAATCGTGGCCGATGAAAAGGAATCATCCAATAAATTATAATCCATCCTTATCAGTGTTGAAGTAGGCACACTGCTAAAAGAAGTCACCGCCAATACAATTTTTCCATCAGGTTGAACAATTGATTTTGTTATTTCACTTCCATCAACATAATACTGGTTTTCAGGAAGTTCAAACGAATTGAAGGTGTCATCTTTAACGTAACTATCTTGGGCAAGGCTTAAATTTATTGAAGCTATAATAAAAGTAAGTAACAAATATTTTTTCATGCCAGAATTTCTATTAAGGCTGCAAAAGTATCACAATAAGTATTATTTCCTAATTTTCAGAACAGTTCACCAATTAATACCAGTTTCCCCCTTGCTTTGCAGAAATTCATTTGTTTTGCTGAAATGCCTATTTCCGAACCAATGGCCGCGAATGGCGCTCAACGGCGAAGGATGACCGGAAGTCAATACCAAATGTTTTTCTTCATTTATGAGTGCCGCTTTTTTCTTCGCCGGATTTCCCCATAACATAAAAACAACATTGTTCCGTTCCTTCGAAACCGTTTCGATGACGGCATTGGTGAAAAGTTCCCATCCCTTCTTTTGATGGCTTCCAGCTTCTTTTTCACGAACGGTCATGGTTGCATTTAATAGTAATACGCCTTGTTTCGCCCAACGTTCCAAATTTCCGGTTTCGGGAATTGGGTTTTTTAAATCGGTCTGGATTTCCTTGAAAATATTCAATAAAGATGGCGGGATTTTCGCTTCTTTTTGAACCGAAAAACACAATCCGTGCGCTTGGCCTTTTCCGGCATACGGATCTTGGCCCAAAATAACGACTTTGGTTTTTTCCAATGGACAAAAATCAAATGCGGCAAATATATTTTTGGCTTCGGGAAAGCACGTGTTTTCTTGATATTCGGTTTCGACAAACTGCCAAAGTTCTTTGAAATAGTCTTTTTCGGTTTCTTCTTGTAATTTGCTTCGCCAGCTTTCAGGAAGGTTAACATTCATAGGAATCTATCAAGAAATAAATATCACTGATTTTTCTTGTAATTTAAAGGGTTATTTCCATGCCATTTCTTTTGATTTCTTGTGCAAACGGATTCATGGAATTAAAATCCTTTTGTGCAATTGGGTGCGGCTCTATTCGAAGATCGATGCTTCTTCTCAGTTTTCTTAGCTGCCGTTGGGTTGAAAAAAAATCTGTTAAATCATTAAAAATCAAGGCTATATCAATATCGCTTCCTTCATGTTCCTTTCCTTTAGCAAAAGAACCAAAAAGATATGCTTTTTTAACTTCCAAATTTTCAGGAAGTAAGCTTAAGTATTTTCTTATAATTTCTATAATTCCTTGATTAACCATTCTCTTACTATTTCAATTTTTTCTATCCAAAATTCAGTATACTCATTTGTGCACAGTTTTTGAAAATCTTCTTTGTAATTATCATATCTGACATTGAGATTGAAGGTTGATAT
>DASSWN010000184.1:0-8270 GCA_035704905.1 Flavobacteriaceae bacterium
GGCTGCCGTGAACGAACAGAGTTTGGAAGCTGCAGCCGGCTCATTGGGCGAAAATAGCGGTCAGGCTTTTGAATATGTCATCACTTATGGAGGTCGGTATCAAACCCCGGAAGAATATAAAAACATTATTATCAAGTCATTGGGGAACGGACGGTTTTTGCGATTGGGCGATGTTGCAAAAGTTGAACTGGATGCGGAAGGC
Organism: Flavobacteriaceae bacterium; assembly: GCA_035704905.1. GTDB lineage: Bacteria > Bacteroidota > Bacteroidia > Flavobacteriales > Flavobacteriaceae > DASSWG01. Next base: position 203 of record DASSWN010000184.1, read on the forward strand.
TATGGGGTTATTTCCAATGTAAACGGTTATCCGGGCGTAACGATGGGTGTAAACCAAACTGCCGGTTCCAATGCGCACGAAATTATAACCAACATTTATCAAACGCTCGATGAATTGAAGGCCCATTTTCCAGAAGGTCTGAACCTTGCGGTAAATTTCGATACCGATAAATTTTTGACCGCCTCCATCGATAAAGTGGTTGTTACCCTAATTGAAGCCTTTATTTTGGTGTTTATTGTGGTGTTCGTTTTCTTGCAAGATTTCCGTTCCACCCTTATTCCCGCCATTGCCGTGCCGGTTTCCATTGTCGGAACCTTCTTTTTTCTGAATTTGTTCGGCTATTCGCTGAACTTATTGACTTTGTTTGCGCTGGTGCTTGCCATCGGGATTGTGGTGGATGATGCCATCGTGGTTGTTGAAGCGGTTCATGCCAAGTTGGAGGAAGGTGCGAAAAGTAGTTTAAAGGCTACCCAATCTGCCATGAGCGAAATTACCGGAGCCATTATTTCCATTACTTTGGTGATGGCCGCGGTATTTATTCCGGTTACGTTTATTAAAGGGCCCACCGGGGTATTTTATGAACAATTTGGAGTTACCTTGATTGTGGCTATTGCCATTTCTGCATTGAATGCTTTGACCTTGAGTCCGGCTTTGTGTGCTTTGTTTTTGAAACCTGAAAAGCATAAGGAAGGTGAAAAGAAGAATCTGTTGGATCGTTTTTACGGAAGTTTCAATACGGCTTTTTCGGTAACCACCAAGAAATATGGAAATTCCCTTCGGTTTATGTACCGGCATAAATGGATTCCGGTTCTGATTTTGTTGCTTTCTGTGGCTGCGATCTTGTGGACGGCAAAAACCACCCCAAGCGGATTTGTGCCCGATGAAGACCGGGGAATTATCTTCGCCGATGTGCAACTTCCCGCGGGAGCTTCACTCGATCGCACCGTGGAAATCACCAATGAACTGGCCACCAAAATGAAACAACTTCCAGGGGTGAAAGGTTTCACTATGGTAAACGGATTTAGTTTCCTCGCCGGTGCGGGAAGCAACTATGCCATCGGGTTCATCTCCCTTGATCCGTGGGAAGAGCGGGAAGCAGATTCCCTTTCCGCAAAAGCACTGACCGGAAAAATGTTTGGTTTGGCCAGCACGATTCCCGGGGCGCAAATTATATTTTTCGCCCCACCAAGTATTCCCGGATATGGAGCTTCCTCTGGGGCAACATTTGAAATACTGGACAAATCGGGGGGAAGTTTTGAAGAATTGGACGAAAAATCCCATCAATTTTTGGCCGAACTTTCCGCACAACCTGAAATTCTGTATGCGCAGACATCCTTCAACACCAATTACCCAAAATATGAAATACAGCTCGATGTGGCCAAAGCCAAAGAAGCAGGGGTTTCCATTAGCAGTATTTTCAGAACCTTGCAAGGTTATATTGGAGGAATTTATGCATCCGATTTTTCACGTTTCGGAAAGCAATATCGGGTATATGTGCAAGCATTGCCAAAAGACCGCGCTTCAACAAGTGATTTGAATTCATTGTTTGTGCGCAATGCCGAGGGCGAAATGGCCCCGATTACGGAGTTTGTAAAATTGAAACGTGTCTATGGCCCCCAAACGATCAATCGCTTCAACTTGTATAATTCTGCCAGTGCCACGGCGGCGTCGGCTCCCGGGTTCTCTTCCGGTGATGTGATTTCGTCCATTCAGAATGCCAAAACCAAATTGCCAAGTGATTTTGATATTGCCTTTTCAGGCTTGACCCGCGAAGAAATTTCGGCAGGAAACCAAACAACTTTTATCCTGATTTTGAGCGTGCTGTTCGTTTATTTTATCCTTGCGGCGCAGTATGAAAGTTACCTCATTCCGTTTTCGGTTTTGCTTTCGCTCCCCGTGGGAATTATGGGCGCTTATTTGACCACTTCTTTGGCAGGGTTGCAAATCAATATTTATTTCCAAATCGCTTTGATTATGCTGATCGGATTGTTGGCAAAAAATGCCATTCTGATTGTTGAATTTGCGATTCAGCGCCGCCGAGCGGGAATGTCCATTGCCGATGCCGCTTTTGAAGGTGCGCGCGTTCGATTGCGACCTATTTTGATGACCTCCTTCGCGTTTATTTTGGGATTGATGCCTTTGGTTTTGGCAACCGGAATCGGTGCCGTTGGAAACCGTTCGATCGGGACCGGGGCCGTGGGCGGACTTTTTGTGGGAACCGTGCTCGGGGTTTTCGTCATTCCACTGTTTTATATTTTCTTCCAATGGTTGCAAGAAAAAATAAGCGGTGCGCCAAGCCCATCCTTGCCTCACAAAACGGAAGAGGAAGTTGGCAGAACAACAATTGAAAAATAATTTTGAAAATGAAAAAGGCATCTATATATAAATTCTTGTTGGTTCCTGTGGCTGCGTTTTCGCTGCAATCATGCTTCACAGCAAAAACTTATGAACGTCCGGAATTGCCAACCGAAAATTTGTACCGTACGGATAATATTCCCACAGATTCAACTTCTATGGTAAATGTGCCGTGGCGCGAAATTTTCACCGATCCTGTTCTACAAGAACATATCGAAACAGGTTTGGAAAATAATTTGGATATCCGCATCGCCTTGCAAAATATTGTTGCTGCCGAGGCCTATTTGAAACAAGGCAAAGCAGGCTACCTACCAACGTTGGGCGTAAATGGAAGTTATACTTGGATGAACCCTTCCGAAAGCAGTCAAATAGGCGCTGCGACCGGAGGAGAAACCATCAACCAATATGATTTAACAGCTTCCTTGTCTTGGGAGGCTGATATATGGGGAAAAATACGCAGTCAAAAACGGGCTTTTGCCGCCGGATATTTGCAAAGCCTCGCGGCCCATAAAGCTGTAAAAACCGAATTGATCGCTTCCATAGCTTCGCTTTATTATCAACTACTATCGTTGGACGAGCAAGTTTCCATTGCCGAAGAATCCATTGCCGCACGGGAAAGCAGTTTGGAGGCGACGCAAGCTTTGAAGGAGGCCGGACAACTCACTGCCGTGGCCGTGAAACAAACCGAAGCCCAAATATACACCTCACAAATTATTTTGGTGAATTTGGAAAACAGCATCCAATTATTGGAAAATACCTTGAGTATTTTATTGGGCGAACCACCGCATGCCATTGAGCGTACGGATTTGGACAACCAACGCATCGAAACCGGATTAAAAACAGGGGTTCCTTCGCTTTTGTTGGAAAACCGTCCGGATGTGATGGCCGCAGAATTTAATTTGATCAATGCTTTTGAACTGGCAAACGTGGCAAAATCTCAATTTTACCCTTCCTTGACGTTGACAGCCTCCACCGGGTTTCAAAGTTTTGAATTGGAAAATTGGTTCAGCGCCAGTTCGATTTTTTCATCGGTTGCCGGCGGAATTTTTCAACCGCTGCTGAATGGAAGAAAAATAAGAACCAATTATGAAGTTTCGCTTTCGCAACAGGAAAAAGCCTTGTTGAACTATAAAAGAACGCTGCTGAATGCCGGAAAAGAAGTTTCGGATGCTTTGGCAAATTACGAAACGGCGAGTGAGGTTATCGAAATTCGGGAGAAACAAACCAACGCCTACCAACTTGCCACGGACTATTCCGAAAAACTGTTGAACAATGGTTTGGCGAATTATTTGGAAGTATTGACCGCCCGACAAAACGCGTTGAACGCTCAACTGAATTTGATCGATTCGCGTTACCAGCAGCTCAATGCCTTGGTGACGCTTTATCAAGCACTTGGCGGCGGATGGGAGTAATGTTTATTTGGTGAATGGGTGAAACGGTGATTGGGTGAAACGGTGAATGGGTGAAACGGTGATTGGGTGAATGGGTGAATGGGTGAATGGGTGAGTCTGTGAATTTGTGAATAAGCAGCTTGTTCTTAGTCAAAATTCAAAATTCATAAATTGTCTAATCCACGGGTTTTGGGCAATCGGGAATTGATGAATTGATGAATTGGTGAATCGGTGAGTCTGTGAATTTGTAAATAAGCGGCTTGTTTTTAGTCACACTTCAAAATTCATAATTGTCAATCCACTGGTTTTGGGCAATCGGGAATTGGTGAATGGGTGAATCGGTGAGTCTGTGAATTTGTGAATAAGCGGCTTGTTTTTAATCAAAATTCAAAATTCATAAATTGTCCAATCCACGGGTTTTGGGCAATCGGGAATTGGTTCGTGATTGGGTGAATTGGTGATTTGTTTTTAGGCCGAAGTATTTTTCCAAAGAGCTTTATTTCGATAGAAAACCCTAACTTTAGAAATGTTCCTAAAAAGCCAAGGGTCGCCTTTGATGCGGCTTTGGTATAGCACCTTTTTCCCGTTCCATTTGAATAAAAAGCTTGAATTTTTCAATCGTCCGTTCAGAACTTGCGAATCTTCCGCTTCATCCGGTAAATTCTTCCGCTTTATCCAGTAAAATCTTCCGCATGATTTCGTAAAAAATAGTACTTTATTTCAAAAAATATACTACTATTTTTCTTGAAATATACTACTATATTTTAATTAGGTTTTATGGACAAAGAGGAAACCCTTTGTGAAGGTTGGATTCGGAGGCATTAATTTTTTTATTGAACGGCTGTTGATAAATACCGGTTTCAAATTTTTAATTTTTTAAGCCCTGTATTCTTTTCTTTCCACGGTTTGTACCCCTAATAGCGCATTTCGCTCCGCTCGATCAAACTTGTTTTACGCCCACAACATTATTATTATTGTTATTAGCAAAAATAATTAATTTCAGAAATAAAACCAGCTTTTATTTGAGAAAGCTAAAATATACGTTAAATTTGGAAATGGAAAAAATTTCCCTAACAGAATTAAAGCATCGGGATGCGCCGCAAATTGCGATTGGCTTTCCATATAATCCTGAAATCAAGCTTCACCTTCAGAAATTGGATTTCATAAAATGGAGCCGGACACACCGCACTTTTTACGCTCCACGTACCAGCGAAAACCTACATCTTTTGTTCAAACATTTACGGGCCAAAAATTGGTTTGTCGATTATTCTCAGCTTTCACAGGGAGCAGCAAAAAAGCCGGTAAAAGCCAAAAGAATTTCTTTGCCCGTACTTGATGAAAAGGAACAAAGCAAGTTGATCCGTTTTAAAAAATGGATGGAACAAAGGCGATTGAGCGATAATACAGTAAAAACCTATGTAGAGGTAACCGCCTTATTTTTAAGGTACGTTCAGTTGAAAGGGGGAATGGAAATAACGTCAAAGCTTATTGAGAATTTCAATTACGAGCACATTGTGGCGGCCGGGAAATCAATTTCTTACCAAAACCAGTGTATCAATGGAATACGCAAATATTTGGATTACACCGGAACAAACATGGAAAGCTTTGAGTTGGAACGACCAAAAAGACCAAAACGCCTTCCGGAAATATTGAGCTTGGAAGAAGTAAAGGTCATTTTGGATTCGACAGGGAATTTAAAACACAAAACTTTATTGAGTTTAATATATTCGGCCGGACTGCGAATTGGTGAAGCACTGAGTTTGAAAGCTTCTGACATAGATAGCCAGCGCATGTTGATACACATTAAGAACGCGAAAGGAAAGAAAGACCGGTACACTTTATTATCGGTGCATTTTTTGAAACTTTTGCGAAGTTATGAGCAGACTTACCGGCCGACAATGTTTTTGTTTGAAGGGCAAAATGGCGGAAAATATACCAGTTCGAGCGCTCGAAGTGTCTTGTCCCAAGCAGTGCGCAAGACCGGCATAAAAAAACGGGTAACACTGCATACGTTGCGGCATAGTTTCGCCACGCATTTGTTGGAAAACGGCACCGATTTGCGGTACATACAATATTTATTGGGGCACAACAGCCCGAAAACCACGATGATTTATACCCATGTAAGTGAAACAAGCGTCCGTAAAATAAGAAATCCTTTTGACGGTCTTTAAGAATTTTTTAATATATTTGAGCATGCAGGGTTGATTTTTTGGCTAAGATGTTTTTATCATTTATAGGAAACTAAAATGGTTAAAACCTGTGATTAGCCAACCGGAACGGCATCGCTAAACGGCAAAAACCTGAGCATATAAACAAGTTGGCGGTCAGTCTAAAGACAAACTGCGGATTAACATCAAAGCTCTTAAATCCGCTTCTGTTTCGGCTTCCGAAGTGCCGTTTTCATCTCGACCATTAAATAGATTTTCGGGATATAAATAGACAGAGTATTTATATATTTCCTTTAATAGTAATTCGCCAAGTTCAGCAACCGTGAATGCGGAATAATTTCTAACATTAAAACCATCCTCTAAAACCAAATCAGACTGATGCGTAATCAAATCAGGTTTCGACTTTTTATCTTCCATATAATTCCAATAGAAAAAAGAATCTTGTTTAACACCTAATTCTTCTAATTTTTTGCTCAACTCGAATGAACAAACTTGTTTTCTTAATTTTAAATCCATTTTTATTTATATTTAAACATTAAAATTCACCTTGAATAAAAGACCGAACCGCCAACATCGGCTATGCGCCAGGCGGGAAATCATTCTTCGGTTGACAAATTACGGATGCGAGAAATGAGCGTTTTCAAAAGAACAATTCCGGGTAAAAGCCCCGCCCGGCGCATAGCCGCGAAACGTTGGGCAACATTTAAAGAAATGAGAACTATAATCAAAATCACAATAATTTTACTCATTTTCACTTCTTGTCAAAATCAAGGAAATAAAACTGACCAAAACATAACAAGAAACGAAATTCAAAATGACTTTTTAAACACCGAAAAAGAAACAATTTTAATAAATACAGAAAGGAACAATTATAATAATTACAAACATTGGAATCCAGATAAAGATGATTTTCAAATTTTAAGAGAAGTAGTCAATAAAGCAATCCAAAACAAAGAATTTGACTTTTTAAAAAAACCAATATTAAAAAGCGTAAAGACTTATTATCGACAATATATTCCATACATTGATGAGAATGGAGAACGAATAATAAAAATCAATGCTTTTTGCCTAATTCCAGAAATCGCACCTGACCCTGACAACAAAGACAATGAATGGACAAAAATGAATTGGAAAAAAGAAATTGTTATAATTGCCGGTGGCGGAAGTTGCTATTGGCAAATGAAAATAAATATAGACAAAAAAGAATATTTTAATTTTATGACCAATCCAATAATTTAAAACAAACATTTGAATATAAAAATTGCAATTGATTTATATTTTTACAAAATTACAATGGACTAAAAAGTCTGCGATTTTAATATTCGGAATTGCATTTTTTGCAGTTTTATTGAAATGGACAACAAAACCATTTAGAATTAATTTTGAATTGAGATGGATTTATGAATATGGCCAACTTATTTCGACATATTTATTTTTTGGATGTGTACTATGGTCGTTGATAAACACAGTAATTTTAAATTACGACACAAAAGAAAAATTCAATAAAAAAGTAATTTGGATATTAATAAGCTCATCACCGATTTTATATTTAACGCTAAATATTTTTATCGGATAAAAACATACAACTGAAAAAAAACGTTGCCCAACAGCGGCTATGCGCCAGGCGGGAAATCCGTCTTCGGTTGACAGATGACGGATACAGAAAATGACGTTTTCAGAAGAACCAATTTAGTAAAAAGCCCCGCCCGGCGCATAGCCGCGAAACGTTGGCAGTAATTTTAAAAAACATAACGGTTCAAAATCAACAAATCAACTTGAAAAAAAATATTAAAGTTCATATTACAAATAGACAAGAAATTAGAATGGGTTCGCCTTATATGATGGCAGACCTAAAATTGGAAGGCGTCAACGTTAAAATCCCAAAAACTTCTTGGCAAGACAAAGTTGCTATTTCAGAAAATAAAAAATTTATTGTTTTAATCCGATTTGAACTAACAGACAATGAACCGGGATTTGTGTTTTATATAATCAACACGGAAAAAGAGAAAGTAAAAAAAACACAACGGATTTTTGGACTGATAAATAGTGTTGGTATTGAAAACCAAAAAATAAAATTCAACAAATTCCTATATGACAAAACGAAATCTAAAAAAGGGGAATTGTGTTGTAATATTGATGAGGAATTAGAAATCG
>DASSWN010000209.1:0-2599 GCA_035704905.1 Flavobacteriaceae bacterium
AACAAAATTTTCCATTAGTATTTTTAGCTTTCACAAAAAACAATAATATGTCAACTTCAGAATCAAAAACCACAACCAGCCATCAAACCATTCAGAATTGGGCCGAAGAACGCGATGGAAAACCTGCAATTGTGAACGGAACGTCAAATGACAACAGTACCTTGTTGCGCCTTAATTTTCCCGATTTTTCGGAAGAGAATTTAAAAGAAATTTCTTGGGATCGTTTTTTCGAAATTTTTGATGATAACGACCTTCAGTTTCTTTATCAAGAAGAAACGAAAGACGGCGAAAAGAGTCGCTTTTGCAAATTTGTCGATTGAATTATTTCTATAGAAACATGAAAGTTTTCCATTTATAGCTTCAAAAGCTAAAAAGGAAAATCATCATTCGGATCTTGCGGATCGTTCATAGAACTACCAAAAGCTTCATCCGGATCTGGATTTCTACGGAAAGTATCGTCATTTGCGGCCGCATTCATTTTAGATGGAATTTCGTACGGTGAATCGAAGGTATCCAAATTTTCAAATTTCCCAAGTGTGCCCACAAATTTCAACCGAAGATTTTCCAATGCGCCATTTCTGTGTTTTGCAACGATAAATTCTGCTTGCCCTGCGGTTGGGGTTCGTTCGTCATCATCCCATTCATCAATTTTATAATATTCCGGTCGATAAATAAAAGAAACAATATCGGCATCTTGCTCAATGGCACCCGATTCGCGCAAATCACTGAGCAAGGGTCGTTTGCTTCCGCCACGGGTTTCCACCGCCCGCGATAATTGCGAAAGAGCAATCACAGGGATATCCAACTCTTTTGCCAAGGCTTTCAGGTTTCGGGAAATAGTGGAGATTTCTTGTTCACGGTTTCCTCCTTTCTGACTTCCTCCTGCTGTCATTAATTGCAGATAATCGACCACAATCAATTTAATTCCGTGTTGCGAGGAAAGTCGTCTTGCTTTTGCACGCAAATCGAAAATTGACAAGGAAGGTGAGTCATCTATAAATAAGGGTGCTTTTTCCAAACCTTTTACTTTCACATTGAGTTGCTCCCATTCGTGGCCTTGTAAATTGCCATTTCTAAGCTTTTCTGAGGAAAGTCCGGTTTCGGAAGAAATAAGCCGTGTAATTAATTGAACCGATGACATTTCCAAAGAAAAAAACGCCACTGGAATATTTCTTCCGACCGCAATATTTCGAGCCATGGACAAAGTCAAAGCAGTTTTACCCATACCCGGGCGGGCGGCGATAATGATCAAATCACTGGGTTGCCATCCGGAAGTCAGTTTGTCCAAATTATCAAATCCCGAAGGAATTCCGCTCATTCCTTGTTTGTTGGAAATTTCTTCAATTCGCTTTTTTGCCTGGATCACCAAACTTTGCGCGGTTTCCGAAGATCGTTTTACATTTCCTTGTGTAACTTCGTATAATTTCGATTCGGCTTTATCGAGCAAATCAAAAACATCGGTGCTTTCATCATACGAATCCTCGATGATTTCGTTTGAAATTTTAATGAGGCTGCGCTGAATGTATTTCTGTAAAATAATGCGCGCATGAAATTCAATATGCGCCGAAGAAGATACTTTTTGAGTGAGTTGAATGAGGTAATAATCCCCACCCGAAAGTTCGAGTTTCCCTTCTTTTTTTAATTGGCTGGAAACGGTTAATAAGTCAACCGGTTCGCTGCTTTCGAACAATTTAATAATGGCATCAAAAATGTGTTTGTGCGCCTCTTTGTAAAATGCATCGGGATGAAGAATATCAATTGTTTCATCTACCCCTTTTTTATCAATCATCATTGCTCCTAAAACAACCTCCTCTAAATCAATGGCTTGAGGAGGCAATTTTCCTTTTTCAAGAGAAATTACATTGCCCCTGCTATAATTTGTTGGTTGAATTGCTTTGACTTTTTCCATGCCACGAATGTAAATAAAATGTTAACCAAATCCTTCAAAAAATGATGAAGCTTCATTCACCATCCATGAACATTTGCCTGTTGAAAACTTACTTTTTTTTGTTGATAAGTCCAAAAAAAACCGAACTTTTTCAGGTCGGTTTTTGGGTATGCAATGATTTGTCGGAATTTATCCCTTGAAGACTCCCATCCTGGAATATTTCTCCATACGCGATTCGACCATTTTGGATGGTGATAAGTTTTTGAGATCACTATAATTTTTCAATATTGCTTCCCGAACGGAATCATAAGTAGTTTGCCGATCGCTATGTGCGCCACCAAGCGGTTCTTTAATAATACCATCGATCAATTTTTGTTTTTTCATATCGTTGGCCGTTAATTTCAAAGCTTCCGCGGCAATTTCTTTATACTCCCAGCTTCTCCATAAAATGGAAGAGCATGACTCTGGTGAAATCACGGAATACCACGTATTTTCCATCATCAGCACACGATCGCCCACCCCAATTCCGAGTGCTCCACCACTGGCTCCCTCTCCAATAATCACTACAATAATCGGTACTTTTAAACGGGTCATTTCCAAAATATTTCTGGCGATTGCCTCGCCTTGTCCACGTTCTTCGGCTTCAAAACCCGGATATGCCCCAGGTGTGTCGATAAAAGTAACCACGGGAATACCAAATTTTTCGGCACT
>DASSWN010000138.1:0-6111 GCA_035704905.1 Flavobacteriaceae bacterium
GAATTGTTCCCGCCCGCGTTCCAGTTGACAAAAGCAACTTCATTCAGGTCCAATCCAATTTTATTCACTTGTTTCCAGTATGAAATAGATGGCTTTTTGGAGGCTGCGAAAAAACTGGCAATTTTTAAACTATCAATACTTGTTGAAGGCGGAAACGGTTTCTTTAAAATAATGCCGGCCGGTTCCAAAACCGAAACCCGCGTTGCGATGGAATCGGTTTGAGCATTTAAAAAAAAAGGCAATAACAGTATGAAAAAGGGAGCAATGCGCATTCAGAAAAATTTTAATAGAAAAGAATGGGATTATTCGTATTGAAAACTTCCGGCTTCGGTTTTTATTGTCAATTTTTTTTGTGAAGAAGTTTCCACACGACCAACAATTTTGGCATCGACATTGAAAGAGTCTGCAATTTCAATGATTTCCGACGCGATTTCTTCCGGAACATAAAGTTCCATTCGATGCCCCATATTGAAAACCTGATACATTTCTTTCCAAGTGGTGTTGCTTTCCTTTTGAATCAGTTTGAACAAAGGCGGAATGTCGAACAAATTGTCTTTCACAATATGCAATTTGTCAATAAAATGAAGGATTTTCGTTTGTCCGCCTCCGCTGCAGTGAACCATTCCATGAATGTCGGTAGCTGAAAATCGGGACAAAATCTTTTTTATGATCGGCGCGTATGTTCGCGTAGGGGAAAGAACCAGTTTTCCCGCATCTAAGGGCACACCTTCAATCTTATCGGTTAATTTTTTGCTGCCGGAATACACCAATTCTTCTGGCACTGCATGATCGAAACTTTCCGGAAATTTTTCTGCCAAATAATGGTTGAAAACATCATGGCGGGCAGAAGTCAGTCCATTGCTGCCCATTCCGCCGTTATATTCCTCTTCATAGGTCGCTTTTCCGAAAGAGGCCATCCCCACAATCACATCGCCTGCTTGAATGTTTGCGTTGTCGATCACATTTTTGCGTTTCATCCTTGCGGTAACCGTGGAATCGACGATAATTGTGCGAACCAAATCGCCCACATCGGCAGTTTCCCCACCTGTGGAATGAATGCTCACGCCATATTTTTTCAAGTTTTCAAGCAATTCTTCGGTGCCATTGATAATTGCCGAAATTACATTTCCGGGAATCAAATTTTTATTCCGACCAATGGTTGAAGAGAGCAGGATATTGTCGGTGACACCAACGCATAATAAGTCGTCAATATTCATCACCAACGCATCTTGCGCAATTCCTTTCCAAACAGATAGATCGCCGGTTTCCCTCCAATAGGAATATGCCAGAGACGATTTCGTTCCGGCACCATCGGCATGCATTATCAAACAATATTCTTCATCGCCGGTCAAAAAATCGGGAACGATTTTACAAAAAGCTTTTGGAAAAAGGCCTTTGTCCACATTTTTGATTGCATTGTGAACATCTTCTTTTTCGGCGGAAACACCGCGCTGCGCATAACGTTTGTTGGAGTGGTTCATAATGAAGAAAAAGCTGGGTGCAAAAGTAGGAAATTTAAAACCCGTTTCCATAAATTTGGAAAACGGGTTTGGATTCTTGTTCTTTAAATTCGATTTTTAGGTAGTGAACAACAATTCCCTGTATTTGGTCAAGGGCCATAATTCATCATCGATCAAGATTTCGAGTTTATCGCAATGATAACGGATATCTTTGAAAAATGGCTTCACATTATCGCAATATGCAAAAGCTTTTTTGGTACCGTCTTCCAGTTTATTGGCCTTTTTTCTTTCCTCAATCATATCGGTGATTCCGCCGTTTATTTTTTCAATATGACGTGAAATTTCCTTTATGATAAGAATTTGTTCTTTTGCATGTTCGTGAAAATCCTTTTCGAAGATTTCTTTTAAACCTCGTACATTTTCAATTAAAATATTTTGGTAACGAATGGCGGTTGGGATTACGTGGTTTCTAGCGATGTCTCCCAAAACGCGTCCTTCGATCTGGATGTGCATGGCATATTCTTCCATGTCAATTTCATAGCGGGCTTCTACCTCGCGCTGGTTCATTACATTCAATTCTTTGTAAAGGTCGATTGCTTTTTTGCTGATTTTAGCCTTTAAAGCTCTCGGGGTATCTTTATGATTGCTCAATCCACGTTTTGCTGCTTCTTTTTCCCAAGCTTCCCCATAACCATCACCCTCGAAACGAATTTTTTTTGATTTTTTAATGTAATCGCGCAAGACATTGAAGATGGCGTCGTCCTTCTTCATCTTCTTGTCCACAATCAGTTTGTCAACGGCAATTTTGAATTTTTTCAGTTGCTGGGCCACGATGGAATTCAAAACCGTCATTGGGTTGGAACAGTTTGCTGTTGAGCCGACAGCACGAAATTCAAATTTATTTCCGGTAAACGCGAAGGGTGACGTCCGGTTGCGATCGGTGTTGTCTAGTAATATTTCGGGAATTTTTCCCACTACATTCAATTTCAGTTCTGTCTTTTCTTGGGGCGAAAGTTTTCCGTCGGTAACTTTTTCCAGTTCATTCAGCACTTGGGTCAATTGGGAGCCGATGAAAACGGAAATGATTGCCGGCGGTGCTTCATTTGCCCCCAAACGATGATCGTTGGAAGCCGTTGCAATTGAGGCCCGCACAAGTTCTTCATTGTCGTAAACCGCTTTAATAGTGTTCACGAAAAAAGTAAGGAAACGCAAATTCTTCATCGGGGTGGTTCCCGGACCAAGCAGGTTCACTCCTGTATCGGTGCTCATGGACCAATTGTTGTGTTTCCCGCTTCCATTTACACCGGCAAATGGTTTTTCGTGAAAAAGCACTTCGAAATAATGGCGTTCCGCAACTTTGTGCATTAAGTCCATGAGCAGTAAATTATGATCTACTGCCAAATTAGCTTCTTCAAAAATAGGGGCTAGTTCAAACTGATTGGGTGCAACTTCATTATGCCGCGTTTTTACGGGCACGCCCAAAATCATACATTCGGTTTCCAAATCACGCATAAAGTTTAGAACACGCGAAGGAATTGCCCCAAAATAATGATCGTCCAACTGTTGACCTTTTGCCGGCGGATGACCCAAAACCGTTCTGCCGGTTATTTCAATATCCGGTCGGGAAGCCGCAAGTGCAGAATCAATAAGGAAATATTCCTGTTCCCAACCTAAAGTGGCATTCACTTTGGTAACTTTCTTATCGAAGTATTTGCAAACCGCTGTGGCTGCATCGTCCAAAGCAGCCAGGGAACGCAAAAGTGGTGTTTTATAGTCCAAAGCTTCCCCGGTATAAGAAACAAAAACCGTTGGAATGCACAAGGTAGTTCCTAAAATAAAAGCCGGTGAGGTCGGATCCCAGGCCGTGTAGCCCCGCGCTTCGAAAGTATTTCTAATTCCACCGCTTGGAAAACTGGATGCATCGGGTTCTTGCTGTACCAATTGGCCGCCACCAAATTTTTCAATGGAAGCTCCATTTCCCACTGTTTCAAAAAAGGCATCATGTTTTTCGGCCGTGGAACCGGTAAGCGGTTGAAACCAATGTGTATAATGTGTTGCACCTTTAGAAATGGCCCATTCTTTCATTCCTGTGGAAATGTGATCTGCCAAATCCCGTCTAATTTTTGTTCCGCGCTGAATGGCATCCATTACTCCCGAGTACGAATCTTTGGTAAGATATTGATGCATTGCTTTTTCATTAAAAACGTTTTTGCCAAAAAGTTCCGAACGACGGATTTTTTCAGTAATTTCAACCGGTTTGCGGTGAAGGGTTTCTTGTAATGCTTGAAATCGTAGTGTGGCCATCGATTATATTATATGCTTTTTTTATGGGTACAAATATACTTTTTTTTGAAAGCACCCCTGTTTTTTTTAATATATTTTTTCATAGAGCTTCTTTTTTAGTGAAGACCCCCTGAAAATAATTGAAAATAGGATTTCTGTTTATTTTTTAAATAGTTCTGTTCAGTAACCATGCAGAATATTTATGATTTCCTTAAAATTTGGGATGGCGACTTTTCGTAACTTGGGGCACAAGTTTTTTTGATTAATTGGTTTATAGAATTTGACCGGTTTTTTGGGGTAAAAAATTAAAAAACCGGTTTTAATTCAACTAAAAAATACTGCGATGAAAAATAGAAAAAATATTTTTTTGGAAATAAATACCGTGAAAATCTTATTTATAATTCCCGCAATAGTTTTTGGCTTGCTGGTTTTTTCGCAACTGGCACTGGCAAACGAAAATCCCTCTGAAAATAAGGAAATTCTGTTTTCTCAGGAACCTTCCTTTACAATCAATTCCAATACAAGCAAAGGCGAACTGCAAAAAATCGAAAAGTATTTTGCCGCAAATCATCCGCACCTGTTGGTGAAATTTGCGAATGTTGTTGTGGATCCAGTTGGACTCGTTGCTTTTGATTTGCAACTTAAGTTCAAAGGGGAATCGAAATTTCATACTAGATTGCGCAGAAATGGAGGGGAAGATGATTGGTCTTTGCGAATACAATATGTAGATGGGCCAAGTCTAAAAGTGCAACAGACAGGTGTGCGAAATGTTACCCTGATTATTTCCAAAGATAATTTGAAAACGATGTAAACTGTATTTTGTTTACTGAAATAATAAAAGATGAAACGGCGTATTTTTCAAATTTTGGCAAAATTGAATAAACGGATTTTACCGAATTTCACCAAGAAACGTTTGGATTTGTCAGAAGCCTCAAAGTTCCAGTTGGCTATTTTAGGATGGAAAACTTGGGTCACAAAGAATGCGCTTGGTTAAAAATGCAATAAACTGAAAATAGGATAATCGGATAATTTTTTCCTTCCATACAAGCTCTTCAATTCCATTAAGAAATTACACTGAACGATTTTTCCGCCTAATTTTTCGATTAATTCACATGCTGCACGTGCTGTGCCGCCGGTGGCCAGCACATCGTCATGCAGCAAAACATTTTCATCTTTTGAAATGGCATCTTCATGAATTTCCAGAGCGTCCATTCCATATTCCAAAGCATACGGGACTTTTAAAGTATTGAAAGGGAGTTTTCCTGGCTTGCGGGCCGGAACAAAACCTGCGTTGAGTTTTTCGGCCAGCATTGTTCCGAATAAAAATCCGCGCGCTTCAATTCCAACGACTTTATGAATATTGGTTTCCGGTAAATTTTTCAATAACCGATCCAACGCTGTTTTCATTGCTTCCGGATGCTGCAAAAGAGGGGTGATATCTTTGAAATTAATTCCGGGTTTGGGAAAACCCGGAATTTCGCGAATGTAGTCCTCAAGGTGCATTGACATTTGTTTGAGTTTGCTTTTCTTGCACCGAAAATACACTTTTTTAGTGATATTAAACTATTTTGGGAAATGTTGATTCATGGCTCAAGTAATCGAAGGATAATTAAAGAATAATGTGTGGTGAATTTATGAGGGTTTTAAATCAAAACAAAAAGACAAAATCGAATACAAATAAAAAAAAAACAAAGCTCTTAAACTACTGGTTTTAAGAGCTTTGTTTTTTGTTGTGACCTTGCCAGTGTTCTTGTCCCACACTAAATAACGTTAATAATCAGTTAGTTGCGTAACGGCTTGTGTCATTTTTGAGACATTAGCCCTTGCGCGATTTCGGTTATGATCTCTTTGGCTTCTTTTTTTTTCAGGCATTCCAACACTCCCTTTTCAAAATTTGTTAACTCTTTTTTATAGGCCGCCGGTTCTTCGGCAGCTATGTGTTTCCCTTCTGTATTTTCCCGCTCCATCGGCACGTTTGCCCCAAGGAGCCAATTTCCGTCAACTGGAAAGGTGCGGTAAATTTTCTCCAGCACGTGCGAGCCAATGTTAGATTCATTGTTGATCGCTTTGGAAATGTAGCTTGTTGGCAGCTGCACTTTTCTGTCGAATTCGTTGTACGACAAGCCATAGAACTTGATCAACTGCGCTACCCTGTGGATGGTTTTTGTGTTCATTTTTTCCAATAAAAAATTATTCAAAGAAAATTTTCTTTAAAAAGTTTGGTGGTAAAGAAAATATACTTTACTATTGCATAACATTAATGAAGCAAAAATAGCACAAAAACAAAACATAAGTAAATAGCAGTTTTCTATGATGAAGAAAAAAGAACGCTCGGCGATCAAAAAATGCTTTAAGCCAAATTATGCTG
>DASSWN010000067.1:0-11568 GCA_035704905.1 Flavobacteriaceae bacterium
AAATGCATTTTGCATTAAAATCGCCATTATCTTATCAATCTCGACGGTAGTGACGGAACTTTCCGGGTTCATAATTGATAAAAACTGTTCGGCCATTTTCGACATACTCCCGCCAATATTCATTAACGAAAGCAAATAGATTGGTGCACGGGCTATCATTCCTATGATTAGCAAATCGATGAAACGTGTTTTGGTGTTGAGGTATTTTCCAGTTAAAAACAGGATAAAAGCCAGGGAAAAAATATTGATCAGATTGTCCACAAAAGGCTCATAAAGAAAAACGGATAAAGTGAAATGTAAATCAAGTATGCCATCGAATCGGGCACGACACCAATATCCCAAAAAGGAACCGAGCAGCGTAAACGCTATTCCGGCGAGCAGTAAACCGCGGTCGGGGTATTTTTCAAACGGATTGAACAAAGTGGTTTTCATATTGTTTCAGATTGTTTTTCCAAGTGTTCGATTTTTTCCAAAATATCGTCCAGTTTATTTCGTACCGTGGGGTAGCTTTTCTGCATTTGGCTGGCCATTTTTTTCAGACTGCCACTGGAGCGGATAAATTGAAAAAGAAATTCTTGTTCATCGACAGGGAGTTGCAACAAAGAAGGAAGGGAAAAGTTCCCCGTAATTTTTGTTCCACAAGACGCGCAAGAAAGTTCACTGACTGACAATGATTTTTCGCAACTCGGACAAGCAACGGGAAGTTTTCGCATTGAATTCGACTTAAATATTGCACAAATATAAATGAATATTTAATTTAATTCAATTTGAATTCAATAAAATTTAATTCAAAAAAGGAAATTGAAGTTTAACAGAAATCGCGCAAGCCATTTTTCTTTCTAAGAAATGGAAGTAGAAGTGTTTTCAAGTCCGGATAATGTAGTTCCACGATCCGTGAGTGGGCAGAATGTAGCCTGTCATCTTCCAAATATGGTTCATGATCGAACTGAATATAGGCGATTTTATTGGCGTAATCAATACCTGTGGCCTTAGCACGGTAATATTTTTTTAATAGGAAACAATAAATTTTGTTCCAAAAACTGTTCAGTTCTTTTTTGTTGCACTCGCTATATGCCGGAGAAGTCAGGATTTCATTAAGAAAATTATGCTGATAGAAGTATTCTTTTGCTTTCATTTTTTCTTTTAAAAATAGCTTTATACCAACCATAAATTTCTAAAAATTAGTTAATTAACGGACATTTAACGATCGGTGGAAAGGAGATATGGAAGAGAGCTTTAATTCTCCGGATTTTAAATTTGAAATTTCAAAAAAATTAATGACCACTTATAGTTATTTTTTCAAATAACTGATTGTTGTCATTATTATTCTTTTCTAAATAATCAACCTTTATTCTCTTTTTATAAACTATTTTCTATGGTTACGAAGCTAAATTTTATTTTGTTTTTGGCATATTTTATCTGGAGTTTCAACGACAGTAGTGCCCAAATTTTGGAAATTGATGCCGATGTTCGAGCTCGTTTTGAGTATCGCCATGGCTACAATACTTTATTTCCGGACGAGGCTGATCCGGCGGCCTTTGTAAATCAGCGAACAAGGCTTAATTTTGGATATTACTCGGAAAATCTTCAATTGTTTATTGCCTTGCAAGATGTGAGTGTTTGGGGCGATACACGACAAATTTTGCCAATTGATGGAAATGATTCTTTTTCTATTTTTCAAGCTTATATCCAGTTACAATTCGATAAAAACTGGGCTGTAAAGTTGGGTCGCCAAGTTATTACTTATGATGATGAACGTATTTTTGGAGGACTCGATTGGGCAATGCAGGGCCGATTTCATGATGCTGCTATTGTAAAGTATAAGAAAAATGGTTTACAAGTCGATTTAGGTGGTGCATTTAGTCAAGATAATGCTAAAAATGAAGGTACAATTTACCTTACTCAGGGTGCCCATACCTATAAATCGATGCAGTTTGTTCATTTGAAAAAAAACTGGCGCAATTTTCAAGGAAGCCTTTTATTGTTGAACAATGGATTTCAAAATTTTAGCGGTGCAGACAATGATATTTCAGATGGAGTATATAATATGCAGACGGTTGGAACATATTTGGAATTTCCTTTTGGGAAAATTAATTTTTTTGGAAGTGGTTATTACCAATTTGGAAAAGCGGATGCGACAACTGATTTAAGTGCTTATGAATTGGCATTTGCCGGAAATTATAAAACTAAAAAAATGCTATATGGTTTGGGAGTTGAAATTTTAAGTGGAACCAATCAAGATGAAAGTTCGGAAAACAATTCATTTTTTCCATTATACGGAACCAGCCATAAGTTCAACGGATTCATGGATTATTTTTATGTCGGGAATCATGCGAATAACGTGGGTTTGAATGATTTATTCGGAAAACTGGTATATACGATAGGCGAAAAATCAGATATTTTATTAAAAGTTCATCGTTTTATGTCAAATGCGGCACTTGCTAATAATGCGGACAGGTACTTAGGAACAGAAATAGATTTTGTTTACGCCCAAAAGTTGATGCCGTATGTAAAATTAAATGTGGGTTATTCTCAAATGTTCGCCGCGGAAAGCATGAGCCTTATTAAAAATGGACGCACACATGATAATCTGAATAATTGGGGCTGGATTCAATTGACCGTTAATCCACGACTTTTTTCATCTGAACTAAACAAACCGCAAAAGTAATGGAGGAAAGATGATTTGTACTTAGGAAAGTAGGCGAACCGTCCAACCTTTTCGTGAAAGTTCATTGTGAGATTTTAACCGATTAATCAAATCGGAGGTAAAACCTTTATAGAGTTTTTGGGTTTTACTGGAAGCCAAAATATAAACGACATATTCTTCCACTTTTGACAAAAACCAAAAGAGTCCCAAGGACAGGACTCTTTGTTTAGAAGTCGGCCGCGGCCGAGACTCGAACCTGTGTCCGCCGCGGTGGATATGAGCCCTCAAAATTTATTGGTCGACATCTACATTTTTCTTAATCCATTCCCTGCCCACACCAGACTTCAGGTATTTTTCGAATTCCAAAGCTTCTTTTTTTATGCTGAAAAACCTTACAAAAATCACTTTCCAGGGTCTGAAATGAACCGTCCAACCTTTTCGTGAAAGTTTATTGTGAGATTTTAACCGATTAATCAAATCGCAGGTAAAACCTTTATAGAGTTTTTGGGTTTTACTGGAAGCCAAAATATAAACGACATATTCTTCCACTTTTGACAAAAACCAAAAGAGTCCCAAGGAAAGGACTCTTTGTTTAGTAGCGGGAACAGGACTCGAACCTGTGACCTTCGGGTTATGAGCCCGACGAGCTACCTACTGCTCTATCCCGCGCTATTGGATGGCAAAGATATGGCAATCTTCTGTCTTCGCCAAACATTCCGGTTAAATTATTTCGGAAAAAAATGATCTATAATATTTGAAGCGTTTTGCTGTAACTAATTCCTGTTTGAAAGGTTTATTTTTGAAATAATCTTTTTAAAGCCTTTCATTTAACAGCTGTGAAATGAGAAAGATAATGACCTTTCCAGCCAAAGGGTAAAAAAAGCTTTGATTCTTTTATTTCCAATTTACTTTTTTCGAATAAAATCCATCTTCCAAAGCATCGGTTCGCAATTGAGGTACAATACCAAAATTTTCTTTGAAAAATTTGATTTGTTCGCTATTTATAGTTGGTAATGGGCCGTCACCCGTTATCCATATATTATCACTGGAGACCGGACTGAAATATTTAAGATTTCCCTCCTTCTGGATTTTATAGTTGGAATAGGTTTTGGAATTTCCGTGCGGTAGAAGAAGATATGAAAACTCAAAAGTTGTTAATGGCATTGCAAACCGATCTTTTGTAAAGCTGTTTAAATTTATCGGCAAAAATATAGGAATGCCCGAAATCACAACACTGGCAATCAAAATGGTTTTTATAATCTTTTTTTTTGCGAAGATTGATGCTGTGGCCAAATTTAGGAAGAAAAGCACAAAGACGAGGAAAAACCGATATTGGGGTGAGGTTAAGAAAAGAATGATCAATTGAAAAATCCCCAGAAAATAAATGAAATAGAGAATTTTTCGATTTCGGAATTTTTGGATCACAAACGGAATAAGAAGAAATAAAACCATTATCAGTTTATTGAATAATCCGTTCAGCTTCGGAAGTTGCAACCACGTAAGGAATCGTTGAAGCATCGACATATGCTGATATTCTTCAAAAGTGATAAAATAGGCATACACTTTACTGTACCTAAAAAACAAGTCTTGTATTGATTCCGGCAGGGCATAATCGGCTTTTACAATTTGGAAAACCTGTAAAGGATAAAATGGATAACCGGTAAGCACTTGGTTTTTTATGACAAGGAGTACCAATGTGCAAAATCCGAAAAGTATAATTGGATAAAGTATTTTTGTGCAATATTTATAAGTTTTAATAAGCAAAAACAGCGGAATGAGCACTAAAAACAAAGTGCTAACCTTGATGTAAAGGGTAAAAAAACACAATAAATAGATAGTAATAAAAGTGGAACGATCGGGATTCTTGTTTCCTTTAAGCAAAAGCCAAAAAATGATAAAAGAAATCGTAATGACTGGAATATCGCTCGACGGCGCGCTAATGAATTGAAAATAAAGCACATTGGCCAAAGGGAATAGTCCAAAAATAAGAAGTTTCCTCCCCGTTTTCTCTTTTTTAAAAAACTGATTCAGTCGTTGAAGGGCAAAAATGTTTCCCAACCACAGGCAATACCCGCTCAGATCGTTGAATCTGTCATAAAGAAATTCGAAATTAAATACACTCTGCAAAATGTGCCAACCGCTGGTTTGACCCAAGAAAAAATGGATGTTCGCCAATCCTTTTACGAATCCATATTCATTTAACCATTTAATAGTTTGCAAATAATAGAATTCATTGTCAATAAGGTAAGGTGCCGTGGCGCATTTTGCGACAATCAAAAAAGTAATTATAAAAAAAGCGATTTTGATAAAAGTGGAAAGGTCGTTGATTCTTTGCTTCCAAATTCCGATATATTCGAGCAAAATATCTTTTAAATACAGCGCAAATCCTATATTTATGAGAAAAAGGATGACATGAAATAAACTATTTATACCACTGAAAATCCCATAAAGCGATGTAAAAAGCGTGATTAGGAAAAAGCCCAAAAATTGTGTGACCACAAGGCCATTCTTGAGTTTGAAGCTATGGTTTACAAATGTGCCAAAGAGATGCGCGCTTATAAAAATATAAATCCAAGAAAATATAATCAGCGCCATTGTAAAAATTTTTGGTTCAATGAAAATCGGAAGGGAACCAAGGGACAACCAACTTAAAATATGGCGCAAACATAAACAAAAAGAAGAAATGTCTTATTAAAAGATATTATAGCACAAAAATTTTTATTCAATTTTTTTTTAAAAAGTCTGGAATTACTGCGAAAAACATCCCATGTCCTTAAAACCCGACGTAATAAATATGTTTCCCTGTTCTCTTTCAAAAATTTTCTCCAAAAAGATATATCTTTGCCGTTCTAACCAGTCAATGAAAAATATGGTCATCGGCCTACTAAAAGAAAGAGCAGGGGAAAAACGTGTTGCCTTTTTGCCTGAAATTGTTGCGGCTTTAATCAAAAAAAAGGTGACCGTTCTGGTCGAAAAGGATGCCGGCGAAACGGCCTTCATAACGGACTTACAATATTCGGAAGCGGGGGCAAAAATTGTTGAGCGTCAAACAATCTTCTCCGATTCCAATTTAATCCTACAAATTCAAGCCCCACATCGGTCCGATCTGGAAATGCTGAACGCCAAGCAAGTATGGGTAAGTGCTTTTAACCCATTGGTAAATAACGAACTTGTACGCGAAATAAGGAGTAAAGGAATCACTTCGTTTAGTTTGGATATGATTCCGCGCACCAGCAGGGCACAAGCAATGGATGTGCTTTCTTCTATGGCGACCGTCAGTGGTTATCGCGCGGTGTTGGATGCCGCTTATCGTTTGCCGGTATTTTTTCCGATGTTCATGAGTGCCGCCGGAACCATTCGACCTGCAAATGTGTTGATATTAGGCGCGGGTGTCGCCGGATTGCAGGCTATTTCCGCAGCCCGAAAATTAGGTGCACAAGTTGAGGTTTTCGATGTGCGTTCGGCAGTAAAAGAGGAAGTAATGAGTTTGGGCGCCAAATTCGTGGAAGTGGAAGGAGCGAAAGACGATAAGGCCGCCGGAGGCTACGCTGTGGAACAAGACGAAGATTTCAAAAAAAGACAGCAAGAGGCTATCAATTTGAAAGCCTCCAAAGCCGATGTGGTTATCTGTACCGCTCAAATTCCCGGAAGAAAAGCCCCTTTGTTGCTTCCAAAAGCTGCATTGGATTCTATGAAACCGGGTTCTGTAATTATTGATTTGGCAGCTTCGAGCGGAGGAAACTGTGATTTGACCGAAGATGGGCGAATTGTGGAATACAATAAAGTCAGCATTGTCGGAAAATCGAATTATGTTTCAGAAATGCCCGTGGATGCAAGTCGTATGTTTGGTAAAAATGCATTCAATTTTATTAGTTTGTTAATTTCCGAAGAAGGTGAAATGCAACTTAATTTTGAAGATGAACTGGTTCTCGGAACTTGTATTACGCATGAAGGCGAATTGTACAATGAGCGGGTGAAATCACTATTGGAAAACAAAACAACAATTTAAATTATGGAAGAAGCACTACATTTTTTCTATCAGTACCGAGACGTGATTTTCATTTTCGCCCTTGCCATTTTTTTGGGAATTGAAGTTATTTCGAAAGTTCCGTCCGTACTTCACACACCTTTAATGTCTGGCGCAAATGCGATTTCAGGGGTTATTGTAATTGGGGGTCTTATTTTGGTTGGCACCGCCAACCTTTCTGAATTTTCTTTGGAATTGGTTCTGGGTTGCCTCGCGCTTTTCTTCGGAACCTTGAACGTTGTCGGGGGATTTGTGATTACCGATAGAATGTTGGAAATGTTCAAAAAGAAAAAACCAACTAAATAAATTCCCCAAATAATGGATAAAATCATCGGAAATTTCCAAGGAATTGATGTAACAGTTGGCCACGGTTTGCTTGAGCTGAGCTATTTGGTGGCTGCTTTGCTTTTTGTGTTCGGACTGAAAAAACTGTCTCATCCCGATACCGCTCGCGCCGGAAACCTTTGGGCCGCGGCAGGAATGTTGTTGGCTATGGTAACGACCACTTTTCTTTATCAAAATGTTTCGGGAGAAAACATTCCTTCCGGAAATTTAATTTTGATCGGTATTGTAGTCGCGATCGCATCAACTATTGGATGGGTTATTGGGAAACGCGTGGCTATGACCCAGATGCCGCAACTTGTTTCTATTTTCAATGCTACAGGTGGTTTGGCTTCTGCTTTGGTCGCGGTTTTGGAATATCCCTATTTGGTTGCCGGCGACTATGGAATTATTCTCGTAAGCATTTTGGGCCTTTTTATAGGTGCGGTGGCTTTTAGCGGAAGTGTGGTTGCTTATTTGAAACTCGATGGGAAAATTAAAGATCTACGAGGTTCGTTCATGACCTATTTTAATTTGCTTTTGCTGGTGGCAATTCTTGCTTTTTGTATTTGGACAATGCTTTCAGAAACTGCCCCAACAGAACAAATTTGGGTGATTTGGGTTCTTTTCACCTTGTCCGTTTTATACGGTATAAGCTTTGTGATGCCCATTGGAGGGGCTGACATGCCGGTGGTTATTTCTCTATTGAATGCGTTGACCGGGATCGCCGCTGCCGCTGCCGGATTCATTTATGGAAATCAAGCCATGATCCTTGGGGGGATTTTGGTTGGTGCCGCGGGAATGATTCTTACCATTTTAATGTGCCGCGCAATGAACCGCTCGCTGACAAATGTGATTGTTGGCTCTTTTGGTGCCGGTGCGGCGTCTTCGCAAGAAGAAAATGCTGGTTCCATAAAAGAAATGACAATGACCGATGCAGCGGTTTTATTGGCTTATTCAAATAATGTTGTGATTGTTCCCGGATATGGATTGGCTGTTGCGCAGGCACAACACACAGTTCATGAATTGGATAGCCTGCTTTCTTCGCGCGGAATTGAAGTGAAATATGCCATTCATCCGGTTGCTGGAAGAATGCCAGGACACATGAATGTTCTTTTGGCGGAAGCCGACGTACCTTACGACAAATTGGTGGAAATGGACGAAATCAATCCCGAATTGCCACACGTCGATGTGCTGGTTGTAATTGGGGCGAACGACGTGGTGAATCCATCAGCAAAAGATGACCCGGGTTCTCCAATTTATGGAATGCCAATTATTGAGGCCTATCAGGCAAAGAATATAATTGTGATGAAACGTGGTGCTGGAAAAGGTTATGCGGGAATTGAAAACCCGTTGTTCTTCAATGATAAAACAAGAATGCTTTACGGAAATGCAAAAGATACCCTTCACAATTTGACTTCCGAAATTAAACAGATGTAATTGTTTTTTATTTTTGAAATCGGTTGATCGGAATTCAGCGAAATCAACGGAAAACCCAACTTCTTAAAAATCAGCAAACGAAAGCTTGAATTTAAATTGTGGATCTGCAAGTTGCAGCAAACTTTGAAGAACTTTAGGATCGGTATTGGTATAAAATTCCGGAATTTTTTGTTGGGTTTCTGCCAACAATCCCAAACTTTTTAAAATGGATTTGGTTTGGCGTGCCACGGCTTCCCCGGAATCGATGATTTTAACATCATTCGGCAGCAAACTTCTTATCTGTGGAATTAAATAGGGGTAATGGCTACAGCCCAATACCAAATAATCAATTCCTTTTTGAATCATTGGATTGAGAAGTTTTTCCAATAGTGCATAGGTTTCCGGGGAATCTTTTTCCCCGTGTTCAATAGCTTCTACCAAGCCATTTCCAACAACTTCTATAACGTCAATGCCTTTTGCGAACACACCGGAAGTTTTGGCAAAAAGTTCGCTCGATAAAGTTCCCTTGGTTGCAAGGATGCCAATTGTTTTGCTTTTTGAATTTATGGCGGCGGGTTTTATGGCAGGCTCAATCCCTAAAATGGGTGTTCTGTATTTTAAACGGAGAATATGTATAGCGTTGGTGGTTGCGGTATTGCACGCTACAACAATAAGCTTGCAATTTCGTGCGAGTAAATTTTCTGTGTTTTTGATGCTCAACCGAATAATCTCTTCTTTGCTCTTTTCTCCGTATGGTGCATTCTTACTGTCGGCCAAATAGATTATATGCTCTTTTGGCAATAACCGACGGATTTCCATGAATATGGAAGTGCCGCCCACACCGGAGTCAAAAAGACCAATTGGGGGAGATGTTTTCATAACCTCAAAGCTAAGCAAATTTGGAATCAAAAAAATGCGCTCCGATTAGGGGACGCATTTTTTTAAAAATAACCGGAATAATCAGCAAATCGGAAATTCCTGGATTATTTATGTATTCGTGTTATTACTGAATACCCAATTCTTTTTTCACATCGGGCATTAAATTGTAACCATCGGAAAGCAAAACGCCTGTTCCCGGAGTGGAATCAAGAACATAATCAAACCCTTTTGCTTTGGCCACCTTTTGAATGGCATTTTTCGCCTTTTCGTAAATAGGTTTCATTAATTCCTGCTCTTTTTCCTGTAACTTTTTATAAGCATTTTGCTGGAATTCGCGAATTTTGGTTTGTGATCCTTGCAATTCCAACGCCCGAGCTTGATTTACTTCATCTGTTTTCGTTGGAGCCTCTGCTTGGTATTTTTCAGAAAGGCTCTGGGTTTCTTTCATCATGTCTTCAATACTGGCCTTGTAGGTATTTTGGAGTTGATCCAACTCGGTCATCGCGGCTTTGTATTCGGGCATTGCTTCAATCAGTTCCTGGGAAGCGATATGGGCAATTTTAGAATTTTGGGCATGAATGAACGATACCGACATTAAACCTAGAACTGAGGCTATAAAAAGTGATCTGAATTGTTTCATTTTTAAAAAGGGATTAATTGTTTGTGTTTATTTATTGGTTTTTTTTATATTCTTCTACGCTTACTTCAATTTCCGTTCCGATTTTGTTGCCGGATGGCATTTAAAGAATCGCGTTTCCTTTTTCGTTCTTCACGTTGTTGCAGAAGAGCTTCCCGACGTGCGTTGAATTCTGCTTCGCGAATCGCATTGAGGGAATCGCGTTCGCGTTCGCGCGCATCTAATTTGGCTTGGCGTTCACGCTCGCGGCGATCTATTTCCGCTTGTCTGTCGGCAGCTTCCTTTTTGTCATCTTCGGCTTGGAGAACCGATTTATAAGGATCAACTTCTTCCTCTTCGGTTTTTTCGTTTCGGGCTTCTTCCCTTGAAGATCGTTGGATCATCATTAAAACCCTGTCGCTGATGTCATGCCTTTTGGCTGAAAAAAGCAATAAGGCGTCCGAAGAGTTTTCAAAAATAAAATCATATTTCCGTGTTTCCCCAATTTCTTGCACCGCACTGAAAACCTGATCTTGCACCGGCTTTATCAACTGTCGTTTCATGGTAATCATATCGCCGGCGGGGCCAAAACGTTTCTGTTGCAACTGCAATAATTGGTCTTCTTCAAACTGAATTTCCGCCAAACGTTCTTCAATCAAATCTTTGGTTAATAAAGGCCGTTCGTTTTCCAGGTTTTGTTTCATTTCGTCAATTGCCTTTCTTTTTAATTCAAGTTCCGATTTCCACTGCTGTACTTTTGCTGCAAGTTGGGTGGATGCTTCTTGGTATTCAGGAACGTTGTCAAGGATGTAATCCATGTCCACATACGCAATTTGCAAACCTCGTTGCGCATGTGTCGCAACATTTAGAAAAATGAAAAGTGTTGTTAGTAAAATGAACCTTGTTTTCATAATATGCAAAGTTATAGAAAATATCGTGCCAAAAAAGCAATTTAAAACTGCTGTCCAATTATAAAGTGGGTTTCCCAACCGTTGGCGTCACCAAAAGTTCCGGGAATCGGATCGAACCCATATCCGAAGTCAATTCCCAACAATCCGAATGCCGGCATGAACAAACGCAAGCCAGCTCCGGCGGAACGGTTTAGCTGAAACGGATTGTAATCTTTGAAGCCGTCATAAGTGGCCCCACCTTCCAAAAATGCTTGTACCCAAATTTTGGCCGATGGTTTCATTGTAATCGGATAACGAAGTTCCATAGTAAATTTATTGTAAATGGTTGCTCCATCGTTCGCGGTTTCTTCGCTCAGTATCGATCGGTTGACGGGAATAATGGATTGGTTCGGATAACCACGCAACTGAATGGTTTCCCTTCCATCTAAACTATAACCGCCCAAACCATCGCCACCCATATAAAAGCGTTCGAACGGTGGAATTCCGCGAGCTTGGTTATATGCGCCCAAAAACCCGAATTCCGCAGATGACCGAAGTACAAATTTTCCAATAACGGTGTTGAACCATTCTGCAGTAAAATTCAATTTATAATATTCCAGCCAATTGAACCTTTTTTGATCGATTTCCGCCAAAGTTTCCGCATCGCGTTCCTCGATGGCTATCGCCCTTTTGGTTTGCAAGGCATCGTAATTTACGCCGTTGAAAACAGAGTAGGGCGGCGTTAGTTTGGCTATAATGCTGAAGCGCG
>DASSWN010000214.1:0-3243 GCA_035704905.1 Flavobacteriaceae bacterium
AGAAATTGCTCAAAAAATGCATCATGACGAAAAATTTGTCGAGAATACGGAAGACGAATTTTGGAAGTAAAGTCAGCTTAGAAAATAAAATCAAAATCAATTCACTAATTAAAAAATTCAAAAAGAATGAAACGAACAGCAAACGCAGAATGGAAAGGTTCCCTGAAAGAAGGGGAAGGAAAACTGACCACACAAAGTCACATATTGAACAATACCGAATACTGTTTCAACTCTCGTTTTGGGGAAGGCAAAGCCACCAATCCGGAAGAACTTATTGCAGCGGCGCATTCGGGTTGTTTCGCCATGGCCTTAAGCCTAATTTTGGGGGAAGCAGGATTTGTGCCAGACTCCCTAAAAGTTTCTGCGGAAGTCAATATAGAACCAAAAGAGCTTCAAATCACATCTTCGCATTTGACCTTAAGGGCCAAAATACCAAACATCGACGAAGCCAAATTTAAAGAATGTGCAGAAGCCGCCAAGAATAATTGTCCCGTCAGCAAGGCACTCGATTTGGAAATCAGTTTGGATGCCACCTTGGAATAAATCTGAATTCAGTTCCTTTTTATTAGTAGAGTTCTGGAAGAAAATTATTTTTATAAAGGAATTTTCATATTGAACGAACCTTTAAAATCATAAAATTATGAGCAGCAATAAAGAATTATTTCCACCGGCAACACCTGAAATGTCGAAAAAACGTGCAGAATTGGCGCCGGAAACCACCGAAGCTTTTCGGAATTTCAGCAAAGCCGTATTTAAAGACGGTGCCTTGGATGGAAAAACCAAGCAAATTATCGCCGTTGCCGTGGCGCACGTAACGCAATGTCCTTACTGTATTAAAGGCCATACAAAAATCGCCAAGCGAAAAGGCGCCACCAACGAAGAACTTATGGAAGCCATTTGGGTCGCTTCCGAAATGAGGGCCGGCGGAGCTTATGCCCATGCAGCAATCGCGCTGGGCGAAATGGATATTGAAGGCTTGGAATAAGATTTCCACAGTTTCAAAAAAAGAAGCCGTTTCAAAAACATTATTGAAACGGCTTCTAAGATTCTATTGGAATGTTTTTTATTCCACGATCAACACACCTTTCATCATCATATAATGACCGGGGAAACTACAAATAAACGTGTAGGTTCCGGGTTTCGGCGCTTTGAATTCGATGCTGTCCGATTCGCCACCCCCAACAATTTTGGTATGCGCGATTACAGCTTTTGTATCGGTCGGAACATAATTATTGTTCGGAAATTCGGTTGCCTTTAAGCCAAAAGTTGCCACATCCGTTCCTTTTTTTAACAACACAAAATTGTGGCCCATGACATTCGCTGGCAGTTTTCCAACGTGGGTCAATGTCAGTTTGACGGTTGAGCCGGCCGGAACTTTAATCTCATCCTTGTTGAATGTCATTTTATCGGTGGCTTCCAAGATCACTTCCACCAAAGTAGTTTCGGTTTGGGTGGTGCTTTCCTCATTTACGGCAACTTCTTTTCCGCCGGCCTTCATTTCTGCCGCGCTTTTATATGCATCGGAATGATTGTATTCCGCTAAACGTACTTCCGGTTCTTTCTGTTTTTGTCCGCAGCCGAAAATACTAACGGCCATCAAGAAAATCATTACTTTTTTCATTTGAATGTTTATTTGGTTTTAACGTGCAAAGATGTTCAATTTCCGAAGAGCATAATATGATAAAAATCATATTTCCAAAAGAGGTTTCCCAAATGGCAAAAGCTTCGTAAATTAGCGGAACCAAAGAAAACTTTTTGCATGTTCAAAGGAAAAGAAAATTTGTTCAACGTGCTTTTCGAAGCAGCTTCGGAAGGAATAATTGTGGTAGATGAAAACCAAACCATGATTGCCACAAATCATGCCACGGCGAAAATGTTCGGATATGAGTCGGGAGAATTAACCGGCAAACCGCTCAATATTTTAATTCCCGCGTACTACCAATCGGCACATGTGCGCGAAGTGACCAACTTTTTAAAAGAAGGCGAAAAGCGCAGAATGGGCCACGGACGCGACATTTACGGCGTAAAAAAGAACGGTGCCGAATTTCCGGTCGAGGCGGGGCTGAACCCATTTGTTTGGGAAGGCAAAAAATATGTCATGTCTTTGATCGTCGATGTTTCCGTGCGGAAAGAAACACAACAGCAAATTGAAAAGTTGAACAATTCTTTGGAAGAAAAAATCAAATCCCGAACGGTCGAACTGGAAGAAAGTGTTGAGAAACTTCAGAAAGTGAATGTGGATTTGGAAAAAGAAGTGAAACGTCGAAAAACGGCCGAAGACAAAATGAAAGATGCCCTGCGGCGCGAAAAAGAATTGAGCGATTTGAAAACCAAATTCCTTTCCATGGTTTCACATGAATTCAAAACCCCTTTGAGCGGAATCTTGACTTCAACCATGTTGGCCGAAAAATATAAATTGGAAGAACAGCAGGAAAAAAGGGAAAAACACTACAAC
Organism: Flavobacteriaceae bacterium; assembly: GCA_035704905.1. Lineage (GTDB taxonomy): Bacteria > Bacteroidota > Bacteroidia > Flavobacteriales > Flavobacteriaceae > DASSWG01. The sequence continues at coordinate 2,456 of DASSWN010000214.1, forward strand.
ATTATTAAAAGCAAAGTACATTACCTCGATAATATCCTGAACGATTTTCTTTCCATTGAACGATTGGAAAGCGGAAAAGTAAATTATAAATTCACGACTTTTAGCTTGAGCAAATTGGTGAACGAGGTTGTGTACAATGCAAATATTACGCTTAAAAATGGGCAAGATATTATTTATCCGAAGGAAATCGAGGATATTAATTTATATCAAGATGAAAAAATAGTGGAGTTGGTTTTATCGAATTTGTTGAACAATGCCATCAAATATTCCCCGGAAAGTACCTTGATCGATTTTGAAATTGATTTTCGGGGAAAAAATATTGTTTTCACCGTAAAAGATCAAGGAATTGGTATTCCCGAAAAAGATCAAAAACACATTTTCGAACGTTATTTCCGGGCCGAAAATGCCTTGTTGAACCAAGGAACTGGTATCGGACTGAATATTGCCAAAGTCCATCTTGCCAATTTGGGGGGTCGCATCCACTTTGAAAGCAAAGAAGGTGAAGGAACCACTTTTGTTGTGGAACTGCCGGTCCACAAGGAATAATTTTTTATGGGTCTATTTCGAATATCGTGGGTAAATATAAAAAGATGCCTAATGAATATGTCACCTCGAGCGCAGTCGAGAGGATTAGGAGGTCTCGACTGCGCTACCATTGACGTTTTTGTTTAATAAATTCATTTTCAGGATTTTATAACAGCTATTGGTGTTACCTCTAATCCTAGTTCTTTGGCCATGCGGGTTACTGCTTTTTGTTTGTTCAACAGCATTTTCTCTTGGTACCTTTC
>DASSWN010000213.1:0-2800 GCA_035704905.1 Flavobacteriaceae bacterium
GAAAGCTCCGATTACGTTTAAGACTTTCGACGATTGGAACGACTTTTTGTTCTTGGCAAAAGATGTGCACGACGATGATGTGATGATGATAATTTCAGCAAGAAAAAACACGTCTTCTTATCACAATGTCTTGGATAATTTACCTGTGAAGCTGGAAAAGTATTTTCATGAAAACAGCAAAATAATCGTGTATCCACAGGCATAATTGCTGCCGGATTCAACCAGTTGGAAATCAGCAATCACTATAAGAAATATTGGTTTGTGTTAAAAAGGGAAACACTTCTTTTTGATTCCCTTTTTTAATCGTTCAATTTCAAAACGGCCATGAACGCTTCCTGTGGAATTTCCACATTGCCGACTTGGCGCATGCGTTTCTTTCCTTTTTTCTGCTTTTCCAAGAGTTTTCGTTTTCGTGAAATATCGCCCCCGTAACATTTTGCGGTAACATCCTTTCGAAGGGCTTTTACCGTTTCGCGGGAAATTATTTTCGCGCCAATGGCTGCCTGAATAGGAATATCGAATTGCTGTCTCGGAATTAATTCCTTCAGCTTTTCGCACATTTTTTTTCCGATTTCATAAGCATTATCCACGTGCAGCAATGCAGAAAGCGCATCCACTACGTTTCCGTTCAACAAAATATCGACTTTCACCAATTTTGAAGGGCGCATCCCAATTGGGGAATAATCGAAGGACGCATATCCTTTTGAAACGGTTTTTAACCGATCGTAAAAATCAAAAACAATTTCCGCCAAGGGCATATCGAAAGTAAGTTCCACACGTTCCGTGGTCAAATAGGTTTGATGGGTAATTTGCCCCCTTTTTTCAATACAAAGCGACATGACAGGCCCTACAAAATCGGCTTTTGTGATGATGCTGGCTTTAATAAACGGTTCTTCCACGCGGTTCAACGTGGAAGGCTCCGGCAAATCGGACGGATTGTTGACCAAAACAGGAACTTCCGGATTTTTGTTCGTAAAGGCATGGTACGAAACATTAGGTACCGTGGTAATAACGGTCATATCGAACTCGCGCTCCAAACGTTCCTGTACAATTTCCAAATGAAGCATTCCCAAAAATCCGCAGCGAAAACCGAATCCCAGTGCCGCCGAACTTTCCGGAATGAAGACCAATGAAGAGTCGTTCAATTGCAGTTTTTCCATAGAAGCACGCAATTCTTCATAATCTTCCGTGTCCACCGGATAAATTCCTGCAAAAACCATTGGTTTAACATCTTCGAACCCCGCCACGGCTTCGGTGGTTGGGTTTTTTGCATCTGTTATGGTGTCGCCCACTTTCACTTCGCGCGCGTCTTTTATTCCTGTAATCAAGTAGCCAACATCGCCGGTTTTTATTTCTTCCCTGGGAAATTGTTTTAGGCGTAACGTGCCCACTTCATCGGCATAATAGTTTTTTCCAGTTGCAATGAATTTAATATGTTGGCCTTTTTTAATGCTTCCGTTAATTACCCGGAAATAGGTTTCCACACCTCGAAAAGGATTGTAAACCGAATCAAAAATCAACGCGCGCAAGGGAGCATCAATTTTTCCCGTTGGTGGGGGAATGCGTTCAATAATAGCGGTCAAAATTTCCTTTACCCCTAATCCGGTTTTTCCGCTGGCGGGAATTATTTCTGCCGGATCGCAGCCCAAAAGATCCACAATATCGTCGGTGACAACTTCCGGATTTGCGCTCGGCAAATCGATTTTGTTCAAAACGGGAATAATTTCCAAATCGTTTTCCAATGCCAAATATAAATTGGAAATCGTTTGCGCCTGAATGCTTTGGGCGGCATCCACAATTAACAAGGCGCCTTCGCAAGCGGCGATAGATCGGGAAACTTCATAAGAAAAATCGACATGACCCGGGGTATCGATCAAATTCAGGACGTAAGCTTGGCCTTCGTGCACATAATCCATTTGAATCGCATGCGATTTAATAGTGATGCCGCGTTCACGCTCCAGATCCATGGTGTCGAGAACCTGTGCTTGCTTTTCGCGATCGGTCACCGAGCCGGTGAAATCCAATAAGCGATCGGCCAAAGTGCTTTTTCCGTGGTCGATGTGAGCAATAATGCAAAAATTCCGAATATATTTCATGTTTTTTTCTCCTGCAAAATGGATTTGATTTATCCATTTGGAGCATAAAAAAGATGCTCCGTTTTTTTTGCAAATATAGACGAATAAAAACGAAAAAATGTTGTGCGTTTTTTGGAGATTGTATTATCTTGCTAATGCTAAAATAATTAACAATTACGAAGATTGAAATTCCATAATTATATCTTCTTGACATTATTTTTTGGAAGTTTCCAGACGGGATTTTGCCAAAAAGAAATTTCTGGAATTGTGGTGGGTTCTACCGCGATGCCAATCGCTTTTGCAAATGTTATTCTTTTGGCCGAAACTGATTCCACTGCGATTTCCGGAACGGTAACCACCGAAGATGGAAAATTTCTGTTGAAACTTCCCGCAAAGGAAAACTATCTTTTAAAGGTTAGCTTTATCGGATATGAAACTTCCATTTCCAAAACAGATTCTTCCAAAAATCAACAAACTTTCCGCATAGTTTTAACAGAGAATACTTCTGAGCTAAAAGAAGTTAGGTTATATGCAGAAAGGCCTCGAATCGTGCGAAAAGCAGACCGGCTGATTTTCAACGTGGAAAACACCAGTCTTTCCAGTGATAATGCTTGGGGAATTTTGGAAAAAACCCCGGGCGTTATTTCCATTCAAGGATCGTTGAAGATTCGAAATGCCGCCGCAAGCATATATATCAATGGTCGAAAAGTAAATTTGCCGGCTTC
>DASSWN010000014.1:0-37527 GCA_035704905.1 Flavobacteriaceae bacterium
TTTCATCGCGCGCAGCTTGGCGCTTTTTCAATTCGATTTCGTACAACTGCGACTTCAACAGTTTCATCGCTTTTGTCTTATTGTCCAATTGCGAACGTGTTTCCGAATTTTCAATTACGATTCCGCTGGGCGCATGCCGCAAACGAACGGCCGTTTCCACTTTGTTCACATTTTGTCCGCCGGCGCCGGAAGAACGCATGGTTTCCCAAGAAATATCGGCCGGATTGATATCTATTTCAATGGAATCATCGGCCAACGGGTAAACATACACGGACGCAAAGGAAGTATGGCGCTTGGCATTGCTGTCGAAAGGTGAAATGCGCACCAATCGATGCACACCGTTTTCGCTTTTCAACCACCCAAATGCAAATTCGCCATCAATTTCAAGGGTAACTGTTTTTACGCCGGCGACTTCGCCCGCCTGATAATTGAGTTCTTTGACGGCAAAACCCTTTTTTTCGGCCCACATCAAATACATTCTGAGCAGCATTCCCGCCCAATCGCAACTTTCCGTGCCACCGGCACCCGCGGTTATTTGCAGAATTGCGGGAAGATTGTCGCCTTCTTCGGAAAGCATATTCAGGAATTCCAGTTCTTCGACCAATTCCACGGTTTTGTCGTAGCGTTCTTGCAGGTCTTCGGCGGAAGCTTCGCCTTCTTTGTGGAATTCGAAAATCACTTCCAAATCGTCAAAAAGGGAAACGGCATTTTCGTAGCCCTGTACCCATTTTTTCTCGGAATTGATTTCTTTTAGAAGAAGTTCGGCAACTTGCGAATCGTCCCAAAATCCCGGGGCAAGGGTTTTTTCTTCTAAATTCGCAATTTCTATTTTTTTCGCATCAACGTCAAAGATATTGTCTTAGGGCGGTGATACGGTCTTGAAGGTCTTCGATTTTATCGGAAGTAATCATTTTCTTACAAATTTTAATGTTCGACAAAAATAAGCTTTGCACCGGTTTTGTAAAATTATTTGGGTTTTATTTTCTACTTTTAAACCTTAATTTCAAAAATCCAAAATGATCGATTTAAGAAGCGACACCGTAACAAAACCCACGGCAGAAATGCGAAAAGCGATGATGGCGGCCGAAGTCGGCGATGATGTTTACCGCGAAGATCCGACGGTGAACGCGTTGGAAGAACGATTGGCGAGAATGTTTGGGAAATCGAATGCCCTGTTTTTTCCTTCGGGAAGCATGGCGAACCAAACGGCAATAAAATTACATACCCAACCAGGAGAACAACTCATTTGCGACAGATGGGCGCACGTGTATAATTTTGAAGGTGGCGGCGCTTCGTTCAACAGCGGTGTTTCTTGCAAATTGATCGATGGCGATCGTGGAATGATCACTGCAGAACAAGTTGAAGAAGCCATCAACCCACCCGATTTTTACCACAGTCCGCTGACTTCCCTGGTTTGTGTGGAAAACACGACCAACAAAGGCGGGGGCGCTGCTTACGATTTTGGGGAACTCAAGAAAATGCGCAAGGTTTGCGATGAACATTCTTTGGGTTATCATCTCGACGGTGCACGTTTGTTCAATGCCGTGGTTGCCAAAAAAGAAACTCCCAAAATGTATGGGGAAATTTTCGATACGATTTCTATTTGCCTTTCAAAAGGATTGGGCGCTCCGGCAGGATCGGTTCTGATCGGAGATGAAAATATCATGAAAAATGCACTTCGCGTTCGGAAAGTTTTGGGCGGCGCGATGCGACAGATTGGTTTTTTTGCCGCTGCCGGAATGTATGCGTTGGATAATCATATTGAGCGTTTGAAAGAAGATCATCAGCGAGCGAAGGAACTTGGGGAAACTTTGGAAAAACAATCTTATGTTTCAAAAGTGGAACCCGTGGAAACCAATATTGTAATTTTTGAATTGGCCAATGACATTTCCGAAACCAATTTTTTGGAAGAACTGAAAAAGAAAAATATTCTAATAAGTTCCATGGGAAAAGGAAAATTGCGAATTGTCACACATTTGGATTATACAGAAGAAATGCACAAAAGATTAATGGATGTTTTCAATGAAATTTGATCAGGTTTTTGTGGGTTGAAATCTCGCAAAGTCGCAAAGGCGCAAAATTCATTCTCTGCGACTTGGCGTCTTTGCGAGCGCAAAAAGTTTTATTCAATTTTTGATCAATTGGCGCACAAGCGTTCCTTTATCCGTTTCAATTTTCAGCAAATACATTCCAGAAGTCAAGTTTTCAATATTGATCGCTTCTTTTCTCTTTTGAACCAATATTTCTTGGCCTTGCAAATTGTAAATCGTCATTCGTTTTAAAAGTATTCCCGAAGTCATCTGAATATGAAGTTCGTTTTCGGCCGGATTCGGATAAAGTATAATCTGATCGGCTAATTTGCTATTGTTTTCAATCCCCAAATTTTCAACGATTTCCGTGGAAACGGTATTGGTGATGATCGGCGCAAACAAATCGTTCCTGTTTTCCCGGCAATTAAACCATCACCGTTCTATCGTTAATTTTTTCTATTTTTGTCGGAATGAAATTCACCGCCGCACAAATCGCCGAAATCCTTCAAGGAGAAATAGTGGGAAATCCCGCGACTGAGATTTTTAAATTGGCAAAAATCGAAGAAGGATCGAAAGGTTCCCTTACGTTTCTATCCAATCGAAAATATGTAAATTTCATTTATTCCACAAACGCTTCAATATGCATTGTTGGAAAAGATTTTGTTCCCGAAAAGAAAATTACCGCCACGTTGATAAAGGTGAAAGATCCGTACCAGTCTTTTTCAAAATTATTGGAATATTATAATCAAGTTAAATTGAACAAGTCCGGGATTGAAAAGCCAAGTTTTATTTCAGAACGCGCAAAATATGGCGAAAACTGCTATATTGGTGCTTTTTCCTACATTGGAAACAATGTGAAAATGGGGAACAATGTGAAAATTTATCCCAATGCTTACATAGGTGATAATGTGAAAATCGGCAATGATGTAACGGTTTTTTCGGGAGCAAAAATTTATTCCGAAACAGTTATTGGAAATTCCTGCGTAATTCAAAGTGGTGCCGTGGTGGGTTCCGATGGTTTTGGTTTTGCACCGAAAGAGGAAGGCGATTATAGCAAAATCCCCCAAATTGGGAACGTAATTTTAGAAGATTATGTCGATATTGGCGCAGGAACCACCATTGATCGGGCGACCTTAGGTTCCACCATTATTCGGAAAGGCGTAAAACTGGACAATCAAATCCAAATTGCCCATAATGTTGAAATTGGCGAAAACACGGTGATCGCTGCCCAGACCGGAGTTGCCGGTTCCACAAAAATCGGTAAAAACTGCCTTATCGGCGGACAAGTCGGAATTGTAGGACATATTACAATTGGCGATCGCGTAAAAATACAAGCGCAATCAGGAATAGGCAGAAACGTAAAGGATGATGAAATTTTGCAAGGTTCGCCTGCGCTGAATTATAGCGACTATAACAAATCGTATGTACATTTTAAAAATTTGCCGAAAATAGTTGAGAAATTAGAAGAACTTGAAACAAAGTTGAACTCCAATGGATAAGAAAACAAACAAACAGCGGACCATCCAAAACGAATCCACTTTAGTTGGCGTTGGACTCCATACGGGAAAAAAGGTAACATTGACCTTCAAACCCGCTCCCGAAAACCACGGGTATGCTTTTAAACGAATCGATTTGGAAGGAAGCCCCATTATTCCTGCCGAAGCAATATATGTGGTCAGCACCGAACGTGGAACACGGCTCGAAAAAAATGGTGTGGACATCCAAACGTCGGAGCATGTGCTCGCGGCCTGTGTTGGTTTGGAAATCGATAATGTTTTGATAGAACTCGATTCTTCAGAACCACCGATTATGGACGGTTCTTCCAAGTTTTTCGTAGAGGCTTTGGAAAAGGCCGGAATTGTTGAACAGGAAGCCGATCGGGAAGAATACATTGTGAAAGAAATAATTTCGTATTCGGACCAGGAAACGGGGAGTGAAATTATTTTAATGCCTGCGGAAGAATACGAAATTACAACCATGGTTGATTTTGGAACCAAAGTTCTCGGCACCCAAAATGCTTCCATCAAAAATTTATCGGAATTTAAAAATGAAATTTCCGATGCGCGCACCTTTAGTTTTCTCCATGAATTGGAAATGCTGTTGGAACATGGTCTGATCCGCGGCGGCGATCTAAATAACGCCATCGTTTATGTGGACAAGGAACTTTCCCCCGAAACCACTGAAAAATTGAAAGTTGCTTTCAAAAAAGATTCCATATCCATTAAACCAAACGGGATTTTAGATAATTTGACCCTACATTATCCAAATGAAGCGGCACGACACAAATTATTGGACGTTGTTGGTGATTTGGCCTTAGTGGGCGTTCGCATTCGCGGAAAAGTGATCGCCAACAAACCCGGTCATTTTGTGAACACCCAATTTGCCAAAAAGTTGGCCAAAATCATCAAAACAGAGAAACGAAACCTGGTTCCCCAAATCAATTTGAACCAAGAACCTCTGATGGATATCAACCAAATTATGGCGATGTTGCCGCATCGTCAGCCATTTTTGTTGTTGGATAAAATATTCGAATTATCATCAACGCATGTGGTCGGCACAAAAAATGTGACCATGAATGAGCCGTTTTTCGCGGGGCATTTTCCGGGTGCACCAGTGATGCCGGGCGTACTTATCGTGGAAGCAATGGCGCAAACCGGCGGTATCCTGATTTTAAGTACGGTACCCGATCCGGAGAATTACCTGACTTATTTTATGAAAATTGACAAAGTTAAATTCAAACGAAAAGTGGTGCCCGGCGATACCTTGGTGTTCAAATGTGACTTAATATCGCCAATTCGGCGGGGGATTTGCCATATGCGGGGCTATGCGTACGCAAATGAAAAGCTGTGTTGCGAAGCCGAATTAATGGCCCAAATTTCAAAAATAAACCCATCATGAACCAACCTTTAGCTTATGTGCATCCAGGTGCGAAAATCGCAAAAAATGTGGTCATCGAGCCATTTACCACCATTCACAACAACGTTGTGATCGGCGAGGGAACGTGGATCGGATCGAATGTGACCATTATGGAAGGAGCGAGAATTGGGAAGAACGTCAGCATTTTTCCTGGTGCGGTGATTTCCGCGGTGCCACAAGATAAAAAATTCAATGACGAAGATACCATCACGGAAATTGGCGACAATACCACTATTCGCGAATGTGTGACCATCAATCGTGGCACCACTGATCGAATGAAAACCAAAATCGGAAATAACTGTTGGATTATGGCATATTGCCACATTGCACATGACTGTGTGGTGGGCGATAACTGTATTTTTTCCAATAACAGTACGTTGGCGGGACATATTGTGGTTGGCGAATATGTGATTTTAGCGGGCATGGCGGCGATCCAACAATTTTGCCATATTGGCGCCCACGCGTTTGTAACCGGAGGTTCCTTGGTGCGGAAAGATGTTCCGCCTTATGTAAAAGCCGGTCGCGAACCTTTATCATTTGTGGGAATAAATTCCATCGGCCTTCGTCGTCGTGGGTATTCGACAGAAAAAATAAGGGAAATTCAGAATATCTATCGTATTTTATACCAGAAAAATTATAATAATTCACAAGCAGTTGCTATTATCGAAGCCGAAATGGAGGCTACTTCCGAACGCGACGAAATTTTGGAATTCATTAAAAACTCACAACGTGGGATTATGAAGGGATATTTTTCGAATTAATGAATTAGTAATTTGTGAATGAGTGAATAAGTAAATTATGGAAAAAGTCAAAAAAATGATAATGAAAATTGAATTTTGTGTTAATTGGACCTTGAATAAAATACACCTATTCACCGCAGTCATAAATTCACCCGTTCATACAACCCATAACTCCTAACTCCTAACTCAAAAAGAAATGGCCAGTACCAGCGACATCAGAAACGGATTGTGCATCCGATACAACCACGATATTTATAAAATCATCGAATTTTTGCATGTGAAACCGGGAAAAGGACCGGCATTTGTGCGCACCAAACTCAAAAGTGTCACTACAGGAAAGGTTTTGGAAAACACATTTTCCGCAGGGCATAAAATTGAGGAAGTGAGGGTGGAAACCCATAAATTCCAGTTTTTGTACAACGATGGGGAATTCTATCATTTTATGAACACGGAAGATTATACCCAAATACGGTTGTTGGAAGCAGCTTTGGATTCGCCCGGCCTGCTAAAGGAAGGCGAAGTGGTAACCGTGCTTATCAATACAGAAGACAATATGCCGCTTTCTGTGGAAATGCCCGCCAGCGTTGTTTTGGAAGTGACAAGCACCGAACCGGGCGTGAAAGGAAACACGGCCACCAATGCTTTCAAACCCGCCATTGTTGAAACGGGAGCTGAAGTGAACGTGCCGTTGTTCATCAATGAAGGCGACAAAATTAAGATCGAAACCGAAAAAGGAACCTATAAAGAACGGGTGAAAGAATAAATAGTTTTCAGTTTGCAGTGGCAGTGTTCAGTACTGGATTTAACGATGGGATTTGCAAATTTCGTTCTTAATTTTGACTCTGTTCACCGGCTTCTCCTAAAATTAAACGGTTAAACAATTAAACGATTAAACGATTAAACCTTATTCATTAAACCTTATTCATTTCAAATGAAATTTCCGCAACCACATACTTTAAAACAAATTGCAACGATCATTTCTTCGAAATTTGTGGGCGATCCGGATTTTCCTGTTTTGGGAATGAACGAAATTCATGTGGTGAACAAAGGGGATATTGTTTTTGTCGATCATCCGAAGTATTACCAAAGGGCACTTGATTCCAATGCATCGGTGATACTTATCAATAAAAATGTCGATTGTCCCGAAGGAAAAGCTTTGTTGGTTTCAGGCGATCCTTTTCGCGATTTCAATAAACTTACAGAATATTTTAAACCATTCGAAAAATCGGCCAACACGATTTCCGATTCAGCTGAAATAGGGGAGAATACCATCATTCAACACAATGTTTTCATAGGAAATCATGTGGTGATTGGTGAAAATTGTTTAATTCATTCAAATGTTAGTATCTATGATCATTGTGTTATTGGGAACAATGTGATCATTCATGCGGGGACGGTTTTGGGAGCAGATGCGTTTTACTATAAAAATCGTCCCGAAGGCTTCGATAAACTAAAATCCGGCGGCCGCGTGGTTTTGAAAGATAATGTGGAGTTGGGTGCGCTTTGCAGTATAGATCGAGGGGTAAGTGGCGATACGATTATCGGGGAAGGAACAAAAATCGACAACCAAGTGCATATCGGCCATGACACGTTTATCGGAAAAAAATGCTTGATCGCCGCACAAACTGGCATCGCGGGTTGCGTGATCGTGGAAGATGAAGTTACAATCTGGGGCCAAGTTGGCATTCGAAGTGATGTCAGGATCGCCCAAGGAACGGAGGTTTTTGCACAATCGGGGATTTCAAAAGACACGCGGCCAAACACAAAATATTTCGGAAGTCCCGCCGTGGAAGCCAAAAAATATTTAAAGGAAATGGCAGCAATTCGACAAATCCCAGGCTTGCTAAAAGCACAGAAAAAATAATATTTTACAGTCCCCGAATTTTCGTAATTTCCCATTATGCTTGAGAGACCGTCAGCCATATTGCGAACGACCTTTTTCTTTTGGCTGCTCGCAAAACTCATAAGTTATAAAGTTTGGTTGGCCGATCGGTTTTTTCCCGTAGTTCCATCTTTCAATTTTTTCCCCGAACTGCCTTCCTGGTTTCATTTGTTCCTTTTTGCTTCATCCTTGTTTTTATTGATTTTTCTCCTTGTTTTTCCCAAAAACAATCCGTTGCTTCTTTCATTGTTAATAATTGAAATCGCGGCTTGTTCTTTGGATATAACCCGTTGGCAGCCGTGGGAATATCAATACCTTTTTATGGTTTTGGTTTTTCTAATCAATAAAAATGACGACAGAAAATTCTTTTCCGCAATACTATTTCTACTAAGTATGATTTATATTTTCAGCGGAATGCACAAATTTAATGGTGCATATTTGTTCAGTACTTGGGGCAGAATGATTTTGGGGAATTTCTTGGGCTTTTCTTTGAAAATCATTGCGAATATTTTTGTGCATTATGCGGGGCTTTTGCTTCCAATCATAGAAATAATCGGCGGTTTGGCTTTGTTGTTTCTAAAAAACAAGAAAATTCCCGCATTGGTGCTGATGGCCATGCATGTATTCATTTTGCTGCTGATCGGACCCACGGGAATAGATTATAATAGTGTTGTTTGGCCGTGGAATGTTGCTATGATCGTCTTTTTGTATTTTTTATTTTTCAGAGGTTCGGTAGATTTTTCTTTCAAAAAGCTTTTAAAAGGTGCAAATCCGATTGTAATCATTTTTTGGACCGTGTTGCCGTTGTTGAATTTTATAGGATATTGGGACTTATATCTTTCATCCGGATTATATTCAGGAAAGGAGATCAGGATGGATATTTGTTTTTCAAAAACCGAAAAAACCAAAGATTTGCTTCAGTACACCAACGAAAAATGGGCTTTTGTGGATTGTGGGGAAAATCAAAGAATTCCGTTGTTTCAGTGGTCTTTTGAAGAAATGAACGTTCCGCCATATCCGGCGTTATGGTATTACAAAAAATTCAAAACGGAATGGGTTTCAAAATATGGCAGTGCCGATTTTATTCTATATGAATATCCTTATTCCGAAAACAACGTGTTGGAATGAAAAGAATTGAAGACGAAAAAAATTGCCGAATAAAAACTTTTTAAACTTTGCTTAAAAAACTACATTTGCAAAGCAAAAATTCAAATAATCATGAGTGTTTTAGTTAATAAGGATTCTAAAGTAATCGTACAAGGATTTACTGGAAGTGAAGGTTCGTTTCACGCCGAACAAATGATCGAATATGGAACGAACGTTGTGGGCGGTGTCGTACCCGGAAAAGGCGGTCAAACCCATTTGGACCGTCCGGTGTTCAACACAGTGGCGGATGCCGTGAAAAAAACCGCTGCCGATACCAGTATTATTTTTGTGCCACCGGCTTTTGCGGCCGATGCAATTATGGAAGCTGCGGATTCCGGAATAAAAGTAATCATTACTATTACCGAAGGAATTCCTGTGGCGGATATGATCAAAGTTGCTGAATATATAAAAGATAAAGATTGCCGTTTGGTGGGGCCGAATTGCCCTGGTGTGATTACGCCGGGCGAGGCGAAAGTGGGAATTATGCCTGGATTTGTCTTCAAAAAAGGAAATGTGGGAATCGTTTCTAAATCAGGAACTTTAACCTACGAAGCTGCCGATCAAGTGGTAAAACAAGGATTGGGAATTACCACGGCAATTGGAATTGGTGGCGATCCGATCATCGGAACCACTACCAAAGAAGCAGTCGAAATGCTTATCAACGACCCCGAAACCGAATGTGTGGTTATGATCGGTGAAATCGGCGGTCAACTCGAAGCCGATGCCGCACGATGGATCAAAGAAAGTGGCACATCAAAACCGGTTGTTGGCTTTATCGCGGGCGAAACAGCACCCGCCGGGCGAACAATGGGCCACGCGGGAGCCATTGTAGGCGGAAGCGATGATACCGCACAAGCCAAAAAGAAAATTTTGAAAGAAAGTGGGGTTTATGTGGTTGATTCACCAGCAGAAATAGGAAAGAAAGTTGCGGAAGTGATGGGCGCTTTGAAACAATAAATCGACATTCCTTCGCGGAAAAGTAATTATTTCAAAAGGAAGCAGAAAAATAACACTATTTTTCTGCTTCCTTTTTTTTGCAGGAAATATTTTAAAAAAAATGAGGGGGTTTTTTGCTGCTAAATTGTTTAATAATAAACACAATAATCAAAAATCCAGTCAATATGAAAACAATTTTATCTTTTCTTTTAATTTTAAGCATCTCGGTTACACATGCACAAGACATCGACAGCGATTTGGTCATGAAAATCGATTTTAGCAATGAAGTCGCCGACCTAACCGGAAACAGCACGGCATTGCTTTCGGGAATGGAAACTTTTGCCGAAGACCGGAATGGAAATGCCCATTGCGCGGTTGCATTTTCGGGTCAAACCGATGAATTTATAGCGCTTCCGGTCAATGCCGTTAACCAATTGGTTCAGGGCGATATATTTAGCGTTAGTCTTTGGTTCAAAATGAACAATACCTTGGCAGGAAATTATGAAGTTTTATTTCAGAAAGGTGGTACCCCAACTTCTGGTTTTGAAATGAGTGTTTACGATATGAACACTCCTTTGATTGGCGATAACACGTATGGTTTGGGGATTTGGGACAATGATTGGAACCAAGATCCAACTTTGTACAATGACACCGAAAACTGGCACCATTTTGTAATGGTTCTTGATGGAAGTTCGGTGAAACTGTACCGTGATAATGTGTTGCGAAACAGCATGGCTTATAGCGGTGACGAATTTAATATCGGCGACAATATTGTGAATTTTGAAATGGGCCGCGGATTTATAGGTTTTTTGGATGATGTTCGATTGTACAAAAGAGCTTTGACCGCTCAGGAAGTAGGAATGCTTTTCAATTTACCGGGAAGTTGCGAATCTTTAAACGTTCAGAATTTTAAGCAAACAAATATTCGGCTGTTTCGATCTGGATCAAAAAGTATAGAATTTCAGAATCTTCCCGATGGAAAACTAAGTATTCTTCTGTTTGATGTTACAGGGAAAAAGGTGTTCGAAAGCGAAAATATTTCCACGGAAAATAATTCTATTTTCTTGGGTTTTCTTGAGGCCTCGGTCTATTTTGTGAAAATAAAAAATAGCAAAGGTGAAGTTTCCAACCATAAATTCATACTTTGGTAAAGTTGAGTCATTTTAAATGAGGGAAATTTTGCCCAATAAGCCCGTCAGGTTTTCAAAATTTGACGGGTTTGTTCATGAGAGAAGTCCTACATTTTAATTCTCCAATTCCAAATCCGGATAAAATGAAAAATAGGCAATATGTGGTGGTTTCCCTTTTTCATTCACCATTACGGCGCGACAAGTTCCATCTTTTTGTTTTTCCAATTCAAAAGTAATTCCAGCGGCTTGTGCGTTTTTTATTACTATTTTTTGATTGGTCAGCGTATCGCGATAACTGCCGATGATTTTCATGTTGGGGAAATTCGTTTCTATTTCTTTTGTGGAGCTTTCCACGCCTAAATTGTTCTTGGTTTTAAAAGTGCGATCGCTCGTTCGAATCCAAAGTATATGCGGACGCATCTCATCATCCGGATCGCATTCGGTAAAAACAATCAAGCTTTTTTGTGAATTTTTTCCATAAATCCACTGCGACATACTTTTGCACATTCCCGCTTGTCCCTTATCCGGGTTGCCCAATTTTTCATATAAATTTTCCGGTTTGTCGCCAACACGGATTTTACCAATCGATTTTCCGGGAACTATTTCCGCCGAACCTTCGGTAATTTTTTCCAAAAAATCGGATTTTGAATATTCGGTATTTTCAACATTTTGACTGTTTTCGAACGGATCTACTTTCTTTTTTTCCGAAGCATCTTTGCAACTGACACTGCCAATACAAAGGAGTAGAATGAGAAAATGGAAAGAATAGGTTTTCATAAGAATTGAATTTTAGCTACATGAATCACAACGGATAAAAGTACGGAATCAGAAATGTGGCAAGAATCCAAAACAAAATATTCAGAGGAGTTCCGATTCGCAAAAAATCTTTGAACGCATAGTTTCCGGCACTATAAACCATGGTGTTGGTCTGATAACCAATTGGCGTCATAAAATCGGCGCTGGCGGCAAAAGTGATGGCCATCAAAAAGGGTAGGGGGCTGACATCGAAAGAAACGGAAAGTGAAATTGCTATTGGGGCCAGTAATGCGGCCGTGGCGTTGTTCGACATAATTCCGGTTAAAATAGTGGTTATGACGTACAAAACCGAAATAAGGATTGTGGGGCCAAGCATTTCACCCACATGATCCACGAGCCACTGTGCCAAAATTTTCGACAGTCCGCTTTGCTGCATCGCTTCACCCAAACTCAGGGCCCCGGCCAAAAGAACGATCACTTTCCAGTCAATTGCCCGATAGGCATCTTGGGTAGAAGATATTTTGGCAAAAAGCAAAACAGCTACCGCCGCGAGCGCAGCGGTCATGATATCTAAAATACCGGTTGAGGCCAAGGTAACCATGGTAACAATCGTGAAAACTGCAACGATCAGTTTTTTCTTGTCAATTTTTTTCAGGCCCGTTTCACTTAAAGAAATAAACGCGGCCCTTTTTTTGCGTTCGCTGGATTGCAATAATTCTGTGCCTTCTTTATCGGTTTGCAATAAGATTATATCACCAGCCCGAAGATAAATGAAATTTAAATCTTCCAAACGTTGTTTTCCACGTTGCCGGATTGCCAACACTTTGCTTCTGTATTTATGAAAGAAATCCGTGTCGTTCAGTTTTTTGTTGATCAATTCCGAGTTTGGCAATAAAATTATTTCAATAAGTTTGGTTTCTTTCTCTCTAAAATTTCGTGTTCCCAACTTGGTGGAAACATTCAGGGATTCGTTCTTCAGCAGGTTTTTTATTTTTTCCATTTCACCGCGCACCAAAAGATGATCGCCTTTGAACAAAACGGTGTTGAGCGATGGATCTTTCATCACTTTGTTTCCGCGGTAAAGTTGATCGACATAAACTTGCATGCCGTCTTGTTTGAACAAATTGGAAATCGTGATCGGTTCTTTTGATTCTGTCAAATTTTGAATGACTTTTATTTCCGTAAGATAATTTTTCAGTGAAACAGCTTTTGTCAAATCGTCGCCCACCGTTGATTCCGGTAGTAATTTTTTGGAAAAGATGGTCAAGTATAAAACCCCGATTCCCAAGAAAACCAGCCCGAGAGGAGCCATTAAAAACATGCTGAAAGGTTCGAGCCCATAACTCACCGCTATTCCACTTACCAATAGATTTGTTGAGGTTCCGATTAAGGTGCAGGTTCCGCCAAAAATTGCACCGTAAGAGAGCGGGATCAAGAATTTTGCCGGTGAAAACTTTGTTTTTTTTGCCGCGGCCATCACAATTGGTATGGAAGTAGCCACGACCGGCGTATTATTTATAAACGCGCTAATCCCGGCCGTAATAGTTGAAATTCCTAAAATAGACAAATAATAACTCTTTTTGATCAGCCGAATGAAAACAGGGGTAATGCTTTCCACGATGCCAGTTCTGAGAAGCGCGTCACTGATTACAAACATAGCCGCAACAGTGATGGTGGCCGGATTTGCAAAGCCTTTTACGCCATCTTCAGGACTTAAAACCCCTGTGAGCACCAAAACAATTATGATGGAAATGGAAATTTGATCAATGCTGAAATATTCGGTGATGAAAAGTGCAAAAGCCACCACAATTACCGCAATCGTTACGTAAGCTTCATATTCCATAACAAAAGGGTTTATAGTATGCGCGCAACTGGTTTTTGGACATTATTTTGGTTCTCAATGGAAAATTGCGGACCAAAAGATAAGTTGGATCATTTACGATTGTCACCTCGAGCGCAGTCGAGAGGACAGGAACTAAAAATACAAAAAGAACGTCAAAAACGGTGTTCAAAAAAATAATTTTATTTCCATTTCTACTGTAATATTCGTAAAAAGCCGTAAGGAATTAATATTTGTTGGCATAAATTTAACCATTTACCCAAAATGTTTAGTGGTTCTTTAATAGCCTTTGCCTTACATGCATTTTATCTTTGAAGTATCATTCAATAAACACTAAAATATAGTAATTATGGAAAAGAAAGTTGCCATTTTGGCTACCGATGGATTTGAGGAAAGCGAATTGAAATCGCCCAAACAAGCGATGGAAAACGAAGGGTTTCAAGTAGAAATTGTTAGTATCGACAAAGGAAATATCAAAAGTTGGACAAAAGGAAATTGGTCGAATGAATATGCGGTCGATAAAATTCTGAAAGAAGTCAATTCCAAAGATTACAACGCACTGGTTTTGCCGGGCGGTGTAATAAATCCGGATAAATTGCGGGTTAATGAAAGTGCTTTGAATTTTGTGAAAGGATTTTTTGAAGAACACAAACCCGTTGCGGCTATTTGTCACGGCCCTTGGACATTGATTAACGCAGAAGTGGTCGAAGGACGAACCATGACTTCTTATCACTCTGTTCGGAAAGATTTGGAAAATGCGGGGGCAAATTGGGTGGACAAGGAAGTAGTGGTTGATGAAGGTTTGGTGACAAGCCGCAGCCCAAAAGATTTGGAAGCCTTTAATGCAAAAGTCATTGAAGAAATAAAAGAAGGCAAGCACGATATGCAACATGCTTAGAAAATTGTACCTTGGTTAGGTTTGGGGGAACCGTTCAAAAACACGATTACATCGTTGACCACGGTTTTTTTCAATTCCACGGCTTTCGGGCCGTGGTTTTGTTTTTAAAATTGCGTATTTGAAGCAATTTTTCGAATCACTTCTCGATTGACTTCATGTTTTCCTTCAAACGGAACGATGCTCAATTTTTCACCAAAAAGTTTCTTAGCAAATTCAGACTGCGATTTTTCCATTTCGGGAGTCAAATACCCATCATCTTTTCCATAAACAAGAACTACTTCCGCTTTGCGTAAATAAGCAAAATTTTCAGATACCAGTTCTTTTGGGATTCCGCCGGAATGGATCACCAACATATCACATTGAATTTTTCGCGAAGCCATCCATCGCATGCAAACGGAAACACCTTGTGAATAACCAAAAAGAATAAGCCGTCGATCGGCGGGTAAGTTTTCCGTCTGAAAAATCGCATCCAAATAGTTCAAAATATTTTTCGTGTCTTCCAGCGTGTTTTCCCGCGTCAGCCAATTCGCGCCAACATATTGGAAATCTTTTTCTTGGTAATATTTTGAAGGTGCCTGAGGCGCAATAATGTAATTTTCTTCTTTGTTCAACCCACTAAAATACCGAATGAAATACCGGCTTAAATAACCCAAACCGTGGAAGGAAATCCATACGTTTTTTGTGTTTTCGTTCAGTTGGTTGAGTGTGGAATATGAATTGGTGGTTTTATAGGAAACTTGCTTTTCATTGGAAGCCATATTCAAGTGATTTTGTACTTTTACAAAGGAAAGAAAATCCAATGAATGGATGAAACTTTTCCAAAGTTCCAAATTTTGGAAAAGTTGTTCTAGCAACAAATAAAACCAAATGAAATTAAAAACCTGGATTTCCGCTGCACGTTTGCGGACTTTGCCATTGTCTATAGCGGGAATATTGGTCGGAACGGCTTTGGCCATCCGAAGGGATGCCTTTGATTGGCAAATTTTCATTTTTGCTATTTTGACAACCCTCGGACTTCAGGTTTTATCGAATTTCGCCAACGATTATGGCGATGGTGTCAAAGGAACGGACAACGAAAAAAGAACCGGCCCAATGCGCGCGTTGCAAAGCGGCATAATTTCCCACCGAGAAATGAAAAAAGCTGTTGTTTGGACCAGTTTATTAACACTCTTCTTTGCTGTTTTGCTGATATATTTCGCTTTTGGTGCCGAAAACTTTATGCATTCTTTTTTGTTTTTTGCAATCGGAATTTTTGCCATAGCGGCGGCTATAAAATATACCGTCGGAAATTCGGCTTATGGCTATCGCGGCTTGGGCGATGTGTTCGTTTTCATTTTTTTTGGTTTGGTAAGCGTAGTCGGCGGTTATTTTTTATATGTGCATCAACTCAATTTTTGGATATTTCTTCCCGCCACGGCCATCGGATTATTGAGCACAGCGGTTCTCAACCTGAACAATATGCGCGATCAAATTGGAGATGAACTTTCGGGAAAACATACACTCGTGGTGAAATTGGGTTCGAAACGTGCCAAAAACTATCATTATTTTTTAATTTTTGGTGCATTTTCCGCGATACTTCTTTTTGTACTTATTGCTGAAAAATCCTGGATGGGAACCCTTTACTTTGTTGCTTTTGTACCATTGTTTTTTCATGTAAGAACCGTTTATAAAAACCGGCAACCGGGCACCTTGGATCCCGAGTTGAAAAAAGTGGCATTGAGCACTTTTCTGCTTTCATTGCTGTTTTTGGTGAAAGCATTATTTTTTAAATAGCATTTAAATGAAGGCATCTTTTTCCCGCTATATCTTAAATTTCAAAAACCCCAGTGGTACTTCCCGTGGAATTTTAAAAACCAAAGAAACTTTTTTTCTGAAAATTGAAAATGGAAAAAAATCAGGAATCGGTGAATGCGCATTGTTTCGTGGCTTGAGTATTGACGATCGGCCCGATTATGAAGAAAAACTGAACTGGGTTTGTGAAAATATTTCCCTCGGAAAGGAAAAATTATTGCAAGAATTGATTGAATTTCCGTCCATTCAATTTGGAATCGAAACAGCTTTCCAATCCTTGCTTTCCAAAAGTGAATTTGAATTGTTTCCGTCAGAATTTACAGAGGGAAAAGCGTCAATTCCCATCAACGGATTAATTTGGATGGGGGAAAAGGCGTTTATGAAAAAACAGATCAACGAAAAAATCAAACACGGATTTCGCTGTATTAAACTGAAAATCGGCGCTATAGATTTTGTTTCAGAATTGGAACTACTGAAATATATTCGGAAAGAATTTTCGGAAAATGATATTGAAATTCGGGTGGATGCAAATGGAGCTTTTCAGCCCAAAGAAACCTTGGAAAAATTGAAACGCCTAAGTGATTTTAATTTGCATAGCATCGAACAGCCGATAAAGCAAGGTCAAATTCAAGAAATGGCCGAACTTTGTGCCAAAACCCCGCTTTCAATTGCTTTGGACGAAGAACTAATTGGTTGTTTTGGCGTAACGAACAAAGAGAAATTGCTACAAACCATACGACCACAATTTATTATTTTAAAACCCAGTTTGGTAGGTGGTTTTGCGGGAAGCGATCAATGGATTGATTTAGCAGAAAATAAACAAATTGGTTGGTGGATTACTAGCGCCTTGGAAAGCAATATTGGCCTGAATGCTATTGCTCAATGGACATTTTTGAAAAACCCCATCATGCCACAAGGTTTGGGCACCGGCGGTTTGTTTACCAACAATTTTAAATCTCCGTTGGAAATGGAGGGAGGGAATTTGATTTTTGGGCACCTAAAAAACCAACAAATCCTTCCTCATATTTCATAACTCATAACCCATAACCCATAACCCATAACCAAAAGAACCATGTTCATAGAAAATGCGTACAAAGGGAAAACAGATTTTTGGCGATATATTGTCGGTATCGTTTGTGTAATTTTCGGAGTCATCGTGGGTCAACTTCCTTGGACGCTTGCCATTCTCGTGAAAGAAGGATTTTCGATTGCCGGAAAAGATGAAACCTACATGATGCAAGTGTTGGATAAAAATTTGAACCTTTTTCTGTTGCTTTTATCTTTTGCCGTTGGTTTGGGCGCACTTTTTTTGGTCATTCGATTGATTCATCAGCAGAAAATAAAGGATGTGACCACTGTTAGAAAAAAAATTGATTGGAAACGTTTTTTCTTTGCTTTTTCATTGATCGGCGCGTTCTCGATTATTACCACGGGAATTGATTTTTACTTTTCTCCCGAAGATTACGTACTGAATTTCCGCTTGGCACCATTTCTAGTGTTATGCTTGATCGCAATTGTGATGATTCCACTTCAAACCAGTTTTGAGGAATATTTGTTCCGTGGCTATTTAATGCAAGGTTTGGGCGTTTTGGCAAAAAATCGCTGGTTTCCTCTAATTACAACTTCTATTATTTTTGGTGGCCTACATTTTTTCAATCCTGAGGTGGGAAAGCTGGGAAACAGTATTATGTTTTATTATATCGGCACCGGATTTCTGTTGGGAATAATGACCCTAATGGATGACGGAATGGAATTGGCTTTGGGCTTTCATGCCGGCAACAACCTTATTGGCGCGCTTTTGGTTACGGCGGATTGGACGGCTTTTCAAACAAATTCCGTCCTTATCGACATTTCCGATCCCACGGCTGGTTTGGATATAATGCTTCCGACATTTATTTTTTACACGATTTTTTTGTTCATTTTGGCTAAAAAATATCATTGGAAAAATTGGGGTGAAAAGCTTTTTGGAAGAATTGAGAAACCGGAAGAAGAAACTTTACCGAATATTTAACAATTTTTTATTCCTTAAAAAATATTTTATAGCCTTCAATTCATCAATTTTGTTTGATGCAAGACAAGGTTTTTTATAATATTATCCATCCGGAATTTAAGTTGAACGGCGAAAGTTTCGAGAAAAACCGATTGCTGAATTTGGCCAACCGCTATATCAAAGAAGGTGAACCTTATGAAGCGGAAATCGGCGCATTCATTTTCGATTGGCTGGATGGTGAAGATTTTTTGGAAGTGAAAACTTCGGGTTCCACCGGCGCTCCGAAAAGAATAAAAGTTCGCAAACAGTTTATGGCGAACAGCGCGATGGCTACAAGCCATTTCTTTAAGCTTCCGGCAGGAACATCGGCTTTGTTGTGTTTGCCGGCAAGTTATATCGCTGGAAAAATGATGTTGGTCCGCGCAATTGTTTTGGGTTGGAAAATGGACACTCCACCGCCAAAATCCAATCCGTTGGACCTTATTTTCAAGCGTTATGATTTTTGTGCAATGACTCCGTTTCAACTCGATAATTCATTGAACCGCTTGCATTTGATTAAAAAATTAATTGTTGGGGGAGGGGCATTGTCTTGTCATATTCAAAATTTGGTGCAGGGTATTGGCACAAAAGTTTATGAAACCTATGGAATGACGGAAACGGTTTCGCATATTGCCGCACGGCGAATAAATGGAAAAAAGGACAAAAAATCACCAAATCCGTTCAAAGTTCTTCCAAATGTAAGTATATCGGTTGACGACCGAAACTGTCTGGTCATCGATGCGCCATACGTTTCAGGCGAAACCATTGTCACCAATGATATTGTGGAACTTCTGACTTATAAAAAATTTATTTGGAAAGGAAGAATTGATAATGTGATCAATTCCGGGGGCATAAAAATCCATCCGGAAGAAGTGGAAAAAAAGCTGGAAAAAATCATATTGCGACGCTTTTTTATAACTTCGCTTCCCGATGATTCCTTGGGTGAAAAATTGGTGCTTTTTGTCGAAGCCGAATTTTCAGAAGAAACTTTGGAACGATTAAGAAAACAAATCGATTCCTTAAAATCCCTGCGGAAATATGAAATTCCCAAGAAAATCTATTTTGTCGAAAAATTCGAAGAAACCCACTCTGGAAAAATAAACCGGAGGAATACGTTGAAAGGAAAATTAAACTGAGATTTTTCCGAACAAACCACTTAAAAACATGAACCAAATGAAAAAATCGCGATTATTATTTTAGTTTTTTTCCATTCTTCAATGCTCAATTGTTTTTGATTTGATATAATAACCCAAAGTATCGATGACAATTTCTTTGGGTTCCATCGGGCTGATTTTCAATTTGCGCCATTTGGTTTTGGGGAAAATCCGGATTTCCTTTCCGCCCAATAAAATATCGACCGGCATTTTAAATTTTTTAACGTCGGTTTCCCAACGGAAATAAACTCGGTTGTCTTCTTTTTTGAATTGAAGTTCCGGTATTTCGGCAAAACGTAAATATTGGTCAAAAACCGGCTCCAGTTTTCGTCCTGTTTTTTTCTCAAAGAAGTCAATGACATCTTCTGCCTCGATAATTTTGTGTCTAAAGTGCAGGCTGTATTCTCTCAAAATGGACCACCATTTTTCATCATCATCTACAATGCTTCGAAGCGTGTTCAGAAGATTGGCACCTTTGTAATACATGTCGCCGGAACCTTCGCTGTTTACACCATAATCGCCAATAATCGGCGCCTTGTTTTGAATGTTTTTCCGAATTCCGTATAAATATTCCAAGGCTTCTTCTTTTCCCCACTGACATTCCACATAAACCGATTCGGCATAGGTTGTAAAACTTTCATGAATCCACATATCGGCAATATCGGAAGCCGTAATGCTATTGCCAAACCATTCGTGACCCGATTCGTGAATAATAATAAAATCGAATTTCAACCCGATTCCGGTGTGGGACAAATCCCTTCCCAAATAGCCATTTTCAAAATGATTTCCGTAAGCTACGGCACTTTGGTGTTCCATTCCCAAGTAAGGGGTTTGCACGAGTTTAAAACCATCTTCAATAAACGGATAAGCACCGAAATGTTCATAAAAACAATCCATCATTCCAATGACTTGTGTAAATTGTTTTTTGGCTTTTTCAAGGTCTTGTGGAAGCACCCAATAATTTAAATCCAGGGTCTTATATTTTCCCGAAAAGTGCACATAATTCCCGATATTTAGGGAAAGGCTATAATTATTGATGGGGTTCACAACTTTCCAGTTCCATTGCGTAAACCCATTGCCCAAATCTTTTTTTCCGATAAGCCGTCCGTTGGAAACATCCATCAAACCGTTTGGAACCGCAATATGAAGTTCGGCGCCCTGGTCCGGTTCATCACTTTGGGTATCTTTGTTCGGATACCACAAACTTGCCCCGATTCCTTGTACGGCAGTGGAAATCCACGGATTTCCGAGTGAATCTTTTGTGAAAACAAAGCCACCATCCCACGGTGCATGTTCCGCTACGATCGGATTGCCAGAATAATAAAATTTTATTTTCTGAACGGTATTTTTCTTGAGTGGAGCTTCAAATTGAATAAATACCGCATTGAATTCGCGTTCATATTCCAACTTTTTCCCATTGTGAAGTATTGAATCAACCTGCATGTTTTCAAAAAGATCAATTTGCATGGTTTCCAACTTGTGTTTCACTTCAAAAGTGATTTCATTATAACCCGTTATGAATTTTTCTTGCGGAAGTACTTTCAGTGTCAAATCGTATTTGAGGACATCGAAATTGGTACGTTCCGGCCGCAAACCTCCCCGAAGGCTATCGGCGCGTGAATAAGTCGGTTTTTCGCCGTTCAAAATTTGTGACTGAACGGATACAACTGAAAAAACGAAAAATAGGATGGAAAGAAAATAGTTCATCTTTTTAAAAATTGAAAGGCTAAAATACGGAAAGATCTTTTATGCGAAAAAGGCCGATTAGAATCTGATTTATCATGCTTTAATTTTTTTCTTAAATTGAACCATTATTTTAATAGTTTCAAAAAATGCAACTTCAACTTATTCAAGAGAAAAACCATCATCTTCGAGGGGAACGCGTCATGCTCGATTTTGATCTTGCCGAAATGTATGGCGTGGAAACGCGTGTTTTGAAGCAAGCCGTTAGAAGAAATGAAGAGCGCTTCCCGGTAGATTTTATGTTTCAGCTAACTGATAAGGAAATTAATAATTTGGTATCACAATTTGTGATACCGTCCAAAAGCAAATTTGGCGGCGCAATCCCTTTTGCTTTTACCGAGCAGGGCGTTGCGATGCTTTCCAGTGTACTGAACAGCAAAAAAGCTGTACAAGTCAATATTGCCATAATTAGGGCGTTTGTATTGTTGCGGCAAAATTTATCGGATTATGGCGAATTGAAAGAAGCAATCCATGCATTGGAAAAGGAAATGAACACCAAATTCAAAGATATTAATCAAGCCCTGCATTATTTGCTGAACAAAGACCATCTCCAAACCGAACAATTACAGCGCAAACGCATTGGTTTTAAGAAATAGAAGAAACGACATACGACTTTCAACCTACGACTTTTAGCTTACGACTTATGACTTACGACTTTCAACTAAACTCAATAACGCCAATTCATAACTTTCGAGTCCGAATCCGGTTATAATTCCTTTTGCATGCGGTGCGATATATGATTTCTGACGAACATTTTCGCGGGCATGGACGTTTGTGATGTGCACTTCCACCACGGGGCTTTCAATGGCTTTTACTGCATCGCCAATTCCTACGGAAGTGTGGGTGTAGGCTGCGGCGTTCAAAATAATGCCGTCACAGGAAAATCCGGCTTCGTGCAATTTATCGATGATTTCCCCTTCAATATTTGATTGAAAATAGTCGATTTCTATTTTTGGATAGTTCCTTTTTAAATTTTCCAAAAATTCCATGAACGATAAATTCCCGTAAAGATGCGGCTCACGCTTCCCCAAAAGGTTGAGGTTCGGACCGTTGATAATGCAGATTTTCATAATTGTAAAGATAGAAATTTCTTCACAAAATGATTCGATTTATTATTCTCTGGAAATTAAAAAAGTGGAATCGAGATTTTTCCGTTTTATATTCCCATTCAAAAATTTCTAAAACATATATCCCACAGAAAGTTGTATAAGGGTGTTGTGGCTTTTGGGTTGGTAACTTTTGCCGTCCGCGGTTAGTGTTGGATCATTTCCTTGATCGGTTATGGAAGTAATATCTATGGGTTTCAGAATATTGGTGAGTCCGAGTACATACCGTGCATTGAGAAAAAGCCCGTTTGCGAATTCATATTCGGCACCGAAGCCAATTCCGAAATCCACGGCTTTGAAATCATCTTTTGTACTTTCAGCTGCACTTCCGGTTTCCATACCGTCGGAAACTTCGGCTTCGGCTTTTGCGGAAACCAAAAAACCAATTTGCGGACCGGCTTGGAGACTAAATTTGTCGGTTATGGAATAGTTCGCCATAACCGGAAGATTAATATAATCCAATTTGATTTTGGCTTCGTAAGAAAAAGTTCCTTCCGTTGTAAAAACCCTTCCTTTTGCCGTTGCTCCTTGTGCGGAATATTGAATTTCCGGTTGCAATGAAAATTTGGGGGCGAGTGGGATTTCCGCAAGAAAGCCCACGTGAAAACTTGTGCGGTTATTAAGGCCATCGGCATCGTCGCCGGCAATGGAAGCAAAATTAACTCCTGCTTTTGCACCAAAATTAATTTCTTGGGAATAGGTGTTCAAACCAATAAAAACGGCAATAATACTTATAATTTTTTTCATTTTATTTTTTGAAATTATGCAAAATAAAAGCGGGAACCGAAGTTCCCGCCTGTATAAAAATGTGTGGTTTTCGATTAGAATTTGTATACCGCACCAACATTCAAAATGTTGTGTTTAATTGTTCCATCTCCATCGCCTGTATAGCTGTTGTTTACTTGGAATGCATAACGTGCTTCCACACCAATGCTTTCAGAGATATCATAACCTAATCCTGCTCCAACGGCTATTCCCAATTTGGAAAAGTCATCACCCCATGGCACTAAAGGCGATTCCATAAGATCAGCATAATCCCCCATAAGGAAATTGATTTGTGGACCCGCTTGAATATTGAATCCTGAATCACCAACGTAATATTTTGCCATGATTGGAACAGACAAAGTACTTGCGTCACCAGTCATTGCATATGTTACGGCCGGTTGAACGTGAAAAGCATCGGATATTCCAATATCGGCAAGTGCACCAACATAAAAGCCGGTTTCGCTGCCCGGATCTATACCTCCAGATGGATCAATTGATACGGCAAAATTTGAAAGTCCAGCAGTAACACCGAATGAAGATTGTGCATTCATTCCCGTAATTCCCAAAACCGCGATTGCGGCAACAAGTAATGATTTTTTCATGATTAAATGATTTTTTAAGGTTTATGGTGCAATAATACAATAAAAAACCAATACGGCAACATAGGTCAACTGCCTTATTTATTAACAAAGTTTTTAACTAAATTTAAGCGGCTCTTACTGTGGAATTTATAAAAACGAAAATCCGAGTGCCAAAGAAACCACCGAATTCTTGCCCCCGCCGTCCGCCACATCGGTCAAACCGAAATTATAACGGGCATCGAGACGCAACCCCATGGGAAAATCATAGCCCAAACCAACAACCCCCGCAGTGTCGAAACTGTTGGCTTCGATGCCGTCACCTATTGCGTCGGCAATATTATCGTCAACCACAAACCCAAATTGCGGCCCCACTTGAATATTAAATCCTTGGATCAAATAGTACTTTATAATGATGGGAACATTCACATAGTTTAAATTAAAATCCCCCACATCAAGCTTGGCACCTTGTTGCGAATACAACAATTCCGGTTGGATGGCAAAATTATCATTGAGTTTAATTCCCAGAAAAGCACCTGCCACAAATCCGGTTTTGCTTTCAAAATTGGAAGCATCGGTGATATTGGAGAAATTCGCGCCCAGTTTAAGTCCCAAATCAATACTTTGCGCGTTTGCACAAATTCCGATGAAAAATGCCAAGGCAAATAATGAATTACGTTTCATAACTGTGTGATTTAGAGTTATAGTTTTTCAAATGTAATTCCTATAGCTTGAAATGTGATTTATATTATAATAAAACTCTCTTAAATGTTTTGAAAAACAAAAAACCTAACAGGTTTTCAAAACCTGTTAGGTTTATAAACAAAAACCCCGAAAAGATCGAGGTTTGGAAATAATTGTGGGGCAATTCGAACAGTCACATCAAAAGAACGGTTTCTATAAAGTATTCAATTTTTCGATCAAGCTTTTTGCTTTTGTTTCCATTTCTTTGTTCACTTCCTTCAATTGCTTTCCTTTGTTTTCAACTTTTCGTTCGTTGATTTTGGCGTTTAGCTCATCAAAAGCAGCGATTGCACCGTCAACTATTTCTTCCGATTTTTGTTTATCCGCTTCAGGATGAGCCATTTGATAAATAAGGGCGGCTTCAATAATATCGCCCATTACATAATTCAAATCCCTTTTCAAATGTTTTTTACTGGCCATGGTTTAAAATTTTAAGCGGCAAATGTACTCTTTTTTAAGTTTAAAATTCAAAATTTAAAACTTAAAATTGACTATCCACACAATTCCACCATTCCGGTATCGGTGATCGGGTGATCAGTGATTGGGTGATCGGTCCTTACGACTATCGACTTACGACTAAAGAACTAATGACTTTTCCCTTATCTTTGCGATATAATAAATAATAATGAACGAAAACTTGGATCCGAGCGGCGAACATTTTACCCCAGAAGAACTGGCGATCGAGCGGGCATTGCGCCCCTTGAGTTTTGACGATTTTGCGGGGCAAGATCAAGTTTTGGAAAATCTGCAGATTTTTGTAAAAGCAGCCAATCTCCGTGGCGATGCGTTGGACCACACGCTTTTTCACGGCCCTCCCGGATTGGGAAAAACCACCTTGGCCCATATTTTGGCAAACGAATTAAAGGTGGGGATAAAAGTTACTTCCGGTCCCGTACTGGACAAACCCGGCGATTTGGCGGGCTTGCTTACCAACTTGGAAGAACGCGATGTGTTGTTCATTGATGAAATCCACCGGCTGAGTCCTGTGATCGAAGAATATTTGTATTCGGCAATGGAAGATTATAGAATCGATATTATGATCGAATCCGGTCCAAATGCACGAAGTGTTCAAATTGAACTGAATCCGTTTACTTTAGTGGGCGCAACCACACGTTCCGGATTATTGACCGCGCCAATGCGTGCGCGTTTTGGCATTTCATCGCGTTTGAATTATTATACCACCGAATTGCTTTCGGATATTGTGCAACGCAGCGCCACGATTCTAAAAATGCCGATATCCTTGGATGCCGCCATCGAAATTGCCGGAAGAAGCCGAGGAACGCCCCGAATTGCCAATGCCTTGTTGCGTCGAATTCGCGATTTTGCACAAATAAAAGGAAACGGAAAAATTGATCTGGAAATCACAAAATTCGGCTTGAATGCTTTGAATGTTGATAGCCACGGGTTGGATGAAATGGACAATAAAATCCTGACAACCATTATTGATAAATTCAAAGGGGGACCGGTGGGAATCACCACTCTTTCCACGGCGGTCAGCGAAAATGCGGAAACCATCGAAGAAGTGTACGAACCTTTTTTGATCCAACAAGGTTTCATTATGCGCACCCCGCGCGGGAGGGAAGTGACCGCATTGGCATACAAACATTTGGGTCGAATAAAAGGATCGGCGCAGGGCGGGTTGTTTTGATAGGAAACCAAACAACTTCAGATTTTTTTCAACACAATATTTTCCTGCTGTTTGGCAATCATTTCACTATAAAACTTTTTCAAATATTCATACTTTTCCGGTTGAACGGAAGCTTTGTTGATCTCAAATGCAACCGAAAGACTGATGAAATTTCCTTTGTTCGAAATTAAATAGTCAAATCGGCCCAGATTATCACCAAGTTCCATTCGAACAGATTCGGGAAGGAATTCAACCTCATAGCCCTCCGGAACCATAATGTTCACCATTATTTTGTCTTTGAACGGATAGCCGAAATTTATGGGGAAACTCCGCATTTCGCTTTTAAAAGGGTTCTCATTTGTTGCAAGAAAAAGCATGGGCTTCAAAAATAATTTATCGCCTGCATTTTCCGAAGCATTCTTAAAATTATATTCGAAGGATTCGGTTACCGTGCCGGGTTCTGCTTCATATTCAGATTCATAATTGGTGATAGAAATATTCTCCAGTTTTGACTCTTTGTTTCGTATAAAATCTTCTCTCGACGTGGAAGTCATTTTTTTTCGATGGAAATAAGCATAATGGTTCGAAAGTTTGCTCATTACTTTTCCCGTAGCTGAAAAATCGGGGTTAAACGAAACATTCAACATCTGAACAAGATTGCTTTGGGCGGGCTGGGTCACGTTCACGAAATTCCATTCTTTTCCATCGAGTAGCATACCATGGCCATTATAATCACGAATGGGAAGCAAATTCGGACGCGAGTATAATTCGGTCGCATCCAAAAAATAATATTGCCCGGCATTTTCTGCGGCAGCAATTACATAATTGAATTGGTCCAAACCCGGGGAAATGGGTCTCAAATTGTCACGGGTGCTTATTATCAGCGGATTGGCGGTAATCCCGGCATAGCGCAACATGCTGACCAAACTTAAATTTATATCCGCTACATTTCCCTTTTCTTCTTTATAGGCTTTCCGTATCCCATTTTCGAAATATTTCCCGTTATCACCAGTCCATTTAATATTTGTTTTCACAAAATCGAAAATGGCTTTCATTTTGGCCAATGTATCGGTTTCGCTATTGATTAAGTTGTCAATGTCTGACCTATAAACGGTGGAGACCAATCCTTCTTCATAATCATCCATTTCTGAGATGGTTTTTGCCACATCGTCCCAAGTAACCGAAAACTCTTTGTCGGTTCCATCCGAAAACTTTACGTATGCCAATTCGTAAATAATACCCGAGCGATAATTTTTAATATTATCCACATAATTTTCATCTTTCAGGGCAGGCACATTTTGAACTTTGTAGGTGTATGTGTTTACATCTTGACTAATACGGTGGTCCATTTCTTTTACGTGGGTTTCATTGATGGCGACCGCTCCTTTTTGGGTTGTTCGAAACAAAAAATTGGCGGGTGTGTTTACGACTACTACAGCGTTCATTATGGGAATGTCGTACTGAAAGATAAATTCATCAAAATCCCAAAAAAATGGCGAACTGGTTTTGTATTCAAATTCAATTATGGAACCTTTCTTGACGGCGGGCAAGGTGAAACTAACTTCTTTCACATACTTTTTAATTTCCTTTTCGAAAATACCGCTTTTGTCCAATTTGGTCTTTTCTATTTTTCCATTCACCAAATTGTAGGTTGTTCCCCGTATTCTCGAAACATCTTCTTTGCCCTCATAACTCTGGTGGACGTATAATTTCGTTGTGGCATGATCAAAATCTTCCCCATAAAATTTAATACGCTTTTTCACCTCGGTGATAAGCAAGATTTCATGAGCATTTGTTTCAATATAGGTTTTTTGCTCAGAATAGAGTACGGCGGCTTTTGCTTCCGGAAAGGTCGCATTGGCAGTTTGCTGCAAAACTTCTTCCGATATATCATCGTCAAATCCGTTTTGACCTATCGCAAAAAAGGCACAGAAAAATAAGGGTAAGAAAAGAAGTAGTTTTAAATTCATGTCGATTAATTTTAGTTTTCGGTTTTCACCACTGATATTTTGGCAGTTTCAAATTCAGCAATTTTGGCCCGGAATTTCCGGTAATCTTCATATTTTTCTTTGGGATATTTTCCGGAATTGATCATCAATTCTTTTCTATAAATCACCTTGCCATTTTCCTGGCTTAGCGCGGTGCGGTAGCTTCCAAATTCGCTTTTGATATTGGCTTCATTTGGTAAAGTTTCCACTTTATATCCTTCCGGAATATGAATGTTGATGCTATCTTTATCGGAGTAACCGTAAACAATTTTAAAAGGTGTGCTTCGGTTTTTATAACTGGGTGGCACATAATCGTTTTGGTTCAATGCATTTATTTCAAATAGTAAATAATTCCCCGCTTTGGTCGCATAATTTGATGCCTGAAATTTTACTGTCTCGGTAAATTCGGGAATTTTTTTGTCATTTTTGAAATCGTATTTTTCAATGGTCAAATTCTGAAT
Source organism: Flavobacteriaceae bacterium (assembly GCA_035704905.1). Taxonomy (GTDB): domain Bacteria; phylum Bacteroidota; class Bacteroidia; order Flavobacteriales; family Flavobacteriaceae; genus DASSWG01. The sequence continues at coordinate 28,261 of DASSWN010000014.1, forward strand.
ATTGCTCCAATATCGTTTGTAATGTTCTTTTAATTTATGGGAAAGCATATCTTTCAAATAATAACGGTTGTCGTACTGAATTCCTTTGGTTGTGATTTTCACTTGACAAGAAATGTCGCCGGTTTCCGACAAAACGACTTCGCCAATAGTGGTTTGCCGATTGGTTTCATTCGGAAAACTTGGAGTTCGTGCGAGTTTGCCACCTTCGGGCGTCATCATTAAAACTTGCCTGTTTCCGGTGAAACTTCCCAAAAAACCAAACGGGTTGGAACTGCTGGTGCAATCGATCCAGAACAATTCATTCTGATAGGGAATGGCAAGAATGGCATGGTTGCCTTGTTTCATGGAGGCAAAATCATTTTCAAAATCGATTTGAACTTTTCCCGCTTCCACGTGGGTATAATAGGAGGGGATGCCCACACTTTTTAAAAGTGCTTGGGTATAATTCGTTAATCCTTTGCAATCACCATACTTCAATCGGTCAACTTCCATAGCGGTAGCGGGTTGAAATCCACCAATTCCGACCTGAACGCTTATATACCGTGTGTTTCCCTGAACATATTGGTAAATGAGTTTTGCTTTTTCAAGCGGGTCTTCGGTTTCTGCCGTCATTTTTTTAATCTTTGAAACCGTTGTTTCCGGAAGTTCATCCCGGCCTTCCAATAAATCGTGGTACATCCAGTTTCCGAAAGAATTCCAATCTGACGCATGCCCCTCGTGTCCCGAAATATAAAACTGATAGGGCGAAACCATGATTTGGGGAGCGTATGTTGCCAAAGAAACGCCCAGTGCCTCATTTCCTATGGGAAGTAAATTGGAGGCTGTATAAGTTACTCCTTCGGAATTTTCCTTTTTCTGTATGTCGTAATTTCTGAAATTTTTCTCCTTGAACCGCACTTTGAATGTCGGGTCTTTAAAATGGATGCTATATTCACTTTGTGCTACCGAAACATTGTAGTTGTTGATAAAATAGAAATCCGGAATGAGCAGCGTATTGCTGGTTTCCAGGGAATAGGTGAAAACAAATGTATAGGGATAAGAAGTCGGTTCATAATCCAAATATTTGTACCTGCTGTCGGAATATAAGGTGCCATTTTGAACAATGCTTTCGTCGCTGAAATCCTTCTTTCTGAATTTTCTGATTTCATTTCCGAAAGCATCATAAATCACCGCGGAGATAGAACTTATTTTACGATCATTGTCGTAACGCACGTAAGAGCTCACAGCTTGCTGGCCCATTTTATTCAATACGGTGACGGCACGCGTGGATTCTAATTTCATTTTTTTCAAGCTTTCAACAGTTACGGACATTTTATCCAATCGCACAACCGCATTGGCATTTGCAAGAAGCGATGTGTCGATTGTGAAAATCGGAAAAGTCGATTCTTGTGAATGCATAAAAAAAGAAACGAAAAGAAAAAGAAACAATGAATAAGCTTTCATAAATATGGAATATCGGCAACTTGCCAAATTTATGCTAAAATTATCTAAAAGTATATTCTGATTTCAATAAAAATATTGGAGCCAAAAAACTTCGCTATCTTTGCAAGTCTGGAAATGTATGTAAAACCCATGAAAATTTGTTGGTTCAAATAAAAACACAATTTTGAATATTTCCAAAAACACACAACTCATAAAATCCGAAGCAAAACGCCTCGGGTTTCTTTCCTGTGGCATTTCAAAAGCAGGATTCTTGGAAGAAGAAGCCCCACGTCTCGAAAATTGGTTGAACCAAAATATGCACGGCGAAATGCGGTATATGGAAAATCATTTCGACAAACGCCTCGATCCCACAAAATTGGTGGAAGGCTCCAAAAGCGTTGTTTCTTTATTGCTGAATTATTTCCCCAAGGAAAAACAAACCGAAAATTCCTATAAATTAAGCAAATATGCATACGGAACCGATTATCATTTTGTGATAAAAGATAAACTGAAGGATTTGTTGAAATTCATTCAAGCAGAAATCGGGGAAGTTCACGGACGCGCTTTTACCGATTCCGCGCCGGTACTGGACAAAGCTTGGGCAGCAAAAAGCGGACTCGGTTGGATCGGGAAACATTCCAATTTGCTCACCAAACAAACCGGTTCTTTTTATTTTATCGCCGAGCTTATTATTGACTTGGAATTGGAAGCGGATACGCCGGTAACCGATCACTGCGGAAGTTGCACCGCCTGCATAGACGCCTGTCCGACCCAAGCAATTGTGGAACCCTACAAAGTGGACGGCAGCAAATGTATTTCTTATTTCACCATTGAACTGAAAGATGAATTGCCAACTTCCGAAAAGGGAAAATTCGACGATTGGATGTTCGGCTGCGATATTTGCCAAGATGTTTGCCCGTGGAACCGTTTTTCAAAACCACACAACGAACCGCTTTTCAATCCGCATCCGGAATTATTGGAAATGAATAAAAAAGACTGGGAGGAAATCACCGAAGAGGTTTTTCGGAAGGTTTTCAATAAATCGGCCGTAAAACGAACAAAATTTTCAGGATTGAAACGCAATGTGGAATTTTTGAAATAGAAAAACGTATTCAATTTATTTTCTATGAATGAAAGTTCCAAATCATAATTTTCAAATTATTGGAATCCATTCCTAAATTATTCGCTTATTTTAGGAATTGATTCCCGAACGAACATTCAAAAGCAAAATTCCCGAAAAAATTTATGGAAACATATCATCCTGAAGGAACAAAAATAATCACTCGGAAAAATTTCATGGAATTTATAAGTGAATAAAAACATCCTTGAATTATGAAAAATAACGAAAGAAAAAGAAGAGAAGCCCTCGTTTATCACGCAAAACCAAAACCTGGGAAAATAGAAGTCGTTCCCACAAAAAAATATGCGAGTCAGCGCGATTTGGCGTTGGCTTATTCGCCGTGGGTCGCCGAGCCTTGTTTGGAAATAGTCAAAGACAAAAACAACGCCTATAAATATACATCCAAAGGAAACTTGGTGGCGGTCATCTCCAACGGAACCGCGGTTCTTGGTTTGGGAAATATTGGCCCGGATGCATCGAAACCCGTGATGGAAGGAAAAGGCTTGTTGTTCAAAATTTTTGCCGGTATCGATGTGTTCGATATTGAAGTGAACACAGAAAATGTGGACGAATTCGTGGAAACGGTGAAAAATATTGCACCCACTTTTGGGGGAATAAACTTGGAGGATATTAAAGCTCCGGAGGCTTTTGAAATCGAACGCCGCTTGAAAGAAGAACTCGATATTCCAGTGATGCACGACGATCAACACGGAACGGCCATCATTTCAGCCGCGGCGCTGTTGAACGCCTTGGAAATAGCCAAGAAAAAAATCGAAAAAGTAAAAATTGTCGTCAGTGGCGCGGGGGCGGCGGCGGTTTCCTGCACCAAACTTTACAAATCTTTTGGTGCCAAAGCAGAAAATATTGTGATGTTGGACAGCAAAGGGGTAATCCGAAAAGACCGTGAAAACCTTTCTGCATCCAAAATGGAATTTGCCACGCATCGGAAAATTGACACGTTGGAAGAAGCGATGAAAAATGCCGATGTTTTCATGGGGCTTTCCATCGCAAATATTGTAACGCCAGCCATGTTGAAGTCAATGACGAAAAACCCCATTGTTTTTGCGATGGCAAATCCGAATCCCGAAATTGAATACAATCTTGCGATGGATACCCGCAAAGATATTATTATGGCAACTGGCCGCAGCGATCATCCGAACCAAGTGAACAACGTGCTTGGGTTTCCATTTATTTTTCGCGGGGCATTGGATGTTCGTGCGACTAAAATCAATGAAGAAATGAAAAAAGCGGCCGTTGTGGCTTTGTCCAATTTGGCCAAAAAGGCGGTTCCCGAGCAAGTGAACATCGCTTATGGAGAAACAAAACTGAATTTTGGTAGGGAATATATTATTCCAAAACCCTTCGACCCGCGTTTAATTGCCGAAATTCCACCGGCAGTTGCGAAAGCGGCCATGGAAAGTGGCGTGGCCAAAGAACCCATCACCGATTGGGAAAAATATGAAGATGAATTAATGGAGCGTCTGGGCAACGAAAATAAAATTACCCGTTTGCTTTTGAACCGGGCAAAAATGAACCCAAAACGCATCGTTTTTGCCGAAGCAGATCATTTGGATGTGTTGAAAGCGGCGCAGATTATTTATGATGAAGGAATTGGGATTCCTATTTTGTTGGGAAGAAGGGATGTGATCAAGGAATTGATGGATGAAATTGAATTTGATGATCGAAAAATAACCATCATCGATCCGAAATCGGACGAGGAAAAGGAACATCTGGAAAATTACGCAAAGGTTTTATGGAAAGAACAACGACGAAGCGGAATTACACTTTACGAAGCTGAAAAATTAATGCGCGAACGCAATTATTTTGCGGCCATGATGGTGAAACAAGGCGATGCCGATGCGTTGCTTTCCGGCTATTCCAGGGCATATCCTACGGTAGTGAAACCTATGTTGAAATTAATTGGTTTGGCCAAAGGTGTCACCCGCATTGCCGCTACCAATTTAATGAACACTTCGCGCGGACCTTTGTTCATTAGTGATACTTCCATAAATATCGATCCGGATGCAAAAACCTTGGCGCGGATCGCACAAATGACCGCTTATACCGTACGAATGTTCGGGATGGAACCGGTGATGGCAATGGTTTCCTATGCGAATTTTGGTTCGAATTCCGATATTCATGCCCGAAAAGTGAAAGACGCCGTGGCTTTTCTTCACCAAGCTTATCCCGATATTGTGGTGGATGGCGAGGTGCAGGTCGATTTTGCCTTGAACAGAGATATGATGGAAAGCAAATTCCCTTTTTCAAAATTGGCCGGAAGAAAAGTGAATGCCTTGATTTATCCAAATTTGGATTCCGCGAATAGTACCTATAAATTGATCAAAGAATTGAACAATACCGACTCTATTGGCCCGATTATGATGGGATTGGCAAAACCGGCACATATCCTGCAACTCGGCGCAAGCGTGGAAGAAATGGTGAACATGGCGGCAGTGGCGGTTGTGGACGCACAGGAAAAAGAGAAATGGGAACAGAAAGCGCGAAAAAAGACGGGCAAAGGATAATTTCCGGCCTGCAACCCGCAACCCCGCAACTCAATCATTCATCGCTTCCACGGTTTCCACTTTTCCGGGCAGCATTTCTTTCAACATGGTTTCAATGCCGTTTTTCAAGGTTATGGTGGAAGAGGGGCAACCGCTGCACGCTCCCTGCAAAATCACTTGCACGTTTTTTGTTTCCGCATTGTATGTGTTGAAAACAATATTTCCCCCATCTCTGGCAACGGCCGGTTTCACATATTCATCGAGAATGGAAATAATTTCTTTGGAAATAGCGTCCAAGCTTTCATTCGACCTATTTTTTTCAACTTTTGAAGAAATGCTTCCAACGGATTTATTGCGAATACCTTCTTCCACAACCGGTTTTCCCTCTTCCAAATAGGTTTGGATAAATTCCCGCAATTCTTGTGCAATAGCATCCCATTGCACAAATTCGTGTTTGGTGACCGAAATAAAATTGTCATCAAAAAACAATTCTTTCACAAACGGAAATTGAAACAAGGCTTGCGCTAATGGAGCTTGTTTTGCTTCCGCTGAATTTTTGAATTCAAGAACATCGCTCAGCATTTTCTGGTCGGAAATAAATTTCATTACCTCCGGATTCGGGGTGCTTTCCATAGAAACCGAGAAAGTGGTTTTTTGTGATTTTTCAGTAGGTTCAATGATAACCGGTTTTTCCTGTTTTAAATAATTGGAAATTTCCTCGGCTGTTTCAAGCTGAACATCTTCCCATTCCACAATGTCATATTTCTGAATGGCCACAAAATTTTGTGCGATATAAACGGTTTTCACAAACGGCAAATAAAACAGTTGTTGGGCCAGTGGGGAATTGGAAGCCTCGTCAATATTGGCGAATTCAAAACTTTCATGCTGCGTCAAAAAACGCTTCGCAACAAATTTCAAGATTGTTGGATTGTTCGTGGGTTTTATTTCGATTTGAAAGGGATTCATGCTATCTGGAAATTTTCCGCAAAAATACGAAAGAAAAATGTTGAAATGTATATATTTACAGCCGTGATTTTTAAAGCGGAAAGCCAAATACCAACCAATTTACTCCAAAAGATGTGCTCTTTATTGACGGATTTTTTCTTTCATTCTCGTTGGTAGGAAAATTGGCGTTTCGGTTGTTCTATTTATATATAATACAAAAATTCCCCTGTAATATGAAAAATTTTTTACTGCCTCTTCTTTTCCTTTTTCCCGTTCTTTCTTTTGCCCAAGACATTGAAATGCAAAATGGCACGTTCAATCAATGCGGCGGAAATCTGTATGATTCAGGTGGGAATGATGGGAATTATGCCGATTCCGAAGATTTCACCCTAACCATTTGTCCGGATGTGGCTGGAAATTTTGTTCAATTGGATTTTACCGCTTTCGCGACCGATTCCGGGAACGATGTGCTGAAAATTTATAATGCGGATACGGCGGATCCTGCTTTTTTAATTGGGGAATTCAGTGGGAACGATGTTCCGGGAATTATCAAAGCTACCACCGAAAATCCCGCGGCCACTGGATGTTTGACTTTGGTTTTTGAATCGGATGATACGGGCAACGCAACGGGTTGGGAAGCAGCAATTTCCTGTGTCGATAATTCCGTTATTATGGGACAAACGTCAAATAACGGCACTTTTACGCAATGCTCCGGAATGTTTTATGATAATGGCGGAGCCGGGGGAACTTATACGGAAGCCGGCGGAACACAGGTGGTTACTATTTGTTCCGATGATCCTAACTTGATTACGCAAGTGGAATTTACTAGTTTTTTATTGGCTGCCGGTCCTCCTGGGGGACCTGATTACTTGAATATTTATGATGGAAATTCCACGGCAGCTCCTCTTATGGGAAGTTACACTGGGGGAAGCCTGAATGGTGATGTGATTTTTGCTTCTGGCGCAAATACTTCCGGCTGCTTGACATTTGAGTTTGTTCCAAACGAGTCATTTTCACCTTTGGCAGGATGGGCCGCGATAATTTCCTGCCGCGAACCTTGTCAACTTATTCAACCTTCAATCGTGAGTGTTACTCCCTCCGAACCTTTTGGGGCAAACGGATATGAAGTAGCCATTCTGGAGGAAATTACATTCGTGGCTACTTCTGTTTTTGGCGACACTGCCGATGGGGCTACCTTTGAGTGGGATTTTGGCGATGGCGGAAGTGCTGTGGGCGAAACCGTTACCCATACTTTCGATTCCGTAAATTTGGAAACCGTAACACTGACGGTTACCGATGCGGTGGGTTGTATCGCCGAAATTGAATTTCCGGTGAATGTGGTATTTAATGCCATTATAACGGACAACACAACCTACACAGTTCCCGAGTTGGTGGAAAATGTTTTGATAAACAGTGATTGTGCCCAAATCTCAGGTATTACTTGGAGTACAGGAACAAATTTTGGAGAAGAAAATGGAATCGCTTATTTCAATGGGAACAATTCTTCTTTTCCAATTGCCGCGGGAATTGTGATGAGTACCGGAAACGCCATGGAAGCTCCGGGCCCTGAAACGGGTACTCAAAGTAGTGGAGGTTGGCCTGGAGATTCAGATCTGTTGGCGATTGCGCAAACTATTCCGAATGTGAACACTTCTGATACCAATGATGCAACCATCATTGAATTTGATTTTCTTTCGTTTGCCAACGAGTTGAGTTTTAATTTTTTGTTCGCGGCTGAAGAGTATGGTACCTATCAGTGCGGTTACTCTGATGTTTTTGCCTTTTTATTGACGGACTCAAATGGAAATACTACAAATATTGCGGTAGTGCCGGGAACAAGTCCACCGGTGCCAATAGCGGTCACAACGGTAAAAAATGATTTGTATAACGGAGGTTGTCCTTCGGCAAACGAACAATATTTCGACACTTATTATGGGAGCGGAGGTGCAAATGTGGCTTATGCACCGATTGATTTTAAAGGGCATACCGTGCTCATGACGGCCAGTGCGCCGATAATTCCCGGAGAAACTTATCATATTAAATTGGCAATTGCCGATGCGAATGATAATTTGTTTAACTCTGCTGTTTTCTTGGAAGCGGGAAGTTTTGATGTGGGTACCCCAGACCTTGGGATGGATCTTACCCAGGCCAATGGCAATTCGCCATGCGAAGAAGATGAGGTACTTTTGGATATTGGTTTGGAAATTATCACCGGAGCCACGGTGGAATGGTTTAAAAACGACGTGGTCATCCCCGGGGAAAACGACCCGACTTTATTGGTCAGTGAAGCGGCGACCTATAAAGGTGTTTATACTTATTTGACAGATTGCGTGCTGCAAGATGAAGTAATTATTGAGTACAGACCTAAACCTGAAGCTTTTGCTCCCGAAAACGATGTGGTTTGTGGCGACACGTCTGCTACTTTTTTCGATTTGACCGAAACTTATCCGGAAATTCTTGGCCCCGATCAGAATTTACTGGTCAATTCAGTAAAATTTTATGAAACGGCGGAAGCTGCGGAAGATGGTATTCCGGGAACCGAAATTTTGGATCCGGAAAATTATCTTATTGAAACCTTGCCGATACAAACAATTTATGTTCGGGTTGAAGATAATTTTTATGGCTGTTATGAAACGACCATGTTTAATATTGGTGCTTTTGAACAACCCATCGCCAACGACCCCGAACCCTTGTTTATCTGTGACAGCAATGGCGATCCTGATATTATCCCCCCCATCGACCTGACCCAAAACAACGACGATGTGTTGGGCGCTCAGGACGGCACACTTTATACAATAAGCTATTACACCACGCAAGCCGGTGCCGACTCCGGCGACGACGCCTTGGCGATCGACCCTGCGGACGCTTATGTTCCGGGCAACACCTCTGAAACTATATATGTGCGCATAGAGAACAACGCCAGTACCGACTGTTACGCCACCACCAGTTTCGAATTGACGGTAAACGAGATCAACATCGGAGAGCCGGAAGATTTGAACATTTGCGAGCCCGATGGCGATGGATTGGGGATATTCGATTTGACGCAGAACAACACGGAAGTCTTGGACGGCCAGAGCTCCACGGACTACACGGTCACCTATCACGAAACCCAAGCGGACGCGGACGCCGGCACCCCGGAGATCGCCACCCCGGCTGCCTATCCGAACACCGCCAACAACCAAACGGTTTACGTAAGGATCGAAAACAACACCGACCCGACCTGCTATTTGACCGGCAGCTTTGTGTTGACGGCCTATCAGCAAGCCACTGCCCAAA
>DASSWN010000048.1:0-2113 GCA_035704905.1 Flavobacteriaceae bacterium
CATAAAAAAAATACTTCCCGCCAATGTGCAAATTATCGATTCTGGGGAAGCCGTGGCCCGGCAAACCAAAAATGTATTGGAGAAAAAAGGATTGCTCGCCAATGTTCAACAAAAAAAGCCGGGATTCCATACCAATAAAAACCCTCGGATACTTCATGATTTGCTGCACCAAGAAACTTCGGAAAATTTTCACGTTTCCTATTTGGATTTTTGATCACTTCAATAAAAAAAAGGCTCTATGTTGAATATAGTGGGTTAATTCCTGTAGTGAATTTCACACAACGAGCGCAATCCCGAAACCTCGGGACAGCGAGAAATTAAACACCATTGTTTTTACCCACTTGAAACAACATAGAACCAAAAAAAAACCCGTGAACGAAATTCACAGGTTTCTAAAAATTCAACTTCGTAATATTTTTTAAAAATTGATCGCGGGACAGTTACACTCGAAACGTTCCCCTTCCCCTCCAAAATTGTACCCAAGGGTGATTTGATGGAAACCGGAATTTGTCAACACCACCGAATTCGCTTGATACGAATAGGTATATGCAAACATGAAATTTTTGTAGTTAATGCCCAAAAACGGGGTGATATATTGCAATTTTTGGCTTTGAACCAAACTTCCTCCACCATTATATTCTGCACCGTCCAAGCTTCTTCGATAAGAAAGCCCGCCCCACAACATTCCAAAATCAAACGTTCGGTATACTTTTATGTTTGCATCCACATTGGTCTCAACGGTTTGTTCCCTAAAGTGAACCAACACGGAAGGCTCAAAGCTCCAATCGGACGATCGCGGTGAAATCACATAGCCCAATGAACCCACATATTGACGCTGGTTGGTCAGTGCTGCGAGGTCCTCATTGTTTTGAAAAAAGATATCCCGTTCTTGCGGAATGATATTCTTTACTGTAAAATGTGCGAAAAATTCACGGAAATAGTAGGAGAGGCCAAAATCGACATTGAAAAAGGCATCACTTTGTACAGCTCCGGAAATATTGGGATCGGGTATTCCAAAACCAGTTTCATCTAGTTTTTCCTGCCCTACACCCACATTCACCCCAAAAGAAAGCATGTTCAAATTGTCCCAACCATCGGAAAGCATCAAACGGTAAGCAAAAGTCAAATAGGCCCCTTGTTGTGAAAAATTTCCATTGGAATCGTTGTACAAAATGGCGCCCACACCCACTTTTTCGCCAACCCGTCCGTTGATGCTCAATGTCTGCAAACTTGGCGCATCTTCAACATCAAACCATTGCTGACGAGCGGTCAACCTAATTTTGTTGTTCGTAGATGCCCCGGCCATAGAAGGGTGCAATAAGTACAAGTTATCCGTTAAATAATCAGAATAAACCGGGATTCCTCTGTTTTGGGCTTGAGAAAAAAAAGGCAAAAGCATTATTATTAGGGCGAAATAAGCTTTATTTAATTTCATATTTTAAACTATTTTTTAGAGGGTAATTCTACATCATATATTCTAAAAACTGTTTTAATAGGAATATATTGTTGTTTACCGATTTTTTCAGCACAAAAAAACCCTTCAATGATTGTAGGTATCTAATCTATATTAATTTCTTTAACGTTAAAGTCAACTACTTTTTGTTTTTCTTAACTTGGATTTGGGAGCGGAAAAATAATAAAAATAGCTGAAAGTATTGTTAAAAAACGGATTAAAAATTCGAAATATATTTCTTCCATAAATTGTCGATCGATTGTTTTTGGGTTTAATAGAAATTGTTTCCATCAAATGTTTGCATCTACTATTAAATATAGCCCAACAAAAAAATCGTCCCCAAAAAAAATTTGGGGACGATTTTTTATGCTGGTTTATCTCAAAGATCAGCGTTTCAAGGTAAAATTGGCCTTGAAGGTAGCCGGCGTACTTGTCATGGGCTCGATGTACTCCACGCGGAACCAGTAGTCGCTCGAGGGCATTGGTCGCCCGTTGTAGGTGCCGTCCCATCCCGGCCCGGTGGGGCTCAGTTGTTTCAACAATTTGCCGTAGCGGTCGAAGATATAGATCTGCGCGTTGGGCTGATCGGAGATGCCGATGATGTTCCAAGTGTCGTTGTACCCGTCCCCGTTGGGGGTGAAAAATTTCGGGTAGTCGATG
>DASSWN010000104.1:0-10328 GCA_035704905.1 Flavobacteriaceae bacterium
CAAAGCCCAACTCATTTAATTCAGCGGTAATTCCGGTGGCCGCCCGTTCACCTGCCCTGCCGCCGCCAAAGCTCTTTTCTCCAATATGGATGAGTCCATTTAGAAACGTGCCGTTGGTTAAAACAACCGTTCTGGCTTTAATTTCGAGTCCTAAAGAGGTTTTCACGCCGATAACTTTCTCGTCTTTTACCACAAGCCCCGAAACCATTTCTTGGTAAAAATCGAGGTTCTCCGTGTTTTCGAGCATCAACCGCCAATCTTCCGCAAACCGCATGCGGTCGCTTTGAACACGCGGGCTCCACATGGCGGGTCCTTTGGATTTGTTCAGCATTTTAAATTGAATCGCGCTTGTGTCGCTAACAATTCCACTATAGCCGCCCATTGCGTCAATTTCGCGCACAATTTGTCCTTTTGCAATCCCGCCCATGGCCGGATTACATGACATTTGGGCAATATTTTGTAAATTCATTGTAATCAGAAGTGTCCTGCACCCCATATTGGCTGCCGCTGCTGCAGCTTCGCTTCCTGCATGTCCTGCCCCAACCACAATTACATCGTATTCCTTATTGAACATTTTTTCTATTGTTCCACGTGGAACATTTTTAATTTTTCATCTTCCTTTCTTCTCATTTCCGCCGCTTCTTTCTCAGATTTGTCTTTGTAGCCACAAAAATGCAATATTCCATGAATCATTACGCGGCGCAATTCCGTTTCAAAAGGAACGTTAAAATCCGCTGCATTTTCCCCTACCCGTTCGGTACTGATATAAATTTCGCCTTGTACTAAATTTCCGATGCAATCATCAAAACTGATGATATCCGTCAACGTGTCATGCTGCAAAAATTCTTGGTTCAACTTAAGCAGGTATTCATCATCGCAAAAAATATAACCAATTTCACCCGCGGTTCTTCCTTCGGAGTCAATCACGGAACGTAACCATGCGCGAACTTCTTTCACATTTTGTAATTCAAAATTATTTTCAGAAAAAAAATCGATCATTGTTTTGAATTTCGACAAGTATGTGCCCTTTTTGGAAAAATCAGCCTAAAGCCTACTGCTTTCCGCCTAAAGCTTTTCAAAATACTCCTCCACCAATTCTTTATAATTTTGTCGCAAAGGTAAGCTTTGCCGATTTAAAATTTCAGTGGTTTGGAAATAATCTTTGGCTTTCAATAGGTTGGCGTTGGTGGTGTTCCTATATTCCTTTTTATTGGTTTCCGATTCCCGTTTTGTTTCCTGTCCCTGTTTGTACGTCGCATTCTCCAATTTCATCAATTGATGTTGTAACGCCAAGATTTTCTGCAAGGTTTGTTGGTTGAAACCTTTTAGCAAAAGCTCGTTGCTGATTTCTTCCATTTCCCGAACCATTCGCTTGGCATTCGGTCCCAAACCAGCCTGTCGTATTTTGTCTTCCAAGGCATTTCGCAGTTGCTGTTGTTGTTTATAGATTTCGTATAATTCGCCATTTAGTCCTTCTTGTCCCTTGCCTTCACTCCCTTGGCTTTGTCCTTGTTGGCCTTGGCCAGGTTTTTGTTGACCGCTCTTCCCTTCTTTTGATTGACCTGTTTCGCCGGATTTCCCTTCTTTTCCTTCCCCCGATTTCCCTTGCTTCATTCCCTGTTTCATCTTTTCACCTATTTCACCTTGCTTTTTGATAATGTCGGGTAGCTGAAATCCTCTGCCTTCACCTTCTTGGCCGGGTTTTCCTTGTCCCATTCCTTTCATTTGCATTTGCATTTGATTCAAAGCACTGCCAAGCATCAAGGCCAAATCGTTTGCGCCAGTTATTGTATATTGCTGACTTCCAATACCTTGTGGTATTTGATTTTCTGCTAAACGTTCAATGGACTTGTCGATATTAAAAGAAACATCGGTCAGTTTTTCGGTGATTTTCATGGAAACCATAGGGTTTCGTAATGCCAAAGCATACAAGCTGTCATCGACATGTTCAAAATTTGTTCGGAGCATATTCTGGCGTTTAAGCTTCTCCACATATATCGGATTTTTCTCTTGGATTGTTTTAAAATCTTCCATCAAGGCTTCTTGCTGAAAGGAAAATGTTAAAAGGTTATCCAAAATTTGGCGCAACATTTTGGCGTCTTCTTGGTTACCTTGTGCCGCCGCCATCATCATTTGTTGTTGCATTTTCTCTGAAAGTTCCTGCATTTTTTTGGCCGCATTTTGCTGGCTTTTTTGTGCATCGGATTTGCTTTCTTGTTGTTGTTTTTGTTGCTCGGCTTGTTCGGCCTTCTCTGCTTCTTCCAAATTTTCGGAAGCTTTTTTCTGTTCTTCCGAAATGTCTTCTTTCTTTTTTTCGTCCATACCGAGTTCCATCGGATTTTTCAAACTTTCGTTTTCCTTTTTCAATTCCTGCATTTCCTTTTCAATTTCGTGAAATTCACGGTTTAAGGAATCCTGGGCTTCCTTGGTGTTTTCTTCATTTTTTTTGGAAAGCGCATCTTGTTCCGCTGCCAACTTTTGCAAATCTTCCGCAATTTTTTTGGTTTTTTCTTCCACGTAAAATCGCTTGGTCAATTCGAGCAATTGCTCCAAATTCTTTTGCTGGTTAATGTTTTCCTTGGCAAGCTGCTCCAACTCTTTTCCCAGATTCTCTTCATTGATCTTTTTGGTATATTCCTCCAACTTCTTCAACAGTTCTTCATTTTCCTTCAATTTCTTTTCTGTTTGCTCCAAGCGTTCTTGAAGTTCCTGTTTATACGGGTCTTTTTCTTCTTCAGGTTGAAATTCTTCCAAATTTTTCTTTAGGTCTTTCGTATAGTTCATCATCATTTGCCGTTGCTGTTCTTGCCGCTCAAGAAAGTTTTCCAGTTTTTTCCGATCTGTGTAACTCCATTGCTCCTGCTCTTTTTCCAACTGGTTGAATTCCGAAAGCTCTTTTTTGAAATCTTCTAACTTTTCCGCCGATTTGTTCATTCCTTGCATGGCGTTCTTTTGATTTTCCAATAATTGCTTTTCTTTTTCGGAATCGGTTGGTTTACGGAAGTTGAATATTCGACTTTTAGTCCTTTTTGCCCCGTGGACGCCGTCATTGTCAAAAACTTGAAAATAAAATTCGTAAGAAACGCCCTTTTCGAGTTGAAGCGTGTCGGGAAAAGCAGATAGAAATTCCGCGAAAGAGGTTCCAGGAATCGAAATCGGCTTTTTATGGATTTCTGACGGATTGTTTATCGGATAATATACAAGTTCCATTTTCGAAAGTCCGTAATCGTCCGAAATTTTTCCGTGAAAGTACATGCTTTGTTTATCGATAGAATCTATTTTCATTTGAAGTTCCATTTTTGGAAATTCGTCTTTTATTGCCTTCAAGTTGAAAGATAGTTTCTCATATTCCGCTATATTTTTATTGGAGGTTGCCAATTGGTACGAAATGCTTTGCAAAACTCGTTTTTCCAAGGAAAAATTACTGCCGTTTTTGCTGAAGTTCATTAGCGAATCATGCACTTGCAGTGTCACGTCATCGGTGGCACGGGTTTTCAATTTCCAAAGAACCGTTGTTCCCACCGGAACCGTGGCATTTCCCGTGCCATTGATTGTTTCATCCGTTTTTCCCGTATAAGCCGGATAGTCCAATTCCATTTCAAAATCAAGAAGTGTTGGCACCGGCACCACATCAATACTGTAATTTGTTGAACGTACTTCATTTGCGCTTACAAAAAAATCGACAGGTTGCGCCATTTTGTCGAAAACATAGGTGAAATCGCCGGGCGATTCGGATTTCAAAAAATAGGTTTCCCCATTAAAATGAATTGAAGCACTTTCGGGAACAATATTTCCTTCAGAACGAATTCTTAAGGTAAAAGATTCGTTTTGGCGCGCATTCAAATTTTCGTTCATCACAAAAAATTGAAATGGGGCGGGCGGTTCATAAGCAACTTGGTAATGTACGATCCGCTCATAACTGTTGGAGAAAAGTTCGCTTTTTCCTGAAATATAAATTGCAAAAACCACCAAAACCGGAATAATTGCAAATTTTAAATATTTCAAATTTCCTCGAAAATCGACAGCAAACTGAAATGGAACAGGCTTTAGTTCAGCTGCCTTTTGGTCAATTCCCGCCATCATCAGTTCCGAATTTCCTCCTTGCTTTTTCAATTGCAACACATTCAGCAATTTGTCGCTAACTTCCGGAAAATGGTTTCCGATCATTGTGGAGGCTGTTTCCAAATCGATTCCTTTCGAAAGTTTAAACAAACGGAATAGCGGAATAATGATGAATTTCATGAACAACCCCGCTTCAACGGCAATAAAAGACCAAAACAAAATGCTTCTTCCAATTTGTCCCAACCAGAAAAAATATTCCAGTGAAACCAACAACAGCAGATAAAGCAACCCCACGGAAAAAAACAAAATCGTCCCTTTTATGAGTTCGTTTGTATAATATTTCCGGATAAACGCCTCTAGCTTGGCGCAAATAAGTTCATAATTGTTCATGCTATTAAAAATGCTTCTACTAAAACCTATAAAACTACGAAATATTTTATAGGGAAAAGATTCAGTGCGTTTGTTTTTTTTCGTTACATTGTAGTAGCAAAATGAACAAAAACTCAAAAAGAAAACTTATGAAAAGAGTATTGAAATTTTCAATTATTGCATTGTTGTTTGTGGCTTGCGACAAAGATTGCGGTGATGAAGTAGCTGCAACGGGACCGGTGGGTTTTACATTTGAAGTCGTGAAGGAAAGTACACACGAAAATGTGTTTACTGCCGGATTTTATACCAAAAGTCAAATCCACATCACCGATCAAAATGACGAACCGATAACTTTCGATTTTATTGCTGAAAACAATTTAAATCTTATAAAAGTTAACTTGGGTTGGGAAACCAAAACCGACGTTTACGATGTAACTATCGGCGAGGACATTGAATTCCAAATTCTTTTCAGCTTGAAAGAAACAGAGACCGAATGCAGTTCCAGTACGCATTTGGAAAATCTGGAAATTCAAGGTGCGGAATCGGAAACTTCGGAAGAAACTTATATGCGAATTTTGGTGCCTTGAAAAATCACGGTTAAACCTAATTGGATTTTCTCCAAAATTGCCATTGGTTCGTTTTGGTTTGAAGATCGTATCTTTGTTTCCAAAAAAAATTCCATGGCTTCAAAAGTTCGGGTGCGTTTTGCGCCAAGTCCCACCGGACCGCTGCATATTGGCGGGGTACGGACAGCATTGTACAATTATTTGTTCGCCAAAAAGCACGGCGGCGATTTCCTTTTGCGCATTGAAGACACCGATCAAGACCGTTTTGTGGAAGGTGCCGAACAATACATTATCGATAGCTTGAATTGGTGCGAAATCCCGTTCGATGAAGGACCCGAAAAAGATGGTGGTTTCGGTCCGTATAGGCAAAGTGAACGCCAAGATTTATACAAAAAATACGCCGATCAATTGGTGGAAAGCGGGCATGCTTATTTGGCTTTTGATTCGCCGGAATCGTTGGACTCCCATCGAACGACACACGAAGAGCAAGGAAAAACCTTTATTTACAACTGGCACAACCGGTTGAAACTTGTAAATTCCCTCTCACTTTCGCCCAATGAAGTACAATCAAAAATTGATGCGGGCGAACCTTATGTCATTCGTTTTAAGCCACCTGCGGAAGAATGGGTTTTTATGCATGATGAGATTCGTGGTGGCATTGAAACCGAAACACAACTTCTCGACGACAAAATCCTATTTAAAAGCGACGGCATGCCAACCTATCATTTGGCCAATATCGTGGACGACCACTTGATGGAAATCACCCACGTTATTCGAGGGGAAGAGTGGTTACCATCCTTGCCATTGCATATTTTATTATACAAAGCATTTGGTTGGGAAGCACCTAAATTCGCGCATTTGCCGCTTATTTTGAAACCACAGGGAAAAGGAAAATTGAGCAAACGAGATGGCGATAAAGGCGGTTTTCCAGTTTTTCCCTTGGAATGGAAGGATCCGAAATCGGGGGAAATTTCATCCGGTTACCGCGAAGAAGGTTATTTGCCGGAAGCCGTTGTAAACATGCTTGCTTTTTTGGGTTGGAACCCGGGAACGGAACAAGAAATTTTCAGCTTGGAAGAATTGGTTCAAGCATTCGAACTGGAACGTGTTCATAAATCAGGGGCAAAATTCGATCCGGAGAAAACGAAATGGTTCCAACATCATTATTTCCAGACGGAAAATAATCATGATTTGGCCAAAAAATTCCAAGAAATCCTTCAACAAAAAGAAATTGAAGTTTCTTTGGATTATGTGGAGGAAGTTGTGGCCACCTTGAAAGAACGCGCCACTTTTGTTTCTGATTTCTGGGAATTGGGTTCTTATTATTTTGTGGCTCCCTCAGAATTTGACCAAAAAGCAGCAAAAAAAGCTTGGAAAGAAAACACGTCGGAATTAATGAAAGAAATTGCCGCCATCTTCGAAACTTTGGCCGATTTTGACCAAAAGAATGTGGAGCAGGTTCTCAAAACTTGGATCGGTGAACGCGGAATTGGCTTCGGGAAAGTAATGCAACCCTTGCGGTTGGCACTTGTCGGCACAATGAAAGGCCCTGATTTGTTTCATATTATGTCTTGCATCGGGAAAAAAGAAACCGTGAAACGAATCCGTTTTGCCATCGACGAACTTGAACCAAAATAGCGAAAAAGAATGCGGGTCTCAAAACCCAAAAATCTCATAAAGTGCGAATTCCCGCCCACAGATTTTTAACTTTGCATTTCTTTGAAAAAAAACTGTTATGCCTGAAAATCCTTTGTTGCAGAAATTTGATGCCGCGCCATTTTCAAAAATAAAAACCGAACATTTTAAACCCGCATTTAAAAAATGTATCGAAGAAGCGGAAGCCGAAATCGAAGCCATTACACAATCCTCCGAAAAGCCAACGTTTTCGAATACTATCGAGGCTTTGGAATATTCTGGGGATCAATTGGCCAGGGTTTCCAGCATTTTCTTTAATTTGAATTCGGCTGAAACAAATGACGAAATTCAACAAATCGCACAAGAAGTTTCACCGTGGTTGAGCGAATTTGGCAATAATATTTTATTGAACAAGGAATTGTTCGAACGCGTAAAAGCGGTTTTCGATGAAAAAGAAAAGCTCAATCTTTCCGCGGAAGAATCTATGTTACTGGAAAAACAGTATAAAGGATTTACCAGAAACGGCGCCAATTTATCCGACGACAAGAAGAAGGTTTTGCGTGAAATCGATCAAAAACTTGCCAAACTTTCGCTTACTTACGGGGAAAATGTATTGGCCGAAACCAACAATTATGAACTTCATTTAACCGACAAAAACGATTTGAAAGGCTTGCCGGAAAGCGATATTGAAACCGCGGAAGAATTAGCCAAGAAAAAAGGAAAGTCGGGGTATATTTTCACTTTGCAGCATCCGAGTTATTTGCCGTTTATGAAATATGCCGAAAATCGGGAATTGCGAAAAAAACTTTCCGTTGCTTTTGGTGCCAAAGCTTTTCAGGGAAATAAATTCGACAACCAGGAGAACGTGTTGGAAATTGTGAAATTGCGTCACAAACGTGCGAATTTACTGGGCTACAAAACCCACGCGCATTTTGTTTTGGAGGAAAGAATGGCGAAAAGCCCTAAAAAAGTAGAAGAATTTTTGCAAGATTTGCTCGAAAAAGCAAAACCCGCAGCAGAAAAAGAATTCGCCGAACTGGAAAAATTCGCCAAAGAATTGGACGGAATTGACAAGTTGGAAAAATGGGATTCTGCCTATTATTCCGAAAAGTTGAAACACAAATTATTCGATTTAAAAGAAGAAGAATTGAAACCTTATTTTCCTCTGGAAAAAACCATTGACGGTGTCTTTGGGGTTGCCAGAAAATTATACGGACTTCATTTCCAAGAAATTTTCAATGTGGATAAATACCACGAAGAAGTAAAAACCTACAGGGTTTCCGATGAAAACGGAAATTTCGTTGCGTTATTTTACGCCGATTTCCATCCTCGTGAAGGCAAACGGAACGGCGCGTGGATGACGGTTTATAAAAACCAGAAAAAAAGCCCCTCCCGGCCTCCCCAAAGGGAAGGAGCAGATTCGCAAACTCCGAAAGGAGAACGACCACATATTTCGATTGTTTGCAATTTCAGCCGACCTACAGCGAAAAAGCCTTCTCTTTTAACGTTCAATGAAGTCACCACTTTATTCCATGAATTTGGCCATGCGCTTCACGGAATGTTGGCGAACACGACTTATCCAAGTCTTTCGGGAACTTCGGTTTATTGGGATTTTGTGGAATTGCCGAGTCAAATTTTAGAAAATTGGTGTTATGAAAAAGAAGCCTTGAATTTGTTTGCCAAGCATTTCGAAACAGAAGAAAATATTCCAATGGAATTGGTTGAAAAAATCAAGAAATCGGCCAACTTCCAAGAAGGTATGCAAACACTGCGGCAATTGAGTTTCGGAATGTTGGACATGGCTTGGCACGCAACCGATCCAACCTCGATTTCCGATGTAAAAAACTATGAATTGCAAGCCTTTGACAACACCAAATTATATCCCGATGTGCCCCAAAATTGCATGAGCACTTCCTTTTCGCATATTTTTCAGGGGGGATATTCGGCGGGATATTATTCTTATAAATGGGCGGAGGTTTTGGATGCCGATGCGTTCGCTTACTTCAAGGAAAACGGAATTTTCGATAAGGAAACCGCGACCAAATTCAAAGAAAATATTTTGAGCAAGGGCGGCACCGAAGACCCAATGCTGTTGTACAAACGCTTCCGAGGAAAAGAACCAGACCCAAAAGCACTGTTGAAACGGGCGGGACTTTTGAATTGAGAACCGAAATAGAACGATTTGTTGATTAATGGTTTAGGATTTGCCCCATTCCAACAATTTCAGGATTCATGTAGAATTTTTGCGGTAAATCCGTAACTTTGAAGAATTCTAAAAACCGGAAAGAAGATGCTGAAATTCCATAGGTTCAAACTTCCCAAAAATGGGCGCTACAATTATACCCCGCGATATTATGAAGGAAAAGACACGGGGAACATCTACGATTTCGATTCGAAATTCGCAAAATATAAAAACACCCCGAATTCCATAGATTTTGGGGCGCAGTGGGCCGAAGACCGTAAAGCGAACCGGGTTAGGGGAAACCGGGAAATCAACCGCAGGGTGATCTACATCGCGCTCATTTTGGTTTTTCTTTTCCTTTGGCTGATCGACTTCGATTTGTCCATTTTTTTGGTTAAACCATAAGCTATAGGCTATAAACATCAGATTAAAATTAGCCATATATCCAACTCATCACTCAAAACTCATCACCCAAAATTCACCACTCACCACTAAAAAAATGGACATCATCCAACTTTTACCAGATCATGTGGCGAACCAAATCGCGGCAGGCGAAGTCGTGCAGCGGCCGGCTTCCGTGATCAAGGAATTGTTGGAAAACGCTGTGGATGCAGGCGCGACAACGATTTCACTCATTGTAAAAGAAGCCGGCAAAACCCTGGTACAAGTCACCGATAACGGCAAAGGAATGAGCGTCACCGATGCTCGAATGAGCTTTGAACGGCATGCCACTTCCAAAATTCGAACAGCGCAAGATTTGTTTCAATTACATACCAAAGGATTTCGAGGTGAAGCCTTGGCCTCGATCGCCGCAATTTCACAGGTAGAACTGAAATCGCGCCAAGAAGACGATGAAACAGGAACATTGTTGAAGATTGAAGGCAGCGAAGTTCAGGCCCAAGAAGTTTGTGTTTGCTCGAAAGGGACTTCCATTAGCGTTAAAAATTTGTTTTATAATATTCCCGCACGACGGAATTTCCTAAAATCCACAGCGGTGGAATTGCGTCATTGCATCGACGAATTTCAGCGCGTGGCGATGGCGCATCCGAACATTGCTTTTTCTATGTACCACAACGGAACCGAATTATTTCTTCTCTCTCCCGGTAATTACCGTCAACGAATTGTGGGGATTTTTGGTGGAAAAACCAATGAAAAATTGGTTCCGGTGAAAGAAGAAACCGATTTGTTGAAAATTTCGGGATTTGTCGGGAAACCGGAATTTGCCAAACGCACTCGCGGCGAACAGTTTTTTTTCGTGAACGACCGATTTATAAAAAGTCAATATTTGCATCACGCGGTGAATTCGGCTTTTGAAGGTTTGCTTCGCGACAAGGCGCACCCTTCCTATTTTTTGTATTTGGAAGTGAATCCGCAAAGCATCGACATAAATATTCATCCAACCAAAACCGAAATAAAATTTGATGACGAACATTCGTTGTATGCCATTTTGCGGAGTTCAGTGAAGCACAGTTTGGGACAATTTAGCGTGGCACCGGTTTTGGATTTTGAACGTG
>DASSWN010000114.1:0-28910 GCA_035704905.1 Flavobacteriaceae bacterium
AATCCGCGGTGTGCTTTTGCCATTTCGCGGTAAAACCGAATTTCCAATTCCGTATTATCGATCAAATAAGAGAGTCCAAAATCGAAGCTCTCCAAAGCTTCTTTGAACTGTTTCAACCCATTGTATGCAATTCCTTGGGAAAGATACAATTTTGGACGCGACGGGAAAATATTCAAGGCTTTTTTGCTCAATTGAACTGCCTCTGGAAAAGCTTTAAACTCGAGCTGCAGCGCAAGGGTATTCTCGATCATTTCCACATTGTTAAAATTGTTTTTTAAGGCTTCGGTATAATATTGAAGCGCTTTTGCTTTGTCCTTGTCACGATAAAAATCACCCAGTTCTTTATTGGAAGCCATGCTTTTACTGGTTTTCATGGCGAGGTTTAAAATTTCTTGCAAGGTGCTTTCGTATTCGGGGTGTTCTTTTGTGAAAGATACGAAGTCTCGGATCACATTCACCTTTACGCTTTCTTCCAGTTCGGTGCCGGCGAGAACTTTTTTTATGGCAGCAACTGCTTTTTCATAAGCACCTTTTTTTAGGTATAATTGGTATAAAGCCACATGGACTTCCTCCGATTCGGGATGCTCGGTTTCGAATTTTTTTGCCCAAAAAAACGCGGTTTCCAATTCGCCGTTTTCGGCATATAACCGAATCAATTCCAGATATTTATCGGAATTCTCTGGATTTTGTTCGATTTGTTTTTGCAAATAAACCGCCTGTCCGTTCCAATCGCCGGTAGCTTCAAAAATTTTTCTACGAAGGTTTTCGGTATATTCATTTGGGCCTTCCAAGCTATCTACTTTTTTCAATGTTGCCAGAGCCCGTTCCGGTTGTTTTGTCATCATATATAAATTGGCAAGGTCCGTATAATATTCGTTGTTCCATTTCACCAATTCTTTGGCTGCGTCGATTGCCTTATTATACTGATTTGATTGTGAATATATTTCAAACAATTCCGCATAGATAAACTGAGGTTCTTCCGGGTTTTTGGTCAGCGCCATTTGGAAATTGTTTTCCGCTGAATCGAAATTCTTCAGCATTTTGTAATTTTTCCCCAGTTCGGTATACAAAATTGCTTTTTCTGGTTTCAAGTTGATACATTTCTCCAAGGCTGCGATAGCTTTTTCAGGATTTTCTATGGCTTTTTGCTTTAATGCTTCGAAGAAATATTCTTGAAAATCATCGGCGACATTGCCCAAATTATCTTGAATCGTGTCATTTTGAACCCTTGTTTCTTGTGCAAAGTTTGCCTGTGGGGAAAAATATATTCCCAGTATCAAAAATAAAATATGAATTTTTTTGTTCATCTTTTTGTTTTCCTGCAAGGTCTTTTTTTTTGACCTTGTAGGTGTTTCTTTTGCTTCTTTCAAAACCTACAAGGTTTTTGAAGCCTTGCAGGACAGTTCATGAGATTTCACCTCAGCAGGAATTTTGTTATTCCAAAACCGAATAATCACCAATGCTGATATTGGTAAAATCACCATTGAATTTCACATAATTTCCGATCATGGCATGGTTCAAATTCGCATTTTTTATCTCTGTTTCATTTTGAATTAAACTGTTTTTTATGGTTGAATTTGAAACTTTACAGTTGTTCCCAATGGAAACATTTGGGCCGATTTTGGCACTGTTCAATTCCACATTCTCACCAATAAAACAGGGTTCCGTAATTTCAGAATTGATTAATTTCACGGTATCCGAAATCATTTTTTCATTTGCTTGATGCATAAAGCCCAACATTTTGGAATTGGTTTCCAAGGTCACCTGCTTGTTGCCGCAATCCATCCATTCCTCCACTTTTCCCGGTTTAAAAATAAAGCCCTTTTGCTTCATTTTTTCGATTCCGTCGTTGATTTGGTATTCGCCACCACGCACCAAATTTTCATTTAAAACCTCTTGCAGTTGTTCTTTCAAAACAGCTACATTATTAAAATAATAAATGCCAATCACGGCCAAATCCGAAACTTTTTCTTTGGGCTTTTCGACCAAATCCGTGATTTGTTGCCTATCGTTGAGTTTTACTACTCCGTAAGCTTCCGGGTTTTCGACCTTTTTTACCCAAATCACTCCGTCCGCAGAAGTATCCAACGTAAAATCGGCACGAAATAGTGTATCAGCATAAGCGATCACCGCCGGACCACTTAATGAATCTTTGGCGCACATAATGGCGTGCCCCGTTCCCAAAGGTTTGTCTTGGTAATAAATACTGGTTTTTGCGCCGAGACTTTCAGCGATTTGCCGCAAATCTTGTTCCACCTTTTCACCAAAATCCGGACCAATCACAAAAGCAATTTCATCTACTTTTTCATTCAAAATGCCTGCGATGTCTTCCACCAAACGATGAACAATGGGTTTTCCGGCAATGGGAATTAGAGGTTTTGGAACTGTCAAAGTATGTGGGCGCAGGCGCGAGCCACGACCTGCCATGGGAACAATTATTTTCATGAAAAAAGTATTGAGATTTTAAAATTGCGTTTTGCGTTTTTAGCTATTGAGATGGGGAAAATGAAAAATTTTGATTTATTTACTGCTTACTGCTTACTGCTTACTGCCACTGCTTACTGCCCCTGCATACTGAACATTGAATACAGCCAACTATTTCCCCGTACTTCCAAAACCACCTTCGCCGCGTCCGGTTTGGCCGAGGTTTTTTACCTCTTCCCAATCAATGCGTCCATGGCGCGCCAAAACCATTTGGGCTACGCGGTCGCCATCTTTTATGGTATAAGCCTCATTGGAGAGATTTACAAGAATCACCCCAATTTCTCCACGATAATCGGCGTCAATCGTGCCGGGGGCATTTAAAACCGTAATTCCGTGTTTTAGTGCCAATCCACTGCGTGGACGAATTTGTGCTTCAAAATCGAGCGACAATTGCATGAATAAACCGGTTTTTATTAATACTCTTTCCAAAGGTTTTAAAACAACATCTTCTTCCAAATTGGCATGTAAATCCATTCCGGCCGAACCTTCCGATTCGTATTCTGGCAACTCGTGTTTCGATTTGTTTACAACCATTACTGGCAGGTCTGAATTCATACTGAAATAATCATCTTCGTCATCACCTTCCCAATCTCCCAAATCCATGTCTTGTTGAAAATTGTATCGCTCATCTTCTTCTTCGGTATCATTTTCTCGGGCCAATACTTCATCCATTTTGCTTAAAAATAAATTGATACCTGCCCGATCAAATTCTTTTGGATAAAACCGTCCACCCAACCAGTTAAACATTTCCCTATATTGCGGGTGCTTTTTGTTTTTCATAATTTCCAATAAATGGTAAAACCCGGGGATTCCGCCACAATCTTCTGGCGGCGCATTCATTTCCCCGTCCAAGCAAAAGGGATATTGCGCATCCTTTTCTATCGGTTTGGTTTCTTCAATCGTGATTTCATGAAGCCAACTATCGCCAAAATCATATTCATAAAGAATTTTTTTGGTGCCCGGAAGGATTTCCGATAAATTTACATTTCGCGCATTGATTACCCGTGAATCCAGGTCTGTACCAAAATCTTGGCTTGGCTCGCCAATTCGATAATTATCGACCTTGAATTCGTACAAATGATAATTTTCCCATCCCATCGCAACCTGAATGGTGTAGTGAAGTTCGTAAAGGGAAATGGAACTTTTTACCACTATTCGGCGCCAGATTTCCGGCTTCGTGCCCATTAAAACTATTTTTAATTGAATCGCTTGTTCTTCCATGGTTGTATTTTTAAAGGTTTATTATTTTTTTAAATTCTTCTTTTTCCGAAAAATAAACAATTGTCATAAAGCCAGTCAGCATTAAAATCCCCAGGAAATAATTTCCGCGGAAAAAATAAAATGAAAGTACACAAATTCCAATGGAAATTCCTAAATATCCCAATATTTTTTTTAGGTTGTAAGGAATCGGATAATGTTTTTGACCGAAATAATACGATAAGATCACCATGCTCGCATAGGCCGCCAACAAGGCCACAGCCGAACCAAAATAGCCCCAGACGGGAATTAAAGCAAAATTCAAAACAATGGTGACTATGGCACCAAAAACAGAGATATAGGCCCCAAATTTTGTGCGGTCCGTAATTTTGTACCAAACGGAAAGATTGTGGTAAATGCCCAAGCACAAATTTGCCAATAAAACAAGCGGAACAATGCTCATGGCTTCCCAATAACTTTTATCTTGAAGGACCAATTCTTTCAGAAAATCAATAAAAACAATGACCGAAACAAAAATAATGGCACCAAAGATCACAAAATATTTGGTAATTGCGGCATAGGTTTCTTTTGCGTTCTTGGAAGAAGCGTGGCTAAAAAAGAAAGGTTCGATACCCAGCCGAAAAGCAGTGGCGAACAAGGTCATGAAAATCGCCAGTTTATAGCAGGCAGCATATTCACCAATTTGAGCTTCGGCAATATTTTCAGGCAGTAAATAATTCAACAAAATTTTATCGAATGCGGCATTGATGGAAAAGGCCACCCCGGCAATTAGCACCGGAAAGGCATAGCGCATCATTTTCTTCCATAAAACCGTATCGAAAGCAAGTTTCAATTTGAAATAGAAAGGAAGCAAAAGCAACAAAGTGATTGCGCTGGCGACCAGATTGGCTATAAAAACATAATTGATTTCGAAGTCGGGAATATAGATTTGCGCAAAAAATTCATTTTTTATGGCCCAATTTTTCAAGTAAACCAGAAAAACAACATTCAAAAGTAAATTGATAAGCACGTTTAAGATTTTATACACCGCATATCGAATGGGTTTTTCGCAGGCCCGCAGATAGGCGAATGGGATAATAACCAATGCATCGAGAAACAGAATCCAGATTATCAGCGTAATAAATTCCACGGGGATTTGGGTAAGGTTTGCGATGTAATTTTTACCAAAAAAAGCAAGCACAAAAAACAGGGAAGACGAAAAAACCAATGACCAGCCCGATGTAGTCATTACTTTTTCTTTGTTTTCCTTTTGGGAATAGAACCGAAAAAAGGCGGTTTCCATCCCGTAGGCCAAAATAATATTGAAGACAATAAAGTAGGCAAAAACCACCGAAATTTCACCATACTCAGCTTTGGGAAGCATTTTGGTGTAAAGTGGCAACAACAAAAAACTAAACATTCTGGGCAAAACCGTTGCCAAGCCATAAATGAATGTCTGCTTGAAAAGTCGTTGAAAAGCGGGCAAATTCGGTTTGTTTTTGGAAATAAAAGTAGTGGTTTAAATTTGAATGGGGAAATTCATTTTGCAAATAGCACCGGAAAACCCCAAAATTAAAAAACCCGCTCCAAATCCTTTTCTATTTTCTTGGCTTCGCTGGAAGATTTTTGTGGGTTCCATGGGTCGTTGAACGACGAATACAAAAATAATTCTGTAATGTGGGCGTATGTTCGAATCGTTCTCATAAAATAACCGGTGTAAAAAACCATTCCGGGCAGGTATGGGAGCAATTTTATTTTGTCGTATTTGTGATGCGACACAAAAAGCACAACGCCAAATTCCAAAAATTTTGAAATCGTGTAGAGCAAAAAAATGGCAATCAAAATATATTCAAGATGGTCGCGGTGATTGAAAATCAAAAAAACCAGGTAAAACCACCATATAAAATTCAGCACTTGGTTGTACACAATATTGTCCAAACTGCTAAAAAAGTTCGAAAAGCGGAAACCTTTGTTGGGGAAAAATATATTCCGATGTTTTCGCAACCGGAACCGAACCAAAGACCTGTTCCAACGAAGGCGTTGTTTTGCCAGTTTGGAAAAAGTAACCGGAACGTCCGTCAAAGCGACCGCTTTCGGCGCAAAAACCACTTTCCATTTTGTTTTACGGATTTTTTGGGTGATGTCGCCATCGAGTCCCGGTCCGACATCCCAACCCCCAACCTCCAACAACAAATCTTTTCGAAATGCCCCAAAAGCCCCAGAAACGATTCGCAGGATTCCCAATGAAGAACTGACCATTCGGCCGACATTTATGGTGAGCAAATATTCGATAGTTTGAAAAGCGGTGGCCAAGCTTTCGCCGGAATTTCGTACCTCGAGCGCACAACTTACCGCGCCGATGTTTTCATCTTTATAGAAGGGAAGAATTGCCTCTTCGATGGCATCATTAAAAAAACTGCAGTCGGCATCGAGGTGCAAAATATATTTTCCACGGGTGTAATTCAATGCCAAATTTGCTGCCGAACCTTTTCCGCCACGAACTTCGTTGCGCAAAAACAAATCGATTTTTCCCCGTTGTTCCAGGTCGCGGCCAATATACTTTGTATCGTCGCCCGAACCATCATCCACTACGATCACTTCAAAATTGCGATAAGTCTGTTCCTGAAGCGAGGTAACCAAATTGTAATAATTTTTTCCTTCATCTTTGCCCGGAATAATAATGGAAACCAAAGGACATTCTTCCCAAAGTTTTCGGCGGGCTTCATGGTCGGCTTTTTGGTTTTTCTTTTTGTTGAGGTAAATGATTGGCAACAGCAAGTAATCCAGCAGCAGATGACGGGGAAATTCGAGCAAGAAATAAAACCAAAAAATATAGAAAAATCCGCGTAAACCTTCATTTTCCCAAAATTGCAGGAATCCTTCCATAAGCAAAAGTTCTATTCGTTCTTTAATTCGGCAATTTGATCGCGTGGCGATTGATGAGTGGAAATGGGCTTAGCACGATATTTCGTGGAAACATTTCTGCTAATATTATCGCTTAAAATGGATTCCAGTCGTTCTTGCAATTTTTTCAAATATCCGTGGGTTCGCTCAATTGATTTGTCAGGAAAAATGAACCAAATTTGATGCGGGGTCCCGAAATTTATTTCTGTTGAAAGCGGAAGTTCGGAACGAATTAGTTCAAAAATTTCGCGTTGCAGTTCTTGGCTCTTTTTGTGCCCCATTTCCTCATAAACCGTTTCCATATTCTCAATTTCCAAAAAAGCAAGGCAACTTTCAAAATTCGATTCGGATTTTCGGTCGATTTCTTTGAAAAAGAAACGGTAGAAATAGATTTCATCGGAAGAAATTTGTTCGCCATTTTCCCTTTTTGCCAAGGGAAGCATTCCTTTCACAATCTGTTCGCCGCGCCAAGTCAACCGATAGGAAGGAATTTCCCTTCCGTTTAAATATTCGACTTTGTCATCATTCCCGCAGGCGATACATTTAGCCATGACATCGGGTTCTTGAAAAACATTTTTGCAGCTCAGGCACGAATAAACCAAAGATGGTTTGTCATAATCCACGCCGATATGTTTTAATTTTTTGTCACATTTTGGACAAATCAGTTCATGTTGGTTTTTTTGATTTTTAAAATCGGAAACCGGGCCGATATACGCGCATCTGAAATGATGTACCAAATCTTCTTGTTGGAGCTGCAAACTTTTACATTTGGGGCAAGATTCGCGATAGTGCAAAAATGCATTCGCACATTTGTTGCAGAAATAAGCATATTCAAAAAACTCGGATTCCAAATAATCTTCATTTTTGGCATGTTCCAAAATATCCAATGCCGAATTTTCGATTTCTTTGAAAACGTTTTCCGACAACATTGGGTAAATATATCCTGTTTTGGCGTTCAAAAACCGGATGGGTCCATAAGGTTCCATATTCCGGGTGAAAATAAATTCCAAGGTTTTTCGAAGAATGTGGTTTTCTTTTTCGACTTTTCCCTCTGCTTGCCCTTCATTTTTGACGAGTTTTGTCAACAGTTGATCCAAACGTTGTCGGCCAATCGGCTTTACAAGGTAGTCGGAAACCTCCAGTTCAATAGCCTCGAGCGCGTGTTCTGGACTCGCACTGACAATCACTATATTCGGAACGGAAAATGATTTTATTTTTTCAATAAGTTTCAGGCCGGATTCGCCCGCCAAGTTGACATCAACAAAAAATACATCGATTTGTTGATTTTGCAATCTTTCCACGGCTTCACCTATATTCTGAACGGCCCATTCCAACTCGAAGGAGGGGTTGTCTTCGATTATTCTGGAAAACATGGTCAGAAAAAGTTTGTCGTCATCAATGACCGCAACTTTGAAAGCTTTTTTTTCGCGAAAAGCTTCCCGCGATAATTTGTCGATTTTGGAACTGATTTTCTCAAAAATGGCGCTCATAGTTGAGATATCTTGTTCCATTCCGTCGAAAAGTGGCAATAAGGAAGACGCCACAGAAGATGTACGACTTAAAAAAACCGGTTTTAAATATAATTTTCGTTTGGGTTGCGAGCGAATAATTTGAAGGAAATTCCATAATTGTTGTGCATCGGAACCTTCCAATATAACCGCATCGCAAGTTTCCAATTCTTGCCAGTTGTATTCTTTCTCCGTTGCCACGCGAGCGATATCCAGTCCAATCTGTTCCATTCTTCTTGCGTTTTCCATTTTCAGTTCGTCATTTTCATTCAAAAAATACTTCGCCATACTTTTACGCTCATTCCTTCATACGATTTCCAAATTCCCTTTGCCGTTTGATCAACGGGGTAAAGATTGATTGCGATGAATTCTTCAATGTTTCCTTTATATTGATTCTCCGGTAACCGGGTGTTGTTTTTTGGCACGTAATTTTTCCGAACTATGCCTTCACTGCGTTCCCCATTTGCAAATTTAACATTCAGAATGGTGCCCGGCAGTAAATATTTGGCATCGTCACGATCAAATTTAGCAATAATAAACATTTGTGAACCTACAATTTGAATGGACATTATGGGTTCAGATTCGAAAATCATCTCATTTTCCGCAACAAAAATTTCATCGATGGTACCTTTTACGGGTGAATAATATTCGGTTGGTTCAAGTGCGTAGGCTGAACCATGCGAAAAATCCGATAGCAAAATTTGATATCTGTCCTTTATGCCATTTTGTTTATTGTAAAGTGTTCTTAGTTCTGCTTCTTTCAATTTAATTTTTGTTTGCAGGACTTGAATTTCATCTTGCACATTGTTCAAATTGTTCATTGTGGCGATGTCCAACTTGATTTTTTGCCTAATTTCTACTTCCCGTTGCTTATAAAAGGAAAGATTTTCACGAAGGATTGCTATTTCGCGTAAAAGAAGATCAATTTCATTTTTAACCGGATCGATTTCCCTTTTCCTATCTAATTCAATTTCGGTTTGTCGGGCGTTGTTTTGAACGATCCTGTTCTCATTATCTGTGTTGACGAAAGCGAACAATTTTTCTCCTTGAAAAATGGAATCGTGCTGATTTATGAAGAAAGCAGTGATTTTTAAATCGCCCGGGGCGCGAACTTCCATGTTTTTTTCCATTAGAAATCCTTCCCCGGTAACAAAAAAGACTTTTCTGATTAAAATATAGCCAAATATAATTACCAGAATGCCCAAAAATATCAGGTAAACGATGCGGTCCCAATTGGTTCGTTTCTCTATTTTTTTCTCCCGATTGCCGCGAAGATTCGTTTTTCCCGACCGCGAAACAAAATTTTTACTTCTCATTATCGGCTAATTTTAATAGCGAATCCAAATCATGCAATGCAAAATTTTGACATGGTTTCAATTTCAAGTTTTTCATCGTTTGCCGGAGCGCGCCAATGGATTCAAAATCGTTTGGGCGCAAGGCCACAACCAGTTTGCAGTTTAAAATGGAAGCTTCTTTTTCAATTCTTTTTTTAATTTGATCAATCTGATCCGTTTCATAAACCATAATGAAAGCTTCGTCGGTCAGTTGGTTTATCTCCTCCAAAATTGGTTCAAAATAATGCGGAATGGAAACGACCAGCTTCATATTGTACTCGTCGGCTAAATTATGAGCTGATTCCAATATAACCGAATACATGTTGCGATATTCTTCTCGGCGTTTGTTCCAATCTTCGAAAACTTGCGGTTCCACATCGAGGTGAACGCCATCCATATTTATTTTTCGTGCTTGCTGAAATTTGGATTTGAGCTTCGCATTTGTTTTTTCAAAAATCAATTGGTTGTTGCCTACCAAAAGAAACACTTTTATTCCTTGGTTATGAGCATTTTGTACAAATTTAAGTGCTTTTTCCGACTGATTTTCCAAAAAAGAAAGATGAATTGTTTTGATGGAAAAAGTTTTAAGCAAAGCGATTAATTCAGGATTGGAAAAGCGTCCAAAATCTGACGACCAAATATAGAGATGTTCGGCACTGAGATTGGGTTTTTCCGTGTTTTCAAAAAAACGGGAAATATCGATTGGTTCCACAAAATCCGAAACGGGAACGGACATATAACTTCCCAGTTTGAGAAGTTTTAAATATAGTTTTTGTTTCAAATCGATCAGCTCAATGACGGCCTGATATCTTTGACCCAGAAGTTCGGCCAATTTCCGCGGACTATATTCCGGATCACCTACCGGCAAAAGGATTTGTTCTTTGATTTGATCGTTGGTTTTCAGGTATTTCGCATAGAATTGAATGTATTGTTGCAGCGTGAATTCATATTCATAATAATGGTTGTAAATTTCTTTGCTTCGTTCGGTGGATTGGTTTTTGCGTTCTTCAAGAGTCTGTTTTCTTTCCAATTCCAGAATTTTCTGTTTGGCTTTTGTATTAAAAAACAAAGGAATACTTACATCCACACCTACCGAAAAATATTCGCGGCCGCTGAAAGATTCCACAGGCAAGGGTTCGGTTTCTGCGCCCCCAAAAATATTATATCGTGCAAAAAGCGATAAATTGACATCCAGCAAGGGATTGTAATTCAGCTTCAAAGAGTCGGAAGCTAAATTAAAGTGGGTAATGTTGTTTTCTTCAAGTTGCATTTTAGCCAAATTCACGTCGACCAATGGCAACGCAAAAGCGTCCAAATTCGGAATTTCATAGTTGGAAAATTGAAAATCGTAGTTTCGATAAGCTTTCAATTTATTTTCCAAACGAGCTTTTTGGCCCATTTCTTCCAGAACTTCACTCCAAGAAATCTCGTCCAAGCGGTAAAGTTCGGCACTTGTTTGCAGCAAGGTGTTTTGAAGGGAAAGATAATTTTCAATGACGCGAATACGGGCCTGATCGAAATAATAAATCACCTGGTTGTAAAGTTGGCCGTATTTTGCGCTCATTTGCGTTTGTGCCAGTTCTCTTTCTTCGTTAAGATTTGCCAGTTCAAGTTCTTTAATCTTTCGGCGGTTTTCAAAAAGCCCGTTGTCGAGCAAATTCCATTCAACTTCCAGTTTTCCGCGCCGGTTATAGTAAATGTCGCCGGGACCAAAAATTCCTTTATCGATATTTTCGAGATATCCGGCCTTTAATTCCAGTCCATATTCTTTCCGCAGCAAATCCATTTTGGCCTTGTTAATTTCCAAATCGCTTTGTGCTGTTAGGTTGGTTTCGGAGGAAAAATCCCAAATCGGTTGAAATACGGTTTCCAATAACTCCGGATTCCCAGGTTTGAAAAAACTGTTTTTTGTATGGGATTTCGCCGTTGAATCGAGAATTGAAATCATGGAAGCAAAAGTCTGCTTTTCGCTTTTTGAAGAAAATGAATTGGGAAAGTTCTGTGCAAAGGAGGAAAGAACAGAAAAGAAAATGGCAGTTGCCGTCCAGAAATACCGGCTATTTTTTAAAAAGGATATTTTGGCAATGATTGACATATTCCCATTTTTTCCCGAGAACAAATTATCCGAAAATAGAAATTTAAAGAATTTCTACTAACTATTTCCATTGATTTCCGGCTTGCAATAATACAAAAAAATGTTAAAAATAAGCAAAAAAAGACGATTAACTGTGGTCAAATCGGATTCCGATTATTCTTGGATTTTTACATCCTTTGCAGATTTTTTATAAACCAAAACAAACGGTAAAAATTTTCCGTAAAAAAAGACCCATCGATTAGTAAATCAACAGGTCTGAATTTGAAAAGTATGTTTTGCCTGACTGAACCGCCGAAGTTGAGAATTGGACTCCGTCTAATTGTTCAATGCCTTGCTAAGTTGAAAATTTGACTCCGTCTAATTGCTCAAGGCTTCGCTAAGTTGAAAATTTGACTCCGTCTAATTGCTCAAGGCTTCAGCGCCTCCAACAATTTCTAAAATTTCGTTGGTAATGGCAGCTTGTCGTGCTTTGTTGTAGGAAAGTTTCAACGAATCGCGAAGTTCTGTGGCATTGTCGGTCGCTTTGTGCATCGCCGTCATCCGGGCTCCGTGCTCTGAAGCAACAGAATCACGCAAAGCTTTGAACAACTGCATTTTCAGCGATTTTGGAATTAGTTGTTCCACAATTTCGCGCTTGTCAGGTTCAAAAATATAATCGATATTGGCTGTTTTTGCTTCGGTGTTTTCAGACGGAACCAGTGGCAAAAACTGTTCGGTGGTCACAATTTGGGTAGCGGCATTCTTGAATTTGTTGTACACCAAAATGACTTTGTCATATTTTCCTTCGGTGAACAAATCCATGATTTGCTGCGCAATTTCTGACACTCGTTCATATTCCAACTCATCAAAAATTTGATTGTTGTTGGAATGAATGGAAAAAGTTTTCTTCAAAACTTCATTGGCTTTTTTCCCAAGTCCCAAAATTTCGACGTTTTTTCCCTGAAATTGTTCCGAGCCAATTCGTTTTACACCTTTCACAATATTCGAATTGAAAGCTCCCGCCAATCCACGATTGGAAGAAATGGCAACAACCAACACGTTTTTGACTTCGCGTTGATCGGCATATTGACTTCCGGTATCACTGTCCAAAGTTGCGCTCAAACTCTGCAACAATTCGGTCAATTTATCGGAATATGGGCGCATTTGCGTAATGGCATCCTGCGCTTTGTTCAACTTTGCGGCAGAAACCATTTTCATGGCGCTGGTGATCTGCATGGTTGAAGAAACCGATGCGATCCTATTGCGTAATTCTTTTAAGTTGGCCATTTTTTTTAATTATGAATTCAGAATTATGAATTATGAATTTTTGATGATCGAAACCAACAATTTGATGAGTTCTTCACATTTGTTCAAAAGATCATTTGGAATTTCCATCGTTGTGGTTTCTATTATTTCCAACCAATATTTTGTTTCCTCTGCTTCTTTAAGTGCAATTCCCAATTTGTTTTTAAAATCTTTGGCGCTTACCCCTCTTTGCGATTCACGTACATTTGCCCCGATACTTGTTCCACATTTAATAAGCTGATGGGAAATTTCGAACTCGTGTTTCTCTTTTAATATTTTGCAAAAATTGACAATATCACAAGCATATATAAAACTTTTATCTATAATGATGTTTCCTTTCTTGTGATAAGCCATTTTTTTAATTCAGAATTTTGAATTATTTTAATCCAATATTATACAATATTATACAATATTCCAATTACCAATTCTGAATTCCTAATTCTGAATTCTGAATTTTTAATTATACTTCGCTGAAATTTCTTTCGCAGCAGCTGTCATTACCTCAATGGTTTCATCGGTCAATTTCCCGGCTTTCAAAGTCTGCATGGTATCTTTGTGCGCTGCGTTCAAATATTCCAAATAATCTTTCTCGAATTCTTTTACTTTTTCAACAGGAACATTTCTCATCAAGTTTCTTGTTCCCGCGAAAACGATCGCAATTTGATTTTCCACTGGATATGGATCGTTTTGTGCTTGTTTCAAAATCTCCACGTTGCGTTTTCCCTTTTCGATGGTTCCAAGTGTGGCAGCATCCAAATCGGAACCAAACTTTGCAAAAGCTTCCAATTCACGATATTGTGCTTGATCCAATTTCAAGGTTCCCGCAACTTTTTTCATAGATTTGATTTGCGCGTTTCCACCCACACGCGAAACGGAAATCCCCACATTGATCGCCGGACGAACCCCGGAGTTGAACAAATCGGACGTCAAGAAAATTTGTCCGTCGGTAATGGAAATCACGTTGGTAGGAATGTACGCAGAAACGTCACCAGCTTGGGTTTCGATAATTGGCAAAGCGGTCAAAGAACCACCACCTTTCACCTTTTCCTTCAATACATCTGGCAAATCATTCATTTCTTTTGCGATGCTGTCATCATTGATGACTTTTGCGGAACGCTCCAACAAACGAGAGTGCAAATAGAAAACGTCACCCGGATAAGCTTCACGACCCGGTGGACGACGCAACAACAAAGAAACTTCACGGTAAGCAACGGCTTGCTTCGACAAATCATCATAAATGATCAACGCCGGACGACCGGTGTCACGGAAATATTCGCCAATGGCCGCACCGGTAAAGGGCGCATAAACCTGCATTGGTGCCGGATCGGAAGCATTTGCTGCAACAATGGTCGTATAAGCCAAAGCGCCACGATCTTCCAAGGTTTTGGCGATTCCCGCAACGGTGGAAGCTTTTTGCCCGATTGCAACATATATACAATAAACGGGCTCGCCCGCGTCGTAAAATTCTTTTTGGTTCAAAATGGTATCGATGCAAACCGTTGTTTTCCCGGTTTGACGGTCACCGATCACCAATTCCCGTTGTCCACGTCCGACCGGGATCATGGCATCAATGGATTTGATTCCCGTTTGAAGCGGCTCAGTTACCGGCTCACGGTAAATTACACCGGGGGCTTTTCGTTCCAAGGGAAGTTCAAACGTTTCACCAGAGATCGCACCTTTTCCGTCAATCGGATTTCCAAGTGTATCGACCACACGGCCAACAATTCCTTCGCCAACATTCACGGAGGCAATGCGTTTGGTACGTTTTACCGTATCGCCTTCGCCCACTTCTTTGGAAGGTCCCAACAAAACCACGCCGACATTATCTTCTTCCAAGTTCAAAACGATTCCTTCCAAACCGCCTTCAAATTCGACCAATTCGCCATATTGTGCGTTTGCCAAACCATACACGCTGGCAATACCATCACCAACTTGCAATACCGTACCGACTTCGTCCAAGGAAGCTTTTGCTTCAAAACCTGAAAGTTGTTCTTTTAAAATTGCTGAAACTTCAGCTGGATTTACTTCCGCCATTTTGATTTGAGATTTAAGATTTCCGAATTGAGATTATAATCTTCATTTTCCAAAAATCCATTGATTTATATCTTTATCTTTAAAATTCTAATTGTAAAAAATTTTTAACTTATATTTTCCGCGACCCCGTTCGATTTATATTTCTGAAGGTTCGAGGTCTTTTTGAAGTCTCGTTGTAAGCGTTTCAAATTTCCAGCTACACTGGCGTTGTATTGCAAATCGCCCACCCGCAAAATAAAACCGCCCAAAATACTTTCGTCGATTTTGTTTTTTAATGTGGCTTTTCCGCCGGTCAATTCGGTCACTTTTTGCAATACTTTTTCTTCCATTTCCGCAGTCAACGGAACGGCTGTTGTTACCGTGGCCGATTGAATGTTGTTCATTTCGTTGTAAAGCAAAATGTATTTGTTGGCCACTTCACCCAACAATTCGATGCGGTTGTTTTCCACCAAAAGGTCGAACAAATTTTGGGTTATTTCACCGGCATCCTTAAAAATGGCATGAACAGTTTTTCGTTTTGCGCCATCTTTTACGGCGGGACTTTTCAGAATTCCCAATAAATCTTCGCTACTGGAAATCGTGTTGGAAACAAGCATCATTTCCGTGTTCACCTGCTCGGTTATGTTCCGGTCTTGTGCCAATGACAAAACCGCTTTTGCATATCGTTGTGCCGCCCTGCTTCCCATTTCTGCGATTAATTTAATTTAACATCTTCCAACATTCCGCCAACCAACTTCATTTGCTCTTCTTTGCTGCTCAGTTGTTTTCGAATAACTTTTTCCGCAATTTCCACGGAAAGATCGGCCACTTGGTTTTTCAAATCGGCAACCGCGTCTTGCTTTTCTTTTTCGATGACCACTTTCGCATTGGCCACAATTTTATTTGCTTTTTCTTGGGCTTCTTCGGAAGCTTCGGAAATCATTTTATCTTTGATTTCGCGTGCTTCTTTCAACATGGCGTCACGTTCTTCGCGGGCTTCTTTCAACAATTCCTTGTTGTCGGCTTGCAAATTTTGCATTTGAATTTTGGCTTCTTCAGCCGATTTCAATGCGTCTTTGATGCCTTCCTCACGGTTGTTCAAAGAGTCCAAAATCGGTTTCCAAGCATATTTCCAAAGCAATACCAACAAAACCAGCAAAATAAGTGCTTGCCAAAAAAACAAGCCGAATGAAAAATCATGCCATAACTTTTCCATAATTATTTATTTTCAATAAAGGTTTTAAACCAAATAATTTTTAATTTGATATCCATAAGGTTTTGAAAACCTTGTAGGAAAAGCAATTCCCCCAACCAACCGTTGCGGGGAATTGTTTTCAAGATATTATACCGCGAACAACGCAGCAAATGCAATACCTTCCAAAAGTGCGGCGATAATAATCATCGCGGTTTGAATCTTTCCGGTTGCTTCGGGCTGTCGTGCAATACCTTCCATTGCACCTTTACCGATCAAACCTAATCCAATACCAGCTCCGATCACAATCAGACCAGCACCTACCATTAATGGAATTTCCATAAACTAATTATTAAAGATTAAACAAAAAACTATCTTCTATTTCGTATTAAAATTCAACGTTTAGAGCACC
The DNA here is from genome assembly GCA_035704905.1 of Flavobacteriaceae bacterium. GTDB lineage: Bacteria > Bacteroidota > Bacteroidia > Flavobacteriales > Flavobacteriaceae > DASSWG01. The sequence continues at coordinate 16,424 of DASSWN010000114.1, forward strand.
TCGCTCACAACGCATAATTCATAACTCATAACTAAATAACCGGTGCTTCATCATTGTGTTCGTTTGGGTGGTCGGCGTGTTCTTCCACCGCCATTCCGATATACAATGCGCTCAACAATGCGAAAATATATGCTTGCAAAAAGGCTACCAAAAGTTCTATCAATACAATGAACAAGGTGAAACTGAAAAATGCGACCCCGGCAAAAATAGTTTTGAACACGACAATTAAGCCCAACAAGCTCATCAATACCACGTGGCCCGCAGTCATGTTGGCGAACAATCGGATCATCAATGCAAAGGGTTTGGTGAACATTCCCAACACTTCAATAGGGATCAAAACGATTTTCATGATTACCGGAACGCCGGGCATCCAAAAAATGTGTTTCCAATAATGTTTGTTTCCACTGAACTGGACAATGATAAAAGTGAACATCGCCAAGCAAAAAGTGATGGCAATATTTCCGGTTACGTTTACGCCGAGCGGGGTGATTCCCAATAAATTCAGTATTAGAATGAAGAAGAAAACCGTCATGATAAACCCGACATATTTTTTATATTTCGGACCAATGTTTGGTTTGGCAATTTCATCGCGCACATAGATAACGAGCGGTTCCAATATTCTACCAAATCCGGTTGGCACGGCCTGCTTTTTATAAGAGCGCGCCAATCTTCCGAAAATCAATAGTAAAAAGATGGAAACCAGAATCATCATAAAAACATTCTTGGTGATGGAGAAGTCAACCAACTCCGGATTAAGCGGATGTTCGGTATCTCCGTGCAAGAAATTTCCTTCTGCGTCTGTTTTGTATATCTGGGAATGGTAAAGTTTGTAATGTTGGCCGTTGATTTCAGCTAATTCTTCGCCGTGATGAAATTTGGCCGACGAAAACATCACCAATCCATTGGCATCGTCCCAAAGAATTACCGGCAACGGAAAACCGTAATGTTCGCCGGTTTTCCCATCGGAAAAAAGGGTGAACGAATGTGAGTCTTTCAAGTGATGCCTGACAAAATTCTGGATTTCTTCTCTGGTGTCCACTTGTCCGCCATGGCCTTCTTCGGGTTCGCTTGCATTTAGGGAAAATGTTCCGAAAACGAACAAACAAGCCAATAAAATTTTAACGAGGTTTTCCTTTTGCATTCCGGGTAAAATTTCGATCCTTGAATTTCGGTGCAAATGTACATAATTCCCTTTAATAAAACCTTCCAAAAACAAAACAAGTTTTTTGCCCATGGAAAATGCTGAAATTACGCATTATTGTTGACTTGTGGTGATTTCAACAATCGAATCAGAATAAATATTTCAACCGCCAAACAGCCAAGATACGGTATAAAAAATTCGAGGAAGTTAGATTTTTGAAGATGAAAACCAAGGCTTTTTGAAAGGTATAAAAACAAGATGATTTTAATAACTGTTTCAAACAAAAAAATAAACCCAATTTGATCTTTCAATTTTCGGCTGATAAGAATGATGGAAGAAGTAAACAGAAAAGTGATCCCCAAATTGAATTTATAGGCGAAAATAAGGAAATCAAAATCGGTATCGGGGAAAAATTTATCTAAAACCAGCCAATGTATTCCATATAAAATACCAACAACGAATATAAGAAAGCTTATGAAAAAAAATAGTTTTCGAAACATGGAAAAAGGCGATCACTTGTTCAAATTTTTCAACTGTTTCAAGACCACATAAAGTGAAGCAAAAACCCCAAATAAAACAAAACCAATGGTGAACCAATTTTTATTCGATGGGTAGCGTTCGTCCAGTTCCTTTCCGATCCAAGCGCAAATGAAAATGGTGGCTCCCATTTGGAAACCTATTCCGGATAAAACGGCCCATTTTTTAAGACCCGATGGTTTCTTGGAATCCTCCTCCGTGGGTTTCTGCGTTTTGCGATTCTTTTCTTCTTTCATCTTTCAAAATTTTAACTCCGCCTTTCATAGCACAGGTTGCATTAAAAGTCGCTCCCGGTTCTATGGAAAGTTTTCCTATAACCACTTCCCCTTCGATAACGGCAGTGGAACGCAAACTCAATGTTTCCGAAACCAATAAATTTCCGGAAAATTTACCTTCGATATCGGCACTTTCACATTCAATTTTACCTTGAATATGACCTGTTTTTCCCACGACCACTTTTCCCGGGGTTTTGATGGTGCCTTCAACGGTTCCTTCAATGCGCACGCCGCCTTTTGCAACTATGTCGCCAACTATTTTTGTGCCTTGGGCAATTTTGTTCTGCTCTTTGCTATGGTCGACCGCAGATGATTTGCTTCGTTTGTTATCTGAAAACATGGGCTAAGGTTTTGATTTATCTTGTGATTCGAGATAGGCGTTTAAATTTTTATGAATTAGAATAATCTCATAGTTGGAAGAAGAAACCGCAAAAAATTCTTTGTCGATTTTGAGCTCTTTGTTTTTGTTTTCATGAAATTTTTCGCCCAACCCCAAGGCGCCCAAGTGACTTTGCAATCCATGCACAACCACAAACAATTTTTCCGGGTTGTATATATCTTGGGAAACGCTGAGACCCTCAAATCCGTTTTCTGCAATGGCATTGTTCAATTTGATCTGCAAGCTATCCGCTGCTGGTTGATTTTCACGTTCAAAAATATATACCAAATAATAGGTGTCATCTGAAGCATTTTCAATAAATTTTTTATTGGCCAAAGTTGGAAGGACGTTGGAATACAAGTCTTGTGCTTTTTTTCCTTCTTCGCTCAGCGGATAGTTCAAGGCAACTTCATTCAAGGCTTTTTTATAAGCTTCGAAGCCTTGCAAGCGCCCAATCGCAACAGCTTTCAACAATTCAAATTTCGGCACGATTGGGTCACCGGTGAATTTTGAACTATAAACCGCGCTGCTGTCAATAACCATCTGGAATTCTTGCGCCAAATATTTGCGATAGACACGCTCATAAACCGATTCCGGGCTGTTTTCACCGGCTCTGTATTCCGTCGGATTCAGGATAATTGCCGCATATCGGGAATCGGGATGGTTCATCAAAATATCATTTTTCCACCGGTTCGCTTTTTCGGTTTCGCCGATAAGGGAGTAAATTTTGTACAAATTGTATTTTGCGGGCAAAACCAATCTTTCCTCGGGTTCATTTTTCAGTAAAGCTTCGAGTTTGTTGGCCGCAAGTTCGTATTCCTGAAATTTTTCCTTATAAATCACACCAAGCTGATAATAAGCGAAATTTCGCTCATTTTTCAAACTGTCGATCTTGGCCGGATCGCTGGGAATTTTGGCAATATAGGTTTGCGGATCGTATTGCGGATCGGCGTTCAGTTTCGTTAAAATAGCTTCCTCCGTCAATTTTTCTTCTTCGTTTTCGACATTTTTGTTTTTGGAAGTATTTTCTTTCGTGCGCCAGTCGTCTTGTAAACTTCGATCGCCCCAAATTTTCTTGAAACTTAATTTTCCGTAGGCAACTTGGGTGGGATCGTAAAAATAAAATCCACCGGCACTTTGTTGGTTTCCGGTATTGTTTTGCTGAAAAAAATCGCCCGCACCATTGTTTTGTCCTGTGTTTTTTGCGGCTTCCATTTCTTCAAGAGCCTTTTGTAGTGCAGCTTCTTTCTTTTCGGAGGTGAATTTTTCAAAATAAGCTATTCGTTCAGGTTCGGACATGGCGACCAAATTCAGGATGCTGTCGTTTTTTACCGCGATTTCTTCATATAAAATCACATCGTCCAAATTGTCGCGTTTCTTTTTCAGCTTGCGATATTCGCGGGTATTTTGAGCCAAATTCGTTAAAGTACTATCGTAATATGCGCCAGCTTCTTTGTATTCCGCACGGTCGAAATTAATATTTCCCAAAGTAAGGTAATCGCGTGAATTCAAATAGGTGTCAGGGCCTCTTTCGCGCAGGGATTTGTTGTAGTAAACCACGGCCGTTTCAACTGAATCGATCGCGTAATAATATTCCGCCAATTGGTAATAAATATTATCCAAAAAAGGGCGGTTTTCACGGTTTTCGGCCAAATCGTTCAACAATTCAAGTTGTTCTGCCAAATTACCACTTTTAAAATCGAAGTTTTTTGCCTTTTCCATGAACGCATGAATGCGGTACACCCGTGGAATTTTGCGATTCAAGGCAATAATATCGTCAAAAGCCGCATTTGCGCTATCGATCATTTCGCGCGAATCGTATAACTGACCTTTGATATATAAAAATCGCCCGAGTTCTTCTTCGTTTTTCGTTTTTTCGGCGGCGATGCTAATTGCTGAAATTGCACTGTCCGGTTTATCCAGATTAATATAGGCCTGCGCTAAAGTTGCATGCACATCGACCAAATTTTCTTCCTCGAGATTTTTGTGTTTGGCCAATAGTTCCTGCAGGTTTTTCAAAGCAAGTTCGCTATAATCCATGCGAAGTTGGGTTTTTGCTTTCCAAACTTTGGTGTTGACCGTGGTGCTGCTAGAGTCGAAATTATCCAAAATATAATTAAAGGCATCGAGTGCGGGCACAAAGCGTTGGTCGTAATAGCGCGCTTTTCCCAACAGCAAAAATGCTTCATCCATTTGGTAATTATACTGAACGCCATCGACCAAAATGGAATGTTTTTGAATGGCTTTGGTGGCTTTTTCCTCGGCACGGGCAAAGTCGGGGTTTTTCTCCTTTTCATCCGTAAATGAAGGAAGGGTGGTCAACGTTTTTTCTTGGTCCACTTGCATGCGCTCCACCGGAAGAATGTCCCAATAATTATCTTGATAATTTTGAACAACCGACAATTTTCCTTGTTCCAAGGCCAAATTCCCGTTATAGAGAATGTTGTAATAGGTTCCCATGGCGTGGAAATTCCGGTTGAGCCACGCACCATTTTGCGTGGAGCAGCCCAGAAACAAGGCTACCGCAGCAAGAATTAAACTATTTTTTATAGAAATCTTCAAAATTAAATGCTTTCCAAGAATAACTTTTTCGCGGTCATTTTAGTATCGCGGGCGGTAAAAATACGGTTCTTTTTGGAAAAGGAAGATTGATTTTTTGGAAAAATGGAGTTGATGGCTGGTTTTGAGGAAATTAAACAAATATTGTTGAACCCTAATTGGAACTTCATCCCCCAAAATATACCTCCAATTCTTTCAATGTCGCTTCGCTGGTTCGAATGTCTTTTACGACCAATCCTTTTTCCAAAACCACGATGCGTTCGCAGACTTCGGTGACATGAATCAGATCGTGACTGGAAATTAAAATAGTGGTTTCCCGATCGGCAGTAAGCTTTTTCACGATTTGCTTCAAACGGATTTGCGTGGTGGGGTCCAAATTGGCAAAGGGTTCGTCCAAAATAATAACTTCGGGCTTTCCGATCAAGGCGGCCACAATTCCGGCTTTTTTCTGGTTTCCTTTGGAAAGATCGCGCAAATATTTTTTTTGGTTTAAAATTTCCCCGTGAAAAAAATCTTCAAATTCGGAAAGCAAACTGTCCACATCGGCTTTATTTTGGCCGCGGAGTTCGCCAATGAAATAAAAATATTCCTCGGGCGTCAAATACCCAATCAAGAAACTTTCATCTATAAAAGAAGAAGTGAAAGGTTTCCATGCTTCACTTGCGCTGACAATGATTCCGTTATTTTCGATTTGCCCGGTGGTTGGCTGGATCAAATCCAGCAACAAACTGAAAAATGTGGTTTTCCCCGCACCGTTGTTTCCCACCAAACCAAAACTTTGACCTTTGGGAATTTCAAGTTCTTCGATTTGCAAAACCGGATCTGAATTATATCGTTTACTGAGGTTGTTTACTTGTATCATTTGTTTATTTGTTTATTTGGTGATCCGTAATCAGTGGTTCGAATTTTTCAACTCGAATTTGGAGCAAAATTCAGTTTTTTATTAAATTTATAATTAATTTTAAAATCGTAGCACGCTGTTCCGGCAAGCTTTGAGCAACCGTCAAGGCCAATGCCACGAGTGTGTTATGATTGATTTTTCGTTGTCCTTTGTCATCAAGCTGAAAATTATTTTGTTCCAAAAACCATACGAAAACAAAAGATCCTATGCGCTTGTCCCATCGCTGAACGAATGTCCTTTAATTATCGAATACAAAAGTTGAGCGGCTTGTTCTTCAATGGTTGGATAGGCCAATTCGCCAAAAACGGTTTGCGAGATGCTTCCTAAAATCCCTTTGAAAGAATCATCTTTTTCGTTCCCGAACAATTTTCCTGCTTCTCCTTTTTCGATCAAATCTTTTTTGAGCCCGGCAACCGCTTTTTTAACGTCGTCATAATTTATGGTGTAAATGACATTTTTATTCAGGTTTTCGGTGGATAATGAATCGGAATCATATTTGCTCAAAAGCTCGAACGACCTTGAATATTTGGAAATGATTGAAAGAAATCCCTCGGTCAGGGTCTTTTTTTCATCCATTGCTTTTTGATTGAGCATATCCATTTGGCTTTGTAGCTCAATCAGGTTTTGTTGTTGTTTTTGCAGCAATTCTTCATTGATCGTATAACCTTTTATTAAATGATCCTTTAATCGTTTTGTTGCCCATTGGCGGAATTGTGTAGCTTGTTTTGAATTTACCCTATATCCGACGGAAATGATAACATCTAAATTATATTGGTTCATTTTTCTCCTTTTTCCATCGGCGGCAACCTGTTCCATTTTGGAACAAGTTGCTTTTTCAATCAATTCTTCGGATTTATATATGTTTTGAATATGTTTTACAACGGCAGGACGCTTTACATTGAAAAGGGACGCGATCAAATGTGCGTCAAGCCACAAGCTTTCCTTGTCAACTTTAACAAGAATCTCTTTGCCGTTTTCTGTTTTGTATATTTGAATTTTGTCTTTTTGCATTATCAAACTTCCGAATTCTAACTCTTTAAAAACATTCTGAATTTTCTTCCCGCACCAATATACCCTTTTTTAATAACCTTTGATTTTATCAGGGATTCCTTCGGCAGAAATCTTTCTGCCCCCTTCTTTTTGAACTACCGGGAATAAATCGGTGGTTAAAAATTGATAAATTCAAATGTGCTGTTTCCTTTCAAGTTGCTCGATTTTGTTTGGTATACCTTCATTTATTTGGCTTTTCAGGTATCACCAAATCATTTCTTCCCGTCAAAAGCCGCAATGGTTTTGTACTTCCCTTTTTGATAGATTTTTTCGATTTGATTCAAGAAAAAATTCTTGAACACGATTCCCAAAACGCCGCTCAATGCCAGTACAACCAACCCGGTTTCGAAATTCCAAATTTTATAGGGAATGTAAAAAATAAGGATTGGCCCCAGCATTTTTGGCAATGCAATCAGCAATTGCGTTGGATTGAAACCTTGCGTATTGGAAAAAGCTTTGGCTTTCACGTTCAATTCCACAGGTTGTCGGTTCAGCGCGCCGCCAAATAAGGTGATGAAGGAATTCAACCCAATGTTGAAAAAAGCACCTGCGGCGATCATCCCGAAAATTTTCCACCCAAAATACAAATAAGGCGTGCTCAGAACAAAAGAAATAACCACGGCAACGACCATCAAATACCATTTGGATTCCAAATATTTTCGATAGGAAATATTTTGGCTCATCAGCATTTTGTAATATTCACTGTCCCAAGAAGGCACAAGTTGGCCAAAGGTGAGCAAAAATCCACCCGTGACAAAAATCGATGCGAAAGCAAGAAATCCGGGCATGTCGCGATAGGTGTCTTGGGTGTAAAAAATCAGTCCATAGAAAAGGAATAAAAACGACATCAACATCACTTGTTTCGGCCGTGCGTTGCGCCGAATGAGTTTGATATCATTTTTCAAAAATGGCGCAATATCACCAAAACGATTGACCCAACTTAGGTCTTCCGATTTCACGGCTTTTACCTTTTTGGAAACCGCATCGTCCAAATAAAAACCTTTTCGAATGAATTGGTAATTTTTTCGATAAAGAAGAACCAATAAGAGTAGCGGAATAAGAGCTGCAATTGGTTTTTCATATAGCGTGTTGAAGAAAATGCCGGCCGGTTCGGAAATGGAGAAAATTTCAAAATATTGCAACCCAATCAAAACCAATAACAAAACAACGATGCCATAGAAAACCGGTTTGTTTTTGTTCAACAGAAAATTCAGATAATTAAAAGAAAACACAAAAAACAGCATGGCAAAAAACCAACAAACCACGTTTATTGGTTCATAACCCTGAACCAACAGAACCACGCTGAACGGCAAGAAGAAAAACAAAGGCAGAAAATTGAAAAAAGAAATCGCGGTTTTTCCCAATAAAAAATGAATGATCACGTCACGCTTTATGTTCATCGCCATAAATGGTTTGATGTTCATCACAGGCAACTGCTGCATAAAATAGCGAATGGCCAAATCGGCCAAGACCCAAAAAATCAAGAAATTGTTCACAACCACCAGCGGGTCTTGTTCGGGAAGCGTTTCTTTAAGGATAAAAAATGCCCCAATACCCAATAGGAGCGCGGACCCACCAAAATATAGGGCGAGGAAAATAAGCAAGATTTTAATGGCAATTCCTTTCTGAAAATGGGCCGATCGGGTGAATTCTTTCCATTCCAGCGACAAAAATCGTTTAATCATAAGTTTTGATTTTTTTTTCAAAATCGAAATTTATCAATTGGTATGATTTTCTGCAAAATGTTACAAACAAAAAGTGAAAAAACAACTTCCAAAGTTACCGTTATTTTTTTAAGATTTTTTATTAGCCATAGAAAATCAAAACCTTTATTTTTATGGAAATCCGCTTTTTTGCTAAAAGTTGTTTTTATGGAAAATCAATCCGAAGAAATAAATATTGGCGTTTTTACCACAAATGGAAAAGGTGGAAATGCTGAAATACTGGCAAGTTTCACGCAGGAAATTATTACCCGTGTTCAAGATAAATTGAATGCGATTTCCCCTAATTGGTTTTTCGATTTCACGGATTCCGAGCAGTTGGAATCGGACAATGCCCGCGAGCCTTCCGACTTTTTGGATAGCGCAAGCCTTCGAATGGCCGAAGGGCCTTATGATCTCTTGATTGTGGTAACCGATGTTCCGCTGAAATCCCGAAAAAATATACTCCAAGCGGGGCTGTATTCAAAAGTTGCGCGTATTATTGTTATTTCGACACGTAAGTTAACGACTACCGGAAAAAAACAATCGCCTTTACATTTGGACCAAGAAATTGTGAAGCAAAACGGAGAAGCCCTTCTGCTGCATTTAATCGGCCATGTGTTTGGTTTGAAACACAACCACAAAGAACATGATTCCGTGATGTCGATTATTGATTTTCCTTCCATTGATTTTCCCACCGGTTTTTCACAAACAGAAAAACGCGAACTTCAAAAAAATGTGCCCAAAGGCAATGAAAAAATTTTGCGAAAGGGGAATATCTTACAAAATTTTGGGTTCCATTTATTGATGATTCTACAAAACCCGATAAATTTTTTCGAACCTATTTTCCGTAACAAAGCCTTTTTTCTGCCACTGCGGTTACCGGGCTTGGCAACGGCTGCTGTGGCACCCGGATTATTACTGGTTTTTACGGCAGAGATTTGGGACGTTGGTTTCGGAATGACCAATTCCACAGCTATTTATTTCGCCGTAATCAGTATTATCTGCGCAAGTTTGTATTTGGTAAACGTGCAAACCCTTTTTCTGCCACGAAAGGAAAAAAAAGTATTGACCGAACATTTGGCGGTCGCCAATGGCGTAATTTTCTTCAGCGTGTTCTTGGCGTGCTTCGGACTTTTCGTAATGATGGTCGCTTTAATGCTTTTTATTGAACTTTACATTTTTCCTTCCGGATTGATGCAAACTTGGCCAACATTGGAACATGGTAATGTTATTCTTAGTGACAAAGTAAGATTGGCGGTTTTTATCAGCACGGTTTGTGTGATAACCGGCGCGCTGGCAGGTGGTATGGAAAACAAACGGTTTTTGCACCATTTGGCGCTTTTCAGCAAACGGGTTTGAAAGATCGAAATGCCAGATAAAAAACTAGTTCTTTAAGCAAAAACTTTTTTTGACTTAGGCACTTTATTATTAACCTAAACGTCAGTGTATATGCATAATGTATTTTAAATTTAATACTTATCCCATCCCCAGCCCTTCCCGAAGGGAAGGGAGTATACTTGGTTCCCCCTCCTCGGGAGGGGGTTAGGGGGAGGATGACTAATACGTAAATGCCTAAGCAAAAACTTTTTTTCCAAAATAATTCAAGAATTAAAAATCCTACATTTACGAGCTCGTTAAGAAAACAGAAAAATGGCTTCAGGAATATTTGCAATTTTAGATGATATTGGTGCTTTGATGGATGATGTCGCGGTTACGAGCAAACTCGCTACCAGAAAAACAGCCGGTATCTTGGGAGACGACTTGGCGGTGAATGCCGAAAAGGCCACAGGCTTTTTAAAGAACCGTGAATTGCCGGTTCTTTGGGCGATCACCAAAGGATCTTTGCTCAATAAAGCAATCATTGTCCCCATTGTGCTTGCCCTCAACTATTTTCTTCCCGAAGCGATCAAATATATTTTGATTTTGGGCGGCGTTTATTTGGCATTCGAAGCGGTTGAAAAAATTGTTGAGTACTTTTTTCATCGCGGAAATGATGAACCCAAGGTTGTGGAACAAAAGTCAGAAGATGAAGGGATGCAGGCCGAAAAGGCAAAAATCAAATCGGCTATCATCACCGATTTTATTTTATCGCTCGAGATCGTTATCATTGCGTTGAGCACGGTTTTGGAGAAAAGTTTGACCGTGCAGATTGTTACGGTAATTTTTATTTCTTTGATCGCAACGGTCGGTGTTTATGGAATTGTGGCGTTAATCGTGCGCTTGGACGACATGGGCTATAAGCTCATTGCTTATTCAAAAGAAAAAGGCCTTTTGACCAAAATTGGAAAAATTTTGGTGGCTGCGCTGCCAATTATAATCAAAGGTTTGTCGATTGTTGGAACCTTTGCATTGCTCTTGGTTTCCGGGGGGATTTTCGTGCACAATATTGAGTACTTCCATCACTTGCTTCCAAGTTGGCCTTCTTTATTAAAAGAACTATTGATTGCACTGGGTTTTGGACTCGGCGCGATGTTCCTTTTTGTTATAGGCAAAAAGGTGATAGCGGCATTCAAAAAATAATCGGTTTGCCCGAAAAATCATTCCGTCATTTTCCGCTGCGGATAAGTTTTTTCCAGAATTTTCTCCTTTTTTTGGGGAAGGGTATAAAAACAGGTATATGCCAACAAAGCCAGAAATGCCATCAGTAATGCGAAAATCCATTGTGCGGTTCCGTTTTCGATATTTCCGTTGGAATTGGTGAATAAGCTAAGGCCGTTGAATGGGAAAATAAAGATAATCGCCAATCCACCCGTGTTTTGAATGATTTCTTCCAACAAGAAAACGCGATCGTCTGTTTTCTTTTTCTTGAAAAAAACTTTTTGTCGTTTGACAAAAGCGAGAATTAAAAACACCAAAGCCGCTCCCGACAATAGATAGGCGCCGTTTTTTACTTCCAAAGTAAACCGACAAATCAGAATTAGGGCAACAAAGCAGAACAAGTAGTTTGGCTGTTTTAAAATTAGTTTGATTTCGGAGAAAATCAGTTTGAAATATTTTTTCTCCATTGCGGCTTTTCGTTTTTCCACGACTTCCGAAAATCCGAAAATTCCAAATTTTTTGAATTCCGTTTGCAGGTTTTCTTCAAATTGCAAATGCGGATTTTCTTGCCAACGTGCTTCCATTCCGTTTGCCAAATGATCGACCAGTTCGGTTTGCAAATCATAATATTCCACATAATGTTTGCGCGTGAAATCATAAAGTTTTTCTATTTCAGCCTTGGTGACTTTTCTCATTATAGAAACTTATTTTTAAAATAAAAGGTTTGGTTAAATACTGTTTTGGCCACAGTTGCAAAAATCCAAATTAAAAAAGCAAAAAAAACTGTCCCAGTAATTTCGTTGGAAACGAAATTGGCATTCATCTGTATCAGAAAAATATAGCCAACCAAACCGAACCAAAACACCAATCGTTGAAGGGTGGAAAATTTATTTTTCTTCAGAAAGAGTAATGGAAAAAAGCAGATTGCCAACAAAAAAGCATAAAATCCAAAAAAGAAAAAAGAAAGGTATTCAAACACAAAATCTTTCGAAATGAAGAATAGACCGAAAATAAAACTTGCGGCAATTATTGTTTTCCAATGAATGGCATTTTTTCTCAGAAGGCCCAACATTTTTTTATCGGCTTGTTTCCTGAATTTTTTCAGGCTTTTCAACAAAGTCGATTTATGTTCGAGCATATAGCTTTTGAAAATTTCATAAAACCCACGCTGATCGCCTTGTTCTATTTTCGATTCGATTTCACTGGCCACGTGATCGGTCATTTCAGCACGAACATCCAGATATTCCACTCCAGAATTTTTTAAATAACTCAAGTTTCGCAAGCTGAAAACACTGGTGTTTCAGGCTAAAAAAAAGAAAAAAATGTAGCATACAAACCTTGCCATTGGCTTGGTTTTGAAGTATTTTTAAAGTGCAAACCAAAAAATACAAATATGCTACAAAA
>DASSWN010000064.1:0-11991 GCA_035704905.1 Flavobacteriaceae bacterium
TGTATCATAATTGGGCGGTGCAATTCATTGTCGCTTCCTTTGTAAGTCAAATCGAATCGTTCGGGCAAGGTATAATCTACTTGAATGGTGCCGAGTTGCCAACTTCTTCCCAGCGCATCTTTCACCATAAAATCGAGTTTCGGCCCGTAAAATGCCGCTTCACCAGTTTCGACAATATATGTCAGGTTTTTTTCTTTGGCGGCATTGAGAATGGCATTTTCGGCTTTTTCCCAGTTTTCGTCAGAACCAATGTATTTTTCAGGTTTTTCCGGATCGCGCAACGAAACCTGCGTCACGAAATTTTCAAATCCCAACGAACTGAAAACATACAGTGTCAAGTCGATGACCTTGTTGAATTCATCGTGTAATTGATCGGGTGTGCAGAAAATGTGCGCGTCGTCTTGGGTAAAACCGCGAACGCGTGTCAATCCGTGCAGTTCACCACTCTGTTCATAGCGGTAAACGGTGCCAAACTCCGCAAAACGCTTCGGCAAATCGCGGTAGCTCCACGAACCGGAATTGTAAATTTCGCAGTGGTGCGGACAATTCATGGGTTTCAACATAAATTCTTCGCCCTCTTTTGGCGTTTTGATAGGTTGAAAACTATCTTCGCCATATTTCGCATAATGCCCGGAAGTTACGTACAATTCCTTCTGACCAATATGCGGGGTTACTACTTGTTCGTAACCGGCTTTCTTTTGGGCATTTTTCAGAAAATCTTCCAAACGTTGGCGCAAAGCGGCTCCCTTGGGAAGCCAAAGTGGCAAGCCCTGGCCAACTTTCTGCGAAAACGTGAACAATTGGAGTTCTTTTCCCAATTTTCGGTGATCGCGTTTTTTGGCTTCTTCCAAAAGCTCCAAATATTCCTTCAAGTCTTTTTGCTTCGGAAAAGAAATACCATAAATCCGCGTCAATTGTGGTTTGTTTTCATCGCCGCGCCAATAAGCACCGGAAGCACTGAGGACTTTTACGGCCTTGATGATGCCGGTATTTGGAATGTGGCCCCCGCGGCACAAATCGGTAAATGTGTCATGATCGCAAAAAGTGATTTCGCCGTCTTCCAAATTCTCGATGAGTTCCACTTTGAACGGATTTTCTTCTTTTGTATAAAAATCCAACGCATCTTTTTTGGAAACCGAACGCAATTTGAAATCGTGTTTCCCTCGGGCGATTTCCAACATTTTATCTTCGATCTTTTTGAAATCGGCATCGGAAATTTTATGTTCACCAAAATCCACATCGTAATAAAACCCATTTTCGATGGCCGGCCCGATGGTCAATTTGATGCCGGGGTACAATTCCTGCAATGCTTGCGCCAACACATGCGCCGAACTGTGCCAAAACGCTTTTTTTCCTTCATCGTCGTTCCAAGTGTAAAGCGTCAGTGATCCGTCGGTAGTCAGCGGGGTGGAAGTTTCAACAATTTTTTCGTTGAACTTTGCGGAAAGTACGTTTCGTGCTAGACCTTCACTGATGCTTTTGGCCACGTCCAAAACGCTGGTGCCATTTTCAAATTCTTTAATGCTTCCGTCGGGCAAAGTAATGTGGATCATTGGTTATTTGGTTATTGATTACTGGTTATTCAGTTATTAGTTACTGGTTATTAGATTATTTGTTTAACTGGTTAACTGGTTAATCGTGTAATCGGTGAAAGGTTAAATTATTGGGTTCATCAAGTTATTGATAGCTACAAACTCGTCACCACCACTCACCACTCACCACTCACCACTCACCACTCACCACTCACCACTCATTCACTCATTCACTCATTCACCAATTACAATCTGCAAAGATATTCTATTATTTGGCTTGACAATATTTGAAATTTGTATCTTTGTTTATAGGGGTAAGTAAACTATTTTAATATGGCAAGATTATTATATAAATATTTGTTTGCTTTTCTATTTTTCTCTTTTACTACCCTTTATTCCCAAGAACCATTCTCTTTGCGCGCCCAGTTTAATGGCTCCTACGATTTTACCGTTATCGGAAATACCATGAATTTAGCAAGCAATGCCGATGATCCCGCTAATCCTTGTGTCATTTCCACCTCTTCCAATGCCACTTTAAACTTAGATAACGAGCAAGAGGTCGCCGTTGCTTATCTATATTGGTCGGGAAGTGGCCAAGGGGAGGGAAACTATACGATCCAGCTTAATGGCACGCCAGTTACGGCGAATGAAATCAACATTTCCCCTATAGAAGAAAACAGTACGTTTTTTCATTTTTTTGGATGTGTCGCAGATGTTACCGGAATAATCCAAAATGCAGGGAATGGCATTTATACGGTATCGGATTTCGACCTTACCAATGATATTCCTGCTTACTGCACAAATGGGGGTAATTATGGAGGCTGGGCCCTCGTTATTATCTATGAAGAGATTGGCCTGCCTGCCAAACAGGTCAATGTATATGATGGTTTTCAAGTGGTCAATATTAATTACTACACTTCCGTAAACATTCAACTCAACAATTTAAACGTAACCTCTGCTGAAAATGCCCGGTTGGGCTTTGTGGCTTGGGACAGTCATAAATTTTTTTCGGGTGATGAAAGCTTGGAAGTCAATGGGGTATCCCTTTCCAATCCCCCGCTCAACCCGGCGGGCAATATTTTTAACGGCACCAACAGCTATACCGGCTCCGACACGCTTTGGAACATGGACTTGGACTATTTTGACATTTCAAGTGCCATCAATGTTGGGGACACCAGCGCCACTATCACACTGAGTTCCTATCTTAATGATTATGTCGCCCTCCACAATATCGTTACCGCCATTCCCACCGAACTCCCAGATGCCACCTTGGAAATTGTCAGCGCGGATTTTAACCTTCCCTGCGAAGGCGATAATATGGACGTAACGGTCATGCTTTCCAACACCAATGCCACCGCACCGCTCCCGGCCGGGACGCCCATTAGCTTTTTTTTTGACGATCCTTTTGGCAACCAAGTGTTTTCGGCAAGCACCACCACCTCCGAAATTTTGCCCATCGGGGCCAGCATTTCCATCAGTTTGAGCGTTCCCATGCCACCGGAGGTTTCGGACAGCACCGTGCTTACCGCCATTGCCAATATGGACCAGTCCGGGCAAAGCCCCATCAACGAGAACAATTTGCTCAACAACAGCGATTCGGTGCCGGTGGTCCTGCCCGAACCGCCACCACCGTTCCAACCCGAAGATTTGTCCGCTTGTGGCGAGGTCGGCACTGATAGTTTTGATCTTTGGAACGCCCTGACAAACGTGGACACCACGGATTTGGACGTGGCGTTTTTCCTGACTTTGGCCGAGGCCGAAAGCGATCAGGCCGATCCCATACCCACTCCCGAAAATTTCGCGCCCACCAACAACGAGCAAACTATTTTCGTCCGCCTGACCAACGATGCGGGTTGTTCCACGATCGACAGTTTTTCCATCGAAGTGTTGGAACTGCCAACGGTGGTCCAGCCTTCGCCCCTGGTAAAATGTGAAAGCGGCCCGCCCGTGGGCATTGAGCAGTTTCCGATAGTCGATAAAATTGATGAAATAACCGGGGGAAATTCGACGTATGAAACAAGTTTTTTTGCCACGGAAATTTTGGCGGAAAATGGCGATCCGAACGATGTGCTTTCCAGTCCGTTCGAAAACACCCAGCCTTATTCTCAAACCATTTTTGCCCGCGTGGAAAATGTGAATGATTGTATCCAAATTGTTCCTTTGGAACTGGAGGTCGTGGAACATTTGGAAGCCGCCCAGGAAAGCGTGGTTTTTTCCGATTGTGGCGAAAACGGGACCATGCTTTATAATTTGAACGCTTTGACAACGGAAATCTTGGCTGCCATACAACTTCCGGGACTCGAACTGACTTTTTATGAAAGCGAAACCGATGCGGAAAACGGCAGTCCGGAAATTGGCGATCCGGAAAATTATTCGGTTACGGGAACCGCCACACTTTGGGTGCGCGCGGAAAACGCGGGAGGTTGTTTTGCGCTGGCGCAACTTATTTTGGAGGTCGATGAAAAACCGGTCATCGCAAACCAACCCGAAGATATGTTGCAGTGTGTGGAAGGCGAAACCCTTGTTTTTGATTTGACGCAACAAAACGCAACGGTCGATCCCCAGAGTTTGTTCGATGTGAATTATTACGCCTCCCAACCCGATTTTCAAAACCAAAATCCCATCGGCGATCCGGCAAATTTTTCACCGGAAAATTTGCCAAAAACCGTTTTTGTTGCTCTGACCGATCCCGAAACGGATTGTGTTTCCGATTTGGCCAACTTTGAACTTCCTGCGGTGGAACGCCCTGAAATCGATTTGTCGGATTTTCAAGAGCAGGTTATTTGCGTCGATCCAGAAACGGGGGAAGCTTTGCCGGGGGAAACGCCCATTCTGCTCGATACCGGACTTTCCGCGTCCGATTATGAATTTACGTGGCAACAAAATGGCGAATCCCTCGATTTTCACGATGCGGCAATGGAAATCGATACTGTCGGAACTTACTCGGTGGTGGTGAACCCTCTTGTTGGCCCGGAATGTCCGGCAACGGCTTCGGTGAACATCGGTCAAAGCAGTGCCCCACTTTTCGATTTTTACCAACCGGGCGGTTTTGGTGAAGATCCAGCGGTCGAGGTTGTCAACATCCAAGGTTATGGCAATTATGAGTTTTCCATCGACGGCGTGAATTTTGTGCCGGTCAGTGGCGACAAAGTGGTTTTTGAAAATCTCTCTGGTAGAGAAATCACCGTCATCGGCCGCGACCGGAATGGTTGTGGGGAAACCATAAAAAGTTTGTTGTTGTTGAGCTATCCCAAATTCTTCACGCCCAACGGCGATGGCATCAACGATCAATGGGGCGTTCCCACATTAAGCAATAACGAAGGTTTGGAAATAAATATTTTTGACCGCTACGGAAAATTGCTCGCCACAATTGGAAATCCCGGTTCGAGTTGGGAAGGCACCTACAACGGAAAAGAAATGCCCAGCAACGAGTATTGGTTCAGCATAAAATATCCCACCGAAGACGGCGGTTTTAAAATGTTTGTGGGCAGTTTCACGCTGAAACGATAGACGGGAGTGGTATGTGTGTCGGTGAATAATCCTACAGTCAGTTAAGATAGTGAGTTATTGAATTATAAATTGACACATTTAATAGAATAGACTCGAATATAATATTCATTTTATTCTTTCACTCGATCGGTTTTTGACAACCGATAACCGATAACTGACTACTCATTCCCTCATTCATCCATTCACTTATTCACCAATTCACTCACTCATTCACTCATTCACTGATTCACTGATTCACCCATTCACTCATTCTCTCATTCCCTCCTTCACCAATTCACTTTCTCTCAAAAACACTTTCATCAAAATCAGGAAAAGAAATATCCGAAATTTTGATGCTTCCCAAAAGTTCGTTCCCAATTCCATTGGCTTCATCCCAGGAATAAACCTTCCAAGAAGTGGCCACCGGAACGGATTTTACGGTGATATACTTTTCAAACAGCACAGCGATTGGTTTTCCTTCCTTGAAATTTGGAGCGACAAAAGCAACGCCTTTCAACAAATCGGTCCGTTTGTCGGAATAAACCACATACCACGGACTTTGCAGAACCGATGGTTCTTCGGTGTACGTAAATTTTATGGCTTGAATATTTTCATCGGGAACGCTGATTGCCTTTGAATCCCATTTTTTGTTCGGGTCGCTCAAGGTGTAAGGAAAGCGGAACAATGATGCAAGTTTCAAATAGGTTTGAACGTCTGCTGAATCTTTTGCTGAAATATAGATTTCTTTCCCGTTGAAAATAGCAATTTGATTTTCTCGATCTAAGCGGATCAATGTAGAATCGGTTGCTATTTGAACCTTTTGTTCCATTTTTTCTTTTTCGGGAAAGTCGAAATGCATCCGAAATTCCGCCATGCCCTTTTCTTGAAAAATTTCTTTTTGGTGAACCCTTTCCAAGCGCTGCGCAAATTTTTCCGCATGCACAGAAACTGTTTTAAGTTCGGAGTTGGTTGCAGTTGTTTTTTCAGGTTGATCTTCTTTTTTTGAATTGCCGCAAGCAACAAGCAAAAAAAGAATTATGACTGCTGTAATTTTTTTCATTCCGTTTTATTTTGAAGGAATCAAAAGTATGAAAAATAAAACTGTTTCGTTTTCGGTCATAAAAACAAAAAAAAGCCTTCGAAAATAAGGGCTTTAGAAAACAACTTTTCCAAAGTTTGGAACTTTGGAAAAGTTTATATTTGTCACTTCGAGCGCAGTTGGGAAGCAACTATGCCTCGACTGCACTCGGCATGACAAACAAAAAAGCCCTCGAAAAATCGAGAGCTTTTAAATTACTTTTCCGAAATCTGGAACTTTAAAAAAGTCTGAAATCAGCGAATATCCGCCAAATCAGTGTCATCAGCGTTCTATTTTTTATTTTATCATCTCAAAACTTCGCTTGATGAATTTTGTCAATTCTTCGCCTTTCAACAAATTTTGAGACAGTCGAGCCAAATCCAAGGCTTGTTTTATCAAACGCTCTTGTTTCTTTTTGGTTTTGGTATTTAGGATTTCCGAAATCAGTTCGTGGTTGGTATTCACCACCAAATTGTACATTTCGGGCATATTTCCCATTCCAAACATTCCGCCGCCACCGGTTTGCGACATTTCTTTCATACGGCGCATAAACTCGGGTTGGGTGATAATTAGGGGCGCGGCATTACTATCCATCGCTTCCAACTGCACGGTGTATTTTTCTTTCGGTACCACTTCCTCGAAATCAGTTTTCAATTTTTCTTTTTCTTCATCGGAAAGTTTTGAAACCTGATCGTCTTCTTTTTTAATGAGATTATCAATATGATCGCTATCCACGCGCACAAAAGAAATGTTCTCTTTTTCAGCTTCCAATTTCTGGATTAAATGCGAAATAATGGGCGAATCCAATAACAAGACTTCATAACCTTTTCCTGTGGCCGCTTCGATGTAACTGTGTTGCGCGTCTTTATCGGATGCGTACAAAATCACCAACTTGTTGTCCTTGTCGGTTTGGTTGTCCTTGATTTTTTCCTGTAGTTCGTCGAAGGTGAAATACTTGCCATCGACGGTAGGGTAGAGGGCGAATTTATCGGCTTTTTCGAAGAATTTTTCTTCGGAAAGCATGCCATATTCGATAACAATTTTAATATCGTTCCATTTTTTCTCAAATTCCTCGCGGTTGTTGTTAAAAAGCGATTTCAACTTATCAGCCACTTTGCGGGTGATGTAGCTCGAAATCTTTTTCACATTGCTGTCAGCTTGCAAATAGGAACGTGAAACGTTCAATGGAATATCCGGCGAATCAATTACGCCCCGCAACATGGTCAAAAATTCGGGAACGATTCCTTCCACATTGTCCGTTACAAACACTTGATTTTGGTACAACTGGATTTTATCGCGTTGCATGGCCATTTCCTGCGTCATTTTCGGGAAATAAAGAATCCCCGTCAGGTTGAACGGATAATCCACGTTCAAATGTATATGGAAAAGTGGCTCTTCGAATTGCATGGGGTACAATTCACGATAGAAATCTTTATAATCTTGATCCGTCAAATCCGTTGGCTGCTTCGTCCAAGCGGGATTTGGATTATTGATGATATTATCGACCGTAATCGTTTTTGGTTTTTTGTCTTCCGGAGCGTCCCCGCCAGAATGATCTTGTCGGGCTGGTTCAGCTTTCGGAAGTGTTTTTTCCTTGGTGCCAAATTTGATCGGAATCGGCATGAATTTGTTGTATTTTGTCAACAATTCCCGAATACGGCTTTCTTCCAAAAATTCTTTATCATCTTCATTGATGTGCAAAATGACTTCGGTTCCATGTGCCGCTTTATCAGCTTTTTCCAAGGTGAATTCCGTGGTTCCTTCACAAACCCAATGCGCGGCTGGTTCGTCTTTATACGATTTGGTGATAATTTCCACTTTGTTGGCGACCATAAAAGCCGAATAAAAACCAAGACCAAAGTGACCTATAATTCCAGCTTCTTTGGAATCTTTGTATTTTTCCAAAAATTCCCCGGCACCGGAAAACGCCACTTGATTTATGTATTTTTCAACTTCTTCAGCGGTCATTCCCACGCCTTGATCGATGATATGAAGGGTTTTATTTTCTTTGTTTATTTTCACCTCAATTTGCGGATTTCCATATTCCACTTTCGCTTCCCCGATTTGGGTAAGGTGTTTTAATTTTAAAGTTGCGTCGGTTGCGTTCGAAATTAATTCCCGAAGGAAAATCTCGTGATCGCTGTAGAGAAATTTTTTGATCAGCGGAAAAATATTTTCCACCGAAACATTGATATTGCCAGTTGCCATAGATTTGTATTTTTTATTCGTTAACTTTTTCCCTTTGTTTCAAAAAAAGTACCACAGTTGGTTTGCTGACAGGTTGTCATAGGCTTTATTTTATATCGTAGCGACCCAAAGAACGCAGTGGTTATCCTTCTTTGCAAACTTCGCGACTTTACCGTAAATTTAGAACCTCGTAATATTTTATGCTCACAAGTATAAAAAGCTTTGTTAGGGAAAAATAACTTTTGAATGCCAATGCTAAGGTTGTTGATTTCAATGTGTTCAATTTAGAAATGCTTTGGCAAAGTTTGGCGAAAATAAATCATGAAGGCGGCGAACAATCCGTAAATTTGGAATTCAAACTGGTGTGAAATTAAAACATAGTGAAAAATGGAAACGCAAGAAAAATCAAATGAACCCGAATCAAAAAAGACAATTTCAAAAGAAAAATTGTTGGAACTTTATATGGATCATGTGTTGGAAAATGGAGAAGCGCCAAAATCGGTTTATAAATTCGCAAAGGATAATAAATTTACCGAAGCGGAATTTTATACACATTTTGGAAATTTCGAGTCATTAGGCGATGAAATTTGGAATGAATTCTTTTGCCGAAGTTTATTATTGATAGAAAAAGATCAGGAATGGGAAAACTATTCTTCCCGAGAAAAACTCTTGCTTTTCTATTTTACCTTTTTTGAAAATTTGAATGTAAATCGCAGTTATATTTTGTGTTCGTTGACACAAAAGGGGGAAACAATGCAAAATCTTCGCCAACTAAAAGCATTGCGGAATAATATGAAGAAATTCGCCAAAGAATTGATCCAAGAAGAAGTGGAAACACAGGAGTATAAATTTTTTAAGCGAAATGGAACCATATTTTCGGAAGGGATTTGGGTTCAAACATTATTTTTACTGCGTTTTTGGATGAAAGACAATTCCGCCAATTTTGAAAAAACCGATATCGCCATTGAAAAATCGGTAAATACAGCTTTCGATCTTTTTAATACCGCCCCTTTGGAACGAATGATGGATTTCGGGAAATTTTTATGGAAAGAGAAAGTAGTCTGATTCTTTTGTGCTTCAGATTTTAAAAACCTTTACTGCAAGGTTTCAAGAGCTTTTCCTGTAAGGTTTCAAAAATCTTGCAGATATTTGAAGAAAACCTAAAACCTACAAACCTACAAGGTTAAAAAAAACCTTGCAGGTTTAAAAAAAAATAGAATGAAAACAATCGATAAAATCCCTACCGGAAAACTCGGGCGCACCAGCAAATTGGTGCAGACGGGCGCAAAAGTTGGACGGAATTATTTGAAATATTATGGCGAAAAAGCTTTTAACCGCGAACTTGGCCGGGAAAAGTTGGATGAAAGCAATGCATCGGATATTTACGATGGCCTGAAAAACCTGAAAGGAAGTGCATTGAAAATGGCGCAAATGCTTTCCATGGAAAAAAGCTTGATGCCCAAAGCATATATCGATAAATTCAGTTTGGCGCAATTTAGCGTTCCGCCTTTGTCCCCGCCTTTGGTTCGAAAAACCTTCAAAAAATATCAAGGAGCTTATCCCGAAGAAATATTTGATACCTTCGAAAGTGATTCCATCAATGCGGCAAGTATTGGTCAAGTGCACCGTGCCGAAAAAGATGGAAAGAAATTGGCCGTAAAAATTCAGTATCCCGGTGTTGCAGAAAGCATTGGTTCCGATTTGGCCATGGTGAAACCCATTGCGGTGAAAATGTTCAATTTGCAGGGAAAAGATTCTCAGAAATATTTCAAAGAAATTGAAAGTAAATTATTGGAAGAAACGGATTATATCCTTGAAGTGGAACAAAGCACTTTTATTTCCGACGCATGTAAACACATTCCGAATTTAAAATTTCCAGCTTATTATAAAAAACTTTCCAATGAACGCATAATTACAATGGATTGGATGGTAGGCACTCATCTAAGTGATTTTGTGAAAACCGATTTCAGCAGAGAAACCGGAAATGCGTTGGGCCAAGCTCTGTGGGATTTTTATATGTATCAAATTCATGAACTGAAAATGGTGCAAGCCGATCCGCATCCTGGAAATTTTTTAGTGGATGATGAAAATAATTTGATTGCGATCGATTTTGGTTGTATTAAAAAGGTTCCGGAAGAATTTTATATTCCTTATTTTGAATTGGCAGAATCGGACAATTTGAACGATCTCGAATTTTTTACAGAGAAATTATATGAACTGGAATTACTTCGGGAAGATGATGGGCCCAAAGAAATCGCCTATTTTTCAGATTTGTTTCATCAAATTTTAGAAGTTTCCATGAGTCCATTGCAAAGTGAAAATTTCGATTTTTCAAATGGTGCTTTTTTGGAAAAATTGGCCGATCTTAGCGAAAAATACAGCAGGGATCGGGAATTACGCAAAATGAACGGCAGCCGCGGCTCCAAACATTTTTTGTATTTTAGTCGTACCTTTTTCGGGCTTTACAACCTTTTGAACGATTTGAAAGCAGAAATTAAAATTAAAAACAATATTGCACGTAATCCCAACTCCTAACTGATAACCCATAACCGATCGATAACTCCTAACTCCTAACTCATAACTACAAAGATGTACCGATCAAAAATTGCCGGAGTGGGAAAATATCTTCCCGAGAATGTGGTCACCAATAATGATTTGGCCGAGCGTATGGATACCAATGATGCTTGGATACAGGAACGAACGGGAATCAAAGAGCGCCGGCATATCAAAAAAGGCAGCGGTGAAACAACGGCAACCATGGGTGCAGAAGCGGCAAAAATTGCCTTGGAACGCGCAAAAATCGATAAAAACGAAATTGAATTGATTGTTTTTGCCACGCTAAGCCCCGATTATTATTTTCCGGGTTCTGGTGTGCAGGTGCAGGAAATTTTGGATATAAAAACCTGTCCGGCATTGGATGTACGGAATCAGTGCAGCGGTTTTATTTATGCTTTATCCATTGCCGACCAGTACATTAGGACCGGCATGTACCAAAACGTGTTGGTAATTGGAAGCGAAAACCACAGTGGCGGTTTGGATTTTAGTACGCGAGGGCGCTCGGTTTCGGTTATCTTTGGAGATGGGGCGGGGGCTGCGGTTTTGACCCGAAGCGATCATATTAGTCAAGGAATTTTATCCACACATTTGCATTCCGAAGGAAAACATGCCTTGGAACTTTCGTTGAAAGGACCCAGCACCTTGCATTGGGTTTCGGAAATCATAGAAGAAACGCTTGCTGGCAAAAAATATCAAGAAGATGAAATCATTCCCTATTTTCCCTATATGAACGGTCAATTTGTTTTCAAACATGCGGTGGTTCGCTTTGCGGAAGTGATTCGTGAGGGATTGGAAGCAAACGGGCTGACAGTTGAAGATATTGATTTGTTGGTACCGCACCAGGCGAATTTGCGGATTTCCCAGTTCATACAGAAAAAATTCAAATTGGATGACGATCAGGTTTTCAACAACATTCAAAAATATGGGAATACCACGGCAGCTTCAATTCCTATTGCCCTGACAGAAGCTTGGGAAGAAGGCAAAATCAAGCAGGGAGATACCATCGTACTGGCAGCTTTTGGAAGCGGGTTTACTTGGGCGAGCGCGGTTTTGGAATGGTAAAAAACTTACTGTCAGCATAAATCATTTTGATCGGCTTATCCGCGTTCCATATCAAAAAGAAAAGAGAAACGCCTTTCCAGATTGGGG
>DASSWN010000161.1:0-2758 GCA_035704905.1 Flavobacteriaceae bacterium
ATAGGTCGCTCGTTTTCCATATCTTTTTTTACATCTTCCGTCGCCGTGCTTTGATCGGGCGTGTCTTCGTAAATGAAGGAAGATTCCAATTCGGCTTGCAAATAACTATCGGGATCGAAAGCAAAACCTTTCAGCGTGCGGCGTTTGGCGTATAATTCAATTAAATTGAAAGCGATTTCTTTTACTCGGGTTTTGGTTTTTTGCTTCAGCTTTTTCCACGCATCGCTTCCCAATTTGTACATTTTGGGCTCTTTTCCGTCTTTGCCGTTGTATTTTGAAATTTTATGTAAGGAATGAATGCTGAGGTACAAAATATCCCTATCGCCATAAAAAAGCTTGATGGCTTCCTGCATTTTTCCTTCCACATCAATCTTCTGCAAACCGCCGAATTTCCCGATTCCGTGGTCAATGTGCGTTACGTAATCGCCCACTTCAAGATTGGTAATTTCCTTTAAAGTTATTGCCTGTTTTTTGGCGTATCCGTTTTTCAGTTGAAATTTGTGGTAACGCTCAAAAATTTGATGGTCGGTGTAACAAACCAATTTTAAATCGTCATCAATAAATCCTTGAAAGAGTGGGAAAACAATGGTTTCAAACTGTTGCACGTTTAGTTGAGCATCTTCAAAAATATCGTGGAAACGTTTTGCCTGCTGTTCGCTACTGCAGAAAATGTAATTTTTATAACCTTTCTCCGTGTTTTCATTCAAATTTTCAATCAGTAAATTGAATTGTTTATTGAATGATGGTTGTGGTTTAGTTGAAAATGAAATCGAATCTGATACGGAAATCGAAGAATTTTTTAGTTGAACTTTCGTGAAATCGTTCAATTGCTGTTTCAACAATTCCGAAGAACAAAACAATTCCGAAGGTTTTGCGCGTTTTATTTCTGAATTAATTGCAACGAAAGCTTCGGTTGCTTTTTTGAAAAGCGTATCAATCGCGCTACTGAAAAGTTCTTCATTTTTCAGAAAAACTACGGTTTTTGAAGTAATATATTTCAGAAAACTTTCGCGTGTCACACTGAGCGCAGTCGAAGTGTCATCAATCATTTTATTTTCCACATTCGGAATGATGGAAACTTTTTTCACTTGTTCCAAAGAAAGCTGTGTTTCTACGTCGAAGGTGCGGATGCTGTCAACCTCATCGCCAAAAAATTCAATTCTATAAGGTTCGTCATTGCTGAAACTGAACACGTCCAAAATTCCGCCACGCACTGAAAATTCACCGGGTTCAGTAACAAAATCGGTGCGTTTGAAATTGTATTCAAACAAAACCTCGTTTACAAAATCGATTGAAAGTTGGTCGTTAACGGAAATTTTCAATGTATTTTTTTCCAACTCTTTTCGAGTAACCACTTTTTCAAAAAGCGCTTCGGGATAGGTTACAATCAGCGCAGGTTTTTTTCGGGAATTTATTCGGTTTAAAACCTCGCTTCGCAGCAAAACATTGGCGTTATCCGTTTCCTCAATTTGATACGGACGCCGATAACTGCCGGGATAGAAAAGCACATTTTGGTCGCCCAAAAGATTTTCGAGATCGTTTAAATGATAAGCAGCTTCTTCTTTATCGTTCAAAATCAAAAGAAAAGGCAATTCCGAAGCAGTAAAAGTTTCTGCAATAACGAGTGAAAGCGAAGAACCAACAAGACCTGAAACTGCGATATTCTGTTGGGATGAGGCAATAGATTCCCCCAGTTTTCTTGTTTGCGAAGACTGTGAATAAAGTGAAGTAACGAGTGTTTTGCTCATTGGTCGGCAAAGATAATACGTTGGTTTATTTTTCAAACTGCAAAACCCAACTTTATCATTTTGATAACATAAATAACTTGAGTGTTTCCCTATTTTCGGGTTATGGCAATAAAAGAATACGATGTTTTTGTGATCGGGACCGGTACCGCCGGAAAAAGTGTGGCCTTCGAATTTGCTGCTGAAGGAATGAAAGTTGCAATTGCAGACAACCGTGAGTTTGGCGGAACTTGTTCGCAACGGGGCTGTGACCCGAAAAAAGTTTTGGTGGGAATCACCCACGCAATGCAACTCTCGGCAAATTTAAAAGGGAAAGGAATTGTTTCCGTCCCCAAAATTGACTGGGCCGCCCTTCAAAAATACAAATCGACTTTTACGGATGCCGTGCCTGCTTCGACGGAAAATAAATTGAAGGAAGCTGGAATTGAAATGTTCCACCAATCCCCGAAGT
This sequence comes from Flavobacteriaceae bacterium, assembly GCA_035704905.1. Lineage (GTDB taxonomy): Bacteria > Bacteroidota > Bacteroidia > Flavobacteriales > Flavobacteriaceae > DASSWG01. The sequence goes on from DASSWN010000161.1 coordinate 2,197, forward strand.
TTTTGGATGAAACCACCCTTTCGGTAGAAGGAAAAACTATAAAAGCTAAAAAAATAGTTATCGCAACGGGACAAAAACCAATGGAACTTAAAATCCCCGGCAGGGAATATTTAAAAGTGAGCGATGATTTTTTTGAATTGGAAGCGTTGCCCGAAAGTATTGTATTTGTGGGCGCTGGCTATATTGGGATGGAATTTGCGCATATTGCGGCTCGTTGCGGCGCAAAGGTTACTATTGTTGAATTTAGAGACAGGCCGCTCGCGCCTTTTGAAGGCGATATTATTTCACACCTCACAAAAGCTTCGGCAGCGCTGGGAATTGAATTCATATTCAATGCAAAAGTTTCCGCTGTAGAGAAACTTCAGAAAAATTATCGAGTTTCATTTCAGAAAAACGGTAAAACCGAAACCGTTGATGCCCGAATGGTTTTTAATACTGCCGGCCGCGTGCCTTCCATTGATGAACTAGATTTGGAAAAAGGAAATGTGGCATTTGAAAAGGGCGGAATTTCGGTGAATGAATTTCTTCAGAATACAACAAATAAAAATGTGTACGCGTGTGG
>DASSWN010000194.1:0-9524 GCA_035704905.1 Flavobacteriaceae bacterium
GATCATACAGCCACGCACCGCCGAATTTTCCGCAAGATCCGCCGAAATTACTAATTCATTATACCACTTCGAATAATCTTCTTCACGTTTGGTGAGCATGTTGTTATTATTGATTTTGGCACAAAAATTGCCTTATATTAGATGTTCGTTTACTCGGGCAAAATTAATTAAATTTGTTTCACCGCAGGCAATAAAATCAAACGTTATGAAACTTCACAGATATATAAAAAAAACGCATTCGTTGGTATTGGGATGTGTTGCACTATTTTCCGCAGTTGCATGCGGAAGTTATGAATATGCAGGTTCCGATCAGGATGGCATTTATGCTTCCGAGCCCAAAGTTGGTGCAGAACAGCAACCCAGTCTTTCCGAAAATGAACGAACGGTTCAGGAAAAGGAAACAAAATCGAACGATTCGGGTTACTATGCCAATTATTTTGGACAGGAATCCGAAAAGATTGAAAAGGCTCAAGAAATTATGTTTACGGATGTAGAAGCGTATAGCTCGAACCGAGCCGACTCGACCGGTGTGGAAGAAGATGCTTATGCCGGTGATGGACAAATTTCCTATTTAACCGGAGATCCTTCTTGGGGAAGTAACCCTTCAGAGATTAATGTGAATTATTACAATTCCGGATTTTCTAATCCTTATTATTATGATTACGGATATGGTTGGGGTTACCCGAGCTATGGTATTTCTTTTCATTGGGGATGGCATTCTCCGTACGGATGGTTTTACAATCCTTACTATTACAACCCGTATTATTACGCATATACCCCATATTATTACAACCCTTACTATTACAATCCGTATTATTATAATCCCTATTATTCCTATTCGCCGTATTACGGGAGGCGAACGGCCTATCATCCGACATATCGTAATGGATACCGAAGCAATGATTATGATCGGAATGCGGCGCGTTCACAATCTAGGAATAACCGAACGTACAGCCGTGACGGAGTGCGCACCACAGATAGGAATGTTCGGTCTTCACAAAATGACAGGAACAGCCGTTCTTCTGTAGACCGAATTAGAAATCCAAGAAATATAAATGCCGGAACCAGAACCAGAACGCGTTCATCCAATGATCGGTCTGTCCGCACGGAAAGGAATGTCAATTCACGTACAAGGACAACTGCTCCAACTCGTCGAACAAGGTCGAACAACACCTCTACGCGAACGAGATCATCTTCCAACAACAACAATTCGGGAACAAATGTTCGATCACGAACGTATTCTTCACCAAGTACGCCAACGCGCAGTACAAGAAGCAATTCTTCTTCTGGCAGAAGAGGCGGAAGATAGATCATTCATTAACTGAAATTTGTTTAAAATGAAAAGACTCACTTTATTTTTTTTAGCGGTGATCGGTTTTTCGCAACTATATGCCCAAGATATTACCGATGCTGTGCGTTATAGTTCCGAAAATCTTGCGGGCACGGCTCGTTTTACTGGAATGAGCGGTGCATTCGGAGCGCTGGGCGGCGATTTTTCTGCAATAGGGATCAATCCCGCGGGAAGTGCGGTTTTCTTAAACAGCGCGGCGACCGTTTCCTTAAACATTGATTATAATCAGAACGATGTGAATTTTATGAATGGTTTTTCAAATTCATCGGATTCAGATTTCAATTTGAACCAAGCTGGAGCCGTTTTCCTTTTCAACAATACATCGGAAGATTCGCCATTCAAAAAGTTTAGTGTAGCTTTAACCTACGATCAGGTAAACAACTTTGAAAATGAAATTTTTGCTTTTGGGAATAATTCGCAGTCCATTGACACGTATTTTTTAAACAAAGCAAATGGAGTTCCGTTGGATTTGTTTATACCACTGCAACATGAAAGTTTATCGGACTTATATACTTATTTAGGTTCCGCCAATTTTTCGGCAGAAGGATTCAATAATTACGATTTACAGGAAGCTTATTTAGGTTATGAAACCTATTTATTCGATGCCGTAGATCCGGATGATTTGAACAATACGGCCTATACTTCTAATGTTGTGGGTTCGGATTTTTACCAAGAATACAATCAGATTTCCACTGGATTGAACGGAAAGTTTTCCATTAATGCGGCGACACAGTTCAAGAATGATCTTTATATGGGGATAAATATCAACAGCCATTTTATCAATTATGAACGAACCACGGCTTTTTACGAGGAAAATAATAATGAAGAAAGTGAAATCAACCGTATTTATTACGAAAATACTTTGCGGACATTTGGCTCCGGACTTTCATTTCAGGTTGGGGCGATTTATAAACTCGGTAAAATGGTTCGTTTGGGAGCATCTTATACTTCTCCAACTTGGTACACCCTTTCCGAAGAAACGGTTCAATATTTGGAAACGGCGAGTGATGAATTTGGAACAGCAATAGCAGATCCACGGGTAACAAATCTTTTTCCGGATTACCAATTGAGAACTCCTGGCAAAATTACCGCGAGTATGGCCGTGGTCTTTGGAAAATCCGGTTTGATCAGTTTTGATTGGTCGAACAAAAATTTTGCGAATACCGAATTTGGTTCCGAATATGGCGATCACGTTTTTGCAGTGCAAAATTCAGTGATTGAAAATAATTTGAAAACAGCTTCCACATATCGTATTGGGGGAGAATATCGACTTTCTGAATGGAGTTTGCGGGCGGGTTATCGTTTGGAAGAAAGTCCCTATAGGAATGAAAAAATCATGGGCAATTTAACTGGATATTCTTTTGGAGTAGGATATGATTTTGGAAATATTGAACTCGATTTTGCTTTTGACCGGGCTTCTCGCGATTACGGACAAAGATTGTATCAAACCGGATTCACAGAAAGGGCCATGATCGATAATACGAATTCGCATTATACACTTTCCCTCAGTTTTGGGATTTAAATACTTTTTAAACCCAATTAGAAAAACGTATTAGCGGTTAGGAAGAATATAAATTACGAGTCCCACACTTATATTGACAAAAGCTCCGCCATATCCATCGTGTGGCAACTTACCCTTATCTATCATTTCTCCATTGTAACCGTGTTGTACTTCAAAACCTTTGACAAAAGTAATATCGGCCAAGACATCTACCCCACGGCCTACGGGATAAAGCGTCGTAAATCCGAGCGTTATATTTCCGATATTATCATAAGGGTCTTCTGCGTTCGGATATGGAACAAAAGTGAGACCTCCCCCCAGATGACCAAGTAGATCAAAATCGGAACGTCTTCCAAAATCAAAAACATTTCCAAAATTTATAATTCCCTCCAAAGCAATTCGGTTATACGTAGTTCCTATACCATGGTTGTTTTTATCTTCAAAACGATTGCGCGCATAATGTCCTTTCAGTCCATATTTGTCGTTGAACATATAGCGAAGGGAAAGTTGAAACTGTTTAAACGCTATATAATCACTGGTATTAATAAAATTACTGGGGGAAAACGGAATATGAAGTCCCGCACTACCCTCAATAGACCATTTTCCATCCTGCCGCACCTGAGCCGTGGAACTCATCGAAACGAAAAAAAATAGTAAAATAAAATAACGCATGTGACCTATATTTTAAATTAGTTCAGATTTCAGTCGCCGAAACAAAAAACAAAATTAGTCTTTTATCCCAAACAATTGAAAAAAAATCAGTATAATTTTGAAGTTACGTCAACTTCTTTACAAAGCGGTTATGTATGCTGTACATTTAGTCAGAAATCCTACCTACAATTAGAACCTGCATTCGTGAAACAATTGCTCTCTACATATTTCTCCTATACTGTCCGCCAACTTCAAACAGAGCTTCTGTTATTTGACCTAAGGAACAAATTTTGGTGGCTTCCATCAATTCCTCAAAAATGTTTTTGTTTTCTATGGCGGATTCCTTCACGTCTTCCAATTTGTTTACTGACTTTTCGCCGTAGGTTTGGTGCAGTTTCTCCAGTGTTTGAATTTGAAACTGCTTTTCTTCTTCTGTTGCGCGAATTACTTCCCCTGGAATTACCGTGGGCGAGCCTTCACTGCTCAAAAATGTATTCACACCGATAATAGGAAAATCACCACTGTGCTTTAGTGTCTCATAATATAAACTTTCTTCCTGAATTTTACTGCGTTGGTACATGGTTTCCATGGCACCCAACACCCCACCGCGTTCATTGATACGGTCAAATTCCATTAAAACCGCCTCTTCTACCAAGTCGGTTAATTCTTCAATAATAAAAGAGCCTTGCAATGGATTTTCATTTTTTGCCAAGCCCAATTCTTTATTGATTATAAGTTGAATTGCCATCGCTCGTCGCACCGAAGCTTCGGTCGGGGTTGTGATCGCCTCGTCATACGCATTTGTATGAAGTGAATTGCAATTGTCATAAATGGCATACAAAGCTTGAAGCGTGGTTCGGATATCATTGAAATCAATTTCTTGAGCGTGTAGCGAACGTCCGGAAGTCTGAATGTGGTATTTCAACATTTGTGCCCTCGAATTGGCGCCATATTTCAGTTTCATGGCTTTTGACCATATTTTTCGTGCTACACGACCAATCACCGCATATTCCGGGTCGATTCCGTTGGAGAAGAAGAAAGATAAATTTGGGCCGAATTTATTGATGTCCATTCCGCGGCTCAAATAGTATTCCACATAGGTGAACCCGTTCGACAAAGTCAAAGCCAGTTGCGTGATCGGATTTGCTCCTGCTTCAGCAATGTGGTAACCGGAAATCGAAACCGAATAGAAATTGCGCACTTGGTTTTCAATAAAATATTCCTGAACATCGCCCATTAAGCGTAGGGCGAATTCTGTAGAAAAAATACAGGTGTTTTGTGCCTGGTCTTCTTTCAAAATATCTGCCTGAACGGTTCCGCGCACTTGCGCCAACGTGCGGTATTTTATTTCATCATAAATCTCTTTTGGAAGCACCATATCGCCCGTAACACCTAGTAACATTAATCCAAGCCCGTTGTTTCCTTCGGGAAGTTCACCTCGATAAACCGGTCGCTCGATTCCTTTCTCTTTATAAAGTTGATCGATTTTTTTGTTTATTTCTTTTTCAAGTTTATTTTCAACAATGTATTTTTCACATTGCTGATCGATCGCAGCATTCATAAAAAACCCGAGCAACATCGGGGCCGGACCATTAATAGTCATGCTCACAGAAGTCAACGGACTCGCCAAATCAAATCCGGAATATAGTTTTTTCGCATCATCCAAACAGCAAATTGAAACGCCGGCATTTCCAATTTTTCCATAAATATCGGGGCGATAATCCGGATCGTTTCCATAAAGTGTTACAGAATCGAAGGCGGTAGATAAGCGCTTTGCGGGCAAACCGCGACTGACATAATGAAATCGCCGGTTGGTACGTTCCGGGCCGCCTTCTCCCGCAAACATTCGTGCGGGATCTTCACCTTGACGTTTAAATGGGTATAACCCTGCGGTATAGGGAAATTTCCCCGGAACATTTTCTTGCGAAATCCATTTCAGCAAATCGCCCCAAGCTTTATATTTGGGTAAAGCTACTTTCGGAATTTGCAAATGGGACAAGGATTCGGTATGGGTTTCGATTTTAATTTCTGTGTCGCGAACTTTGAACGAATAAATTGGGCCGTGGTATTTTTTGACCGTTTCGTGCCAAGTGATGATTTCTTCCCAGTTAAACGGATCCAAATTCATTTTCACCTTTTCAAATTGATCCAAAAGCAGATTCAAAATTTCTTTTTCTTCGTTTTCTTCTGAAGGAATCTCAATTCCCAATTTCGTCAATTTCGGGACTTTTCCAAGAAAACTTTCGATGGTTTTATAAATTCCGTACAACTTCTGGGCAACTTCAACTTGAACCGAAACTTTTTCATCGTAACTCCGGTTGTTCTCGGCTATTTCAGAAAGATAGCGCGAACGCGAAGGCGGAATAACGAATACTTTTTCCGACATTTCATCCGAAATATGGTAATCGCTTTTTAATCCGGAATTGGTTTTTTCTTCCAATTTGTCCATTACCGCTTTGTAAAGCTGGTTCATTCCCGGATCGTTGAATTGGGAAGCAATGGTGCCAAAAACCGGCATCTCTTTTGGGTCGCTTTGCCAAAGGCCATGATTCCGTTGGTACTGTTTCTTCACATCGCGCAACGCGTCCAAAGCACCACGTTTATCGAACTTATTGAGTGCCACCAAATCGGCGAAATCCAGCATATCAATTTTCTCGAGCTGAGTGGAAGCACCAAACTCAGGGGTCATCACATAAAGCGCTACATCGCTGTGGTCCATAATTTCGGTATCGCTTTGTCCAATTCCGGATGTTTCCAGAATAATCAAATCATATTCGGCAGCTTTCAGTATTTCAACAGCTTCTTGCACATATTTGGAAAGCGCCAAATTCGACTGGCGCGTGGCCAAGGAGCGCATATAAACCCGTGGTGAATTTATGGCATTCATCCGAATGCGGTCGCCCAAAAGTGCCCCGCCGGTTTTTCTTTTTGATGGATCTACCGAAACAATACCAATGGTTTTTTCTGGAAAATCAACTAAAAATCTACGAACCAGTTCGTCCACTAAAGATGATTTCCCCGATCCACCAGTCCCTGTAATTCCCAAAACGGGAGGGATTTTTGCTTTGCCGGAAATATTTTTTTCCGTGAATATTTTCTGAAACTTTTCCGGTTCGTTTTCTGCAACAGTTATTAAACGGGCAATGGTATTGATGTCTTTTTCTTTCAGTTCGCCGTTCAGGTTTTTTTCTTCGGAAAGCGTCAGTTCTTCAGAAGTGTCAGAGGTTTTCACCAAATCATTTATCATTCCTTGCAAACCCATTTCGCGGCCATCATCCGGGGAATAAATTTTGGTGATGCCATAATCCATTAAATCCTTGATTTCCTCTGGAAGAATCACGCCACCGCCGCCCGCAAATATTTTGATGTGGCCCGCGCCTTTTTCTTGGAGCAAATCGTACATATATTTGAAATATTCGTTGTGGCCGCCTTGATAGGAAGTCATCGCAATGGCGTTGGCATCTTCTTGAATAGCGGTGTTCACCACTTCTTCCACACTTCGGTCATGGCCCAAATGAATCACTTCCACACCAGTAGATTGAATGATGCGGCGCATAATATTGATAGCCGCATCATGCCCGTCAAAAAGAGAAGCCGCGGTGACAATTCGAACGTTGTTTTTGGGTTTATAAGGAGCTTGTTGTTCCATGGAAATTCAAAATTTTTTGGAAGTGCAAGGTACGAAAATACGGTCAATTCATTCGTCTGGATTATTTTTCAGATTTCACTTCTTATCTCCATTTCATTTTTATAGGAAAAATACCTGTTTATAGGTATTTTGAAACCAAAAGGCAACTGCTATTTTTACGCAACATAATTGTTTAACCTAAAAGCCACGAATATGAAAAAAATTATTACATTTTTAATTTGCTTGTTTTCCTTTGGAATAAGCGCCCAAACCGTCTTATTGGATGACGATTTCGACAGTTACACCCTGGGTTTTATTTCTGAGCAGGCCGCACATTGGACCACTTGGAGCGGAACCGAGAACGGAGGCGAAGATGCAATGGTTACCGATGTTTATGCCAATTCGGGCGCACAGTCAATGCTTATCGTATCAGGAAACGACATGATTCTTAAATTGGGAAACCAAACCTCGGGCACGTACACCATTCAATGGGACACTTATATTCCCACAGGTGCATCTGGATATTACAACTTTCAAGAATTTGAAGTTCCGGGGAATTTCGCTGGGCAAATTTCCCTAACTGTGGATGGCGATTTTGGAGGAATTGCAACCTTTCCCTTCGATACTTGGTTCAGCTTAAAGCACATAATTGATTTGGACAATTCCACCATTCAATTTTTTATTGACGGAGCTGAAATTGGAACCTACAATTATACTAATTCTGCTGGTCCATCCACAAATTTGGGCGGGGTGGATTTCTTCGGCGCCGAGGCAACCAATGAAATGTATGTGGACAATCTTGTTTTTGCCGAGGGTGTTTTGGCCACAGAACAATTTTCCGGCAAAACGTTCCAAGTGTACCCGAACCCCGTAAGCAACAGAATGTATGTTCAATCGCAAACCATTGTGGACGAAGTCACAATCTATGATTTATTGGGAAAAATAGTTCTTCAATCCCAACCGGGAACAATTTCACCCAGCATCGATACCAGTTCACTGACATCGGGGATGTATATGGCTAAAATTACTAGCGGAAATGTTTCCAAAACCATGAAAATTCTAAAGTAAGAAATTAATTAGCCTTTCTTTAAGACATCCCGCGAAACCGGGATGTTTTTTTATTTTTATCTTTAGCCGGAATAAAAATTCATGCTATGAAAAAATTATCCCTCATTGGTTTTGTATTTCTCTTTTCGGCTTGCGCGGAATTACAATCTATCGCAGACAATTTACCGGAAAATTCTTACGGCATTTCTCAAACTGAAATTGCAAACGCATTAAAACAAGCACTTAGCATCGGCATTACCCAAGAAGTTACCAAGCTGAGCAAGGAAAATGGGTTCTACAAGAATGAATTGGTGCGGATTCCGTTGCCGAGCGAATTGCGAAAAGTTGAAAAAACCCTTCGCGATTTCGGAATGGGAAACCTAGCCGACAAAGGAATAAAAGCCTTGAACGATGCGGCCGAGGACGCGGTAGGGGAAGCAATTCCGATTTTCATGGATGCCGTGAAAGAAATGACGTTTACCGATGCCAAAAATATTTTGCTCGGAGATCAACAAGCGGCCACCAATTATTTGGAAGACAAAACCAACAAAGCATTATACGGTAAATTCCATCCGATAATTCAGAATTCATTTGCAAAAGTGGGCGCCGATAAGATTTGGAGCAACCTCATTTCAGAATACAACAAAATTCCGTTCACCGATGATGTGAATCCTGATTTGACCGATTATGTTACCAATCAAGCTCTGGACGGGGTTTATACCATGATCGCGGTGGAAGAAAAGGAAATTCGCACAAATATTAATGCCCGCACCACCGATTTATTGCGAAAGGTTTTTGCCTTGCAAGACTGAACTGATCATAAATTTTGAATTGTGCATCATAAAAATTAATGAAGATACACACTCTTTCATCTTCTACCAAATCATTAACTCATTAAATCATTCACTCAATCACTCATTAACTCATTCCCTTCATAAATGAAAAGTATGCACACGGTCGATGTCCAAGTAATTGAGATGACCTTGGATATAATGAAATATGCCATCAACCGGATTTCAAATTCGGCACCGGAATTGGGCAAACCGAAAAAAGAGGAAGAATTGCTGAAATTGGTCGGCCAAACCATTACCAAAGAAGGAATTGGGGGCGAGAAGGCCTTCAATTTGTTCAAAGATATTTTAATAAAAGCTACCGTTCCCGTAGATCATCCGCGACATTTGGCTTTTGTTCCGGCCGCGCCCACGCGTGCAGCGGTTTTATTCGATTTGGTAACTTCGGCAGCGAGTGTCCATGGAGCGTATTGGATGACTGGTGCGGGCGGAATTTTTTGTGAAAACCGCGCAATGGAATGGCTGGTTTCATTGACCGGAATGCCAAAAGGTTCA
>DASSWN010000212.1:0-27066 GCA_035704905.1 Flavobacteriaceae bacterium
CTGAATGATGAAGTCATTCTCATTTACAATCCGTACGAAGCGGCAGCTTATGCTCGGGGAAAAATGGAACTTCGGTTTCCGAAATCGGAAGTGGGCCAATGGCTAAAATATGAATGAATGAAAAAAAGCCCTATGTTGAAATGGGTAATCAAATTAGTATCGGAATGTCACCTCGAGCCTGCCGGCAAGGCAGGCTCGACCTGACATAGCTTTCAGAAATAAATAAATGCCAATAAAAGGACAAGTACTTGAAGAGCCGGAAACGGGAAATCGTTTTGAATTTTTGGAAACCTCCGAAAGTGCCGGTGCAGCGCGCGTTTGTATAAAAATGAGTTTGTTTTCCGAGGGAAAATTAGTTCCAAACCATCTTCACACATTGCAGGATGAGCATTTTGAAGTGCTTTCGGGTAAATTGACAGTTTTTCAAAATGGAAAAGAAACCGTGTTGCTTCCAGGCGAAAAAATACTTTTGCCGAGAAATAAGCCACATAATCATTACAATGCTCATTCCGAGCCGGCGATTTTTATCCAAACTGTGGAACCGGCCTTGGATTTTGATTATTTAATTGAAAATCGGGTTGGTTTGTCGCGTGACGGAAAAATCAAAAAAGGAAAGGCAAATATGCTGCAAGAACTGGTGAATTTGAATTATTTCGACAGTAAAAGCTATCTCGCAAATGTTCCCGTAAACCTTCAAAAAACAATGGCGAAAATTGTGGGGCCAATTGGTCGGAAACTGGGTTATAGGGCAGTTTACAAGAAATATTCCGGAATCGAAAAATAATATTCTGAACAGATTCGTCTTGTTTGGTGCGAATGGTTAATTTTGTTGTTTTTAAAGTAATTTTTCCTCCAAATTATGCTTTGTATCAAACACCATTCAACCGATCCATATTTCAATATCGCCACGGATGAATTCATTTTTAAACATATTCGAGAAGATTGTTTTATGCTTTGGCGCAATGACAACGCCATTATTGTTGGGAAACATCAAAATACCATCGCCGAGGTAAATGTGGATTACGTTAAGGAAAAAGGAATTAAAGTTGTACGCCGGCTTTCCGGTGGGGGCGCGGTTTACCACGATTTGGGAAACCTCAATTTTTCCTTCACACGAACGGGTGAAAATACCGAGATGGTCGATTTTCGCCGGTACACAAAACCGATATTGGAGGTTTTGGAAAGTTTGGGCGTTCATGCCAAATTCGAAGGGCGAAACGATTTGACCATTGAAGGAAAAAAATTTTCGGGCAATGCGGAACATGTTTTCAAAAACAAAGTGCTTCATCACGGAACATTGCTTTTTTCCTCAGAAATGAAAGACATTAGCGGCGCTTTGAAAGTCAATCCGTTGAAATACAAAGGCCGCGGCGTGAAATCGGTTCCAAACAGGGTTACCAATATCAGTTCGCATTTGAAAGAAAAAATAAGTTTGGATGAATTCACCGATAAAATCATGCAGTATATTGTAGCTACTTTTCCGGAAGCAAAAATGTATGAATTCTCAAAATCGGATATCGCCCAAATTGAAAAAATACGTGATGAAAAATATGCAACTTGGGAATGGAATTATGGTTATTCTCCCGATTACAATTTCACGGAAGGAATGCGTACAAAAGGCGGAACCGTCGAAATGAACATGAACGTTTCCGGCGGAATGATCACCGATGTAAAAATCTATGGCGATTTTTTTCATATTAAAGATATTGAACCGATTGAACGCGCCCTTGAAAACGTGAAGCATGGCGAAATAGAAATAAGAAAAATTTTAAAAAGCTTCAATTTGACGGAATATTTCACCGATGTGACCGAAGATGATTTGGTTTCGATTATGTTCTGAAAAAAACAACTCCTGCAAGGTTTCAAAAACCTTGTAGGTATTTAGTTTTGAAAAATGATAAAAACCGCGCTAAAAACCCCGTTGGGAACCACCTTAATTGAAGGTGATGAAAATGGAATTTCAAAAATTTCCATTTCGGAAAAAACATTGGATATTTCTTCCGGAATTCCTTCGGAACTTGAACGAGCGGTTTTTCAGTTGCAAGAATATTTTGATGGAAACCGAACGGAATTCGATTTTAAACTTAATCCTTCCGGCACGGCATTTCAGCAGAAAGTTTGGAAAGAACTGCTTAAAATTCGTTTTGGTAGAACATGCTCTTATTCAGAGCTCGCACAAAAGTTGGGCGACATAAAAGCAATTCGCGCGGTTGCCGCGGCTAATGCGAAAAACCCGTTGTGGATCGTGGTTCCGTGTCACCGCGTTATTGGCAGCGATGGTTCGTTGACAGGTTATGCCGGCGGGTTGTGGCGCAAAAAATGGTTGTTGGAACATGAGAATCCGGTGAAACAAACCAAGTTGTTTTGAAGGGAAAATTTATCTTCTTGAAAAATATTTTCTGAAAAAACAGCCAAATTTCAATTCGTTTGAATAAATTCGTCATGAATTGATGATTTTCAACGACATGGCCAATCTTCCGAAAATTGAAAATATTTTGTTTCTCGATATTGAAACCGTTCCGGAATTTGCGAGTTATTCCGAATTGAACGAGGAAAAAAGGAAGCTTTGGGAATTAAAAACCCAGTATCGGCGAAAAGAAAACTTAACACCGGAAGAATTTTACGACAGTGCCGGCATTTGGGCAGAATTCGGAAAAATAGTTTGCATTTCCGTGGGCTATTTTACTTTTCAAGCTGGAATCCGCACTTTCCGAACCACAACTTTTCATGGCGAAGAACCTCAGCTGCTATTGGATTTCAAAAAATTATTGGACATGCATTTTGGGAAACCGCAACATGTGCTTTGCGCCCATAACGGCAAGGAATTTGATTTTCCGTATATTGCCCGAAGAATGTTGGTTCATAACATAAGCCTCCCTGGAAAGCTTGATTTGTTTGGAAGGAAACCCTGGGAAGTCCCACATTTGGATACACTCGAATTGTGGAAATTCGGCGATCACAAACATTATACTTCCTTGAAATTACTAACACATGTTCTCGGAATTTCTTCCCCTAAAGATGATATTGACGGTTCACAAGTCCGTGAAGTTTTCTATACCGAACGTAATATAAAACGTATTTCGGCCTATTGCGAAAAAGACGTGGTCGCAATTGCCCAAATAATTTTGCGGTTTCGGCAAGAAGAATTGCTTCAAGATTCGGAAGTTGTTTCCGTTAAAATCGAAGATTGAAAACGGGTTTGACTTTGTCTTTTTAAACACCATAGCTTACCGCTTATGGCTTAAAGCCTAAAGCCAGGCTTATTTTTCCTTCTCCAAAATTTCAATATCCCCTAAAAGTTTTTCAATCGCCTTTGGATCTGTTCCATCGTAAAACCCACGGATACGTTTTTCTTTGTCCACCAACACAAAATTTTCGGTATGGATCATATCGTAAGGTCCGCCGTTTCCTGTGGTTTTGGTGGCCAAATACGATTTTCGGGCAAGCTCGTAGATTTCCTTTTTGCTGCCTGTTACCAAATTCCATTTTTTATCGTTCACGCCTTTTTCAAGCGCGTATTTTTTTAGTTGCGCCACATCGTCTATTTCCGGTGTTACCGTGTGCGATAAGAGTTTTACTTCATCATCATTTTTCAGGGCTTTTTGGATTTTTACCATGTGATCTGTCATAATTGGGCAAATTGTCTGGCAAGTAGTGAAAAAGAAGTCGGCTACATAAATTTTTCCATCATAATCTTTTTGAGTGATCGTGTCGCCGTTTTGGTTCACCAATTTGAAATCTGAAATAGTATGATATTTTCGAACGTATTGGATTGAAGGATCGACCATCTCAGGGTTTACCTCGTTCGGTTGAAAAACCGGCAATTTCACTTCCGGCGTTTTCAAAGAATAAATAGCGGAAACTATGACTGCCGAAAGCACCAAAAGCACCACGCCGAACCATTTGTATTTTTCAAAAAAACGAATCATTCTTAAGAATTTCAAATATTGCAAAATTAGAATTTTAAGGCTGAATTGTTTAGTTTTACATCAAAATTATCATTCAATGAAAGCAAAATTTGTTTTTTTACTACTGGTTTTATCTGGAATGCAGGGTTTTTCTCAAGACGATTTGGCAATGGAACGCTTGTATTTGGCGGAAAGGAATGCCGGAAAATCCCTTATGGAATTCAGGGCAAATCCGAACACTGGAAATTATGATGTCACACATTACAATTTGGAGTTCTCTCTCGATCCGGCTGTTGAATATATTAATGGAACCGTGAGCACAACGTTTACTGCAAAAGAGCCGATGAATTCCATTCATTTCGATTTCGATCAGCAAATGACGGTCAATCAAGTAAGTTTAAATGGAAACCCGCTGACTTTTTCACAACTAAACAATGAGTTGATTGTTAATTTTTCCAATACTATTTCCACCGGTCAATCCGAAACGGTTGTTGTCGTTTATGAAGGAAACCCGGAAAGTTCGGGGTTTGGTTCATTTGAACAATCCACCCACGCTGGTGAACCGATTATTTGGACTCTTTCCGAACCGTACGGCGCCATGGCATGGTGGCCATGCAAGCAGGATTTAATTGACAAAGCCGACAGCATCGATGTTTATATTTCGACACCTTCCCAATATACCACGGTTGCCAATGGAATCATTGTGGGCGAAACTACCAATGCCGGAATAAAAACCACACATTGGCAACATAATTATCCTATTACCCCATATTTGATTGCGATTGCTGTTAGCAATTTCACAAAGTACACCCACATGGCCGGAAGTGGTGCCACTCCTTTTCCGATTGATAATTATGTTTATCCCGAAGATTTAGCTTATGCACAAGCCCGAACTCCGGTTACAGTCGATATTATGGATTTTTTTGAAGCGACCTTTGAACCTTACCCATATAATACCGAAAAATATGGACATTGCCAGTTTGGTTGGGGCGGGGGAATGGAGCACACCACCATTTCGTTTATGGGCGCATTCAGTCGTGGGTTGATCGCGCATGAATTGGCGCACCAATGGTTTGGCGACAAAGTCACTTGTGGTTCTTGGCAGGATATTTGGCTAAACGAAGGCTTTGCGGAATATGCAACCGGAATGGTTGTGGAAGAATTGGATGGACCAATGGCGTTTAATGCATGGAAAGCAGATGAAATCGATTATATAACCTCCAGTCCGGGAGGCTCTGTGTATGTTCCGGCAACCGATACCTTGGATACGGGCCGGGTGTTTAGTGGTCGACTTACTTATTCCAAAGGTGCGATGGTATTGCACATGCTTCGTAAAAAGTTGAACGAAACCACCTTTTTTCAAGCATTGCAAAATTATTTGGATGATCCTGATTTAGCGTATGGTTTTGCAAAAACCCCCGATTTACAAGCGCATTTGGAAGCGGCTTCTTCCTTGGATTTGAATGAATTTTTTCAAGACTGGGTATATGGTGAAGGATTTCCTTCCTATGAAATTTTATGGCATCAAGAAGGTGACGGCGATGTTGTGCTGACATTTCAGCAATCACAATCCGATCCGTCGGTCGACTTTTTTGAAGCTCCGGTAAATCTTACTTTTTGGAGTTCTGACAACCAACATTTGGATGTTGTTTTTGACAATACCCAGAATTTTCAGGTTTTCACGGAAAATATTCCCTTTGATGTGGTTTCCATTCAGTTCGATCCACATTTCGACTTGATTTCGCGTAATAATACCATTGTCTTGGATACAACTTCTTTTACTTTAACCGATTTGGTTTTGTTCCCAAACCCGGTGAATGATAAACTGTTTATACAAAAACCGGAAAATGTAAAAATCCGTGAATATTCAATTTTTAATATTCTGGGCGAAAAAGTGCAAAGCTCGATCGGATATGAGACATATATTTCCACTGTGGATTTAACCCGGGGAATTTATTTTGTTTCGCTTGAAACTTCCGATGGAAATGTAGTTCGAAAGATCATTAAAGAATGATTTTACCGTCATTGCCCTCATTCGTAATAGAATTTGAGCCAAACGAATTCCGTTTACCTACAATAATCAGACAACCTACTTTCATAAGCGGGCCCAAAAGCCTATTTTTGCCGGAATTTACGAATGAAAAATTATGGATCCATTTTTTATAAAAGCGATACAATTATTGTTGAGTTTATCGCTGCTCATTGTTCTGCATGAATTCGGGCATTTTATTCCCGCAAAAATCTTCAAAACACGGGTTGAAAAATTCTATCTGTTTTTTGATGTGAAATTTTCACTTTTCAAAAAGAAAATCGGCGAAACTGTTTATGGAATCGGTTGGCTTCCCCTTGGTGGCTATGTGAAAATTTCGGGAATGATCGATGAAAGCATGGACAAGGAGCAAATGGCGCAACCGCCACAGCCCTGGGAGTTTCGCAGTAAACCCACTTGGCAACGATTGATTATTATGCTGGGCGGTGTTACCGTAAACATTATTGTAGGCGTACTAATTTTTATCATGATTGTTTTTGTTTGGGGTGGAAATCGGATAGAAAAAATGCCTTTGGGTTTTGAAGTCGCACCTTATTTTGAAGAACTTGGTTTTCAGGATGGTGACCGTATTTTGAAAGTAAACGGTGAAAATTTTGAAAATCCGACCGATATAAATCGGCAACTGTTTGTCCGCGATGTTCAATCGATAACGGTACGGCATCAAAATGGAGAAATAGAAAGCATTTCGGTACCGGCGGAAATTGGTTCGAAAATGTGGAAGGAAGGAATGATGTCGCCTTTCACACCACGCGCATACCCAGTTGTTGATAGTTTGGTTGCCGGAGAACCGGCTGCAAAAGCCGGGTTGCAAATTAATGACAGCATCGTCGGCGTCAACGGGAATGAAGTCGTTTACTGGCACGAATTTCAACAACAAATTTCAGAAAATGCCGGAAGTCCAATGCGTATTGAATATTTTCGCAGCAATCAATTGCGAACCACAGAATTGACACCCACGGAAGATGGAATGATCGGGGTGGCCGCGAGTATGCCTTTCCATATTGAAAAAGTTGATTATGGTTTTTTTGGAAGCATAAAAAAAGGGGTGGAACTCGGATATTGGACCCTGCATGACTATATTGCGCAGTTCAGTTATGTTTTTACGGCAAAAGGAGCAAGCCAGCTGGGAGGTTTTGGAGCCATCGGCGGACTTTTTCCCGATGCTTGGAATTGGCAACAGTTTTGGGGAACAACGGCATTCATTTCAATAATTCTGGCCTTTATGAACATTTTGCCTATTCCGGCACTCGATGGCGGCCACGTTATGTTTTTGCTTTACGAAATGATCACCGGTCGCAAACCCAATGAAAAAGTAATGGAATATGCCCAAATGGTCGGGTTTTTTATTCTGATTGCGTTGGTGTTATATGCCAATGGGAACGATGTATATCGTTGGCTTTTTGAGTAAGACCTTTCATTTGAAATATAGTATGTGCAAACCCTTTTGGTCTTCAACCGAAAGGGTTTTGTTTTTAGAAGAATTTTTAAAAATGAAAAAAGGCTGCATTTCTGCAGCCTTTTTTTCAATTAACGCTCCTCCTGTTGGGCTCGAACCAACGACCCTCTGATTAACAGTCAGATGCTCTAACCAACTGAGCTAAGGAGGAATGATTTCTTCATCTTTAAGCGGTTGCAAATATAAGGGTTTTTTTAAACCGCCAAAATGTTTTCTCGAAAATTCTTGAGGTGTTTTTTTTCTTTTTATTTCAAAACCAGTTTCAGTTTTGGCGGCCTACTATTTAAATTTCAGAAATTGTATTTTAGATTTGTCTAAAATTTTATTCACCTTTGTTCAACATTTAAAATCCATATTGGAAAATTATTTGGAATGCTTGGTAAATACGACAAATAATGGGCAGTGATAAAAAAATTATCGATGCCGCAGCAGAAGTTTTATCAGGAAAAACCAAAGGAATCAGACGCGTTTTTCCTTTTTTGGGGCCAGCCTTTATTGCCGCGGTTGCCTACATCGATCCAGGAAATTTTGCAACGAATATCGCAGCTGGCTCAAAATTTGGCTATCTCCTTCTTTGGGTGATTGCAATTTCCAACTTATTGGCGGTTCTTATCCAGTCCCTCTCCGCAAAATTGGGCATTGCCACCGGCCATAATTTGCCTGAATTATCCCGAAAGCAATTTCCCAAATGGGTTTCGGTGCTTTTATGGGTTCAGGGTGAATTGGTTGTAATGGCCACCGATTTGGCTGAATTTATTGGCGCGGCACTCGGTATTTATTTGCTTTTTGATTTGACCCTGTTGCCATCGGCTATAATAGCAGTGGTGGGTTCCTATGGGATTTTGGAAATGCAACGGCGCGGGTTTCGACCGTTTGAAGCGATTATTACCGGCCTTATTTTCGTGGTCGTTATTGCCTTTAGCATTCAAGTTTATTTTGCCGAACCGGAATTGTCATCGGTATTAACGGGTCTGTTTACGCCGAAATTCAATGGCGCGGAAAGCGTTCTTTTGGCAACGGGAATTCTGGGGGCCACAGTGATGCCACATGCGATTTATCTTCATTCCGCATTAACCCAAAATCGGGTAATCGGAAAGAGCGATCAAGAAAAACGAAATATATTTTCTTTCGAATTTATCGATATTTTAATTGCTATGCTGATTGCCGGAGCCATAAATGCTTGTATGCTCATTATTGCCGCGAGTCTGTTTTTCGAAAATGGAATAAACGATATGGGCGATTTAAGTATTGCTTACGATCAATTCTATGAAATGGTCGGCCCCTTTTCAGCCATTTCGTTTGGTGTTGCGCTTCTCGCCGCAGGACTATCCAGTTCTTCCGTGGGCACAAAAACAGGCGATGTCATTATGCAGGGATATATCAAACGGCATATTCCAATTTATCTTCGCCGTTTGGTTACCATTATCCCGCCACTAATTATCATTGCAATTGGTGTGAATCCAAGTGACGCGCTGGTTATTAGTCAGGTAATTTTATCATTCGGGATTCCATTTGCTCTTATTCCGCTGATTGTTTTAACCAGCAACAAGAAAGTAATGGGGTGTTTGGTAAACCATTCCGTTACAACAATAATTTCATGGCTTGTAGCGGGGTTGATTATCAGTTTGAATTTCTTCCTTTTATATCAGCTTTTTACGCAATGACCATGAATTCACCATTTTTATAATTTCAAATTCAAGATGATGGATTTTTACGCGGTCTCATAAATTCCTCTGCTTTTTCCACCATTTTTTTGCTTCCGCAGAAAAACGGAACGCGTTGGTGCAATTCTGTAGGTTGAATATCCATTATACGCTGGAAACCATCGCTGGCCTTTCCGCCGGCTTGTTCCGTAATGAAAGCCATGGGATTGCACTCGTACAACAAGCGCAGTTTTCCATCTTTTGCTTTGGAACTGGTCGGATAAATGTAAATTCCACCTTTGATCATGTTTCTGTGAACGTCAGAAACCAATGAGCCAATGTAGCGCGAAGTATATGGGCGGTCGCCTTCTTCGGCTTGACAATATTTAATGTAATCTTTCACCCCTTGCGGAAAATGAACGTAATTCCCCTCATTGATGGAATAAATATTTCCCGTTTCCGGAAACTGCATATTTGGATGCGATAAGTAATACGTTCCAATTGCCGGGTTCAGCGTAAAACCGTTTACGCCGTGTCCTGTCGTATAAACCAGCATGGTAGAGGTTCCGTACACAATATATCCGGCGGCCACCTGTTTGTTCCCTGGTTGCAGAAAATCTTCTTTCGTTACCGGGCTTCCCATTGGGGTCACGCGGCAATAAACAGAAAAAATAGTGCCTACGGAAACATTCACATCAATATTGGAGCTTCCATCGAGCGGATCGATCATAACAACATATTTGTTGCTGTTGTCATTGTTGCAACCGTTTATAACGATGAAATCATCATTCTCCTCGGACGCAATTCCACATACAATTTCGCGGTTGGTAAGGGTTTGAATGAATTTATCGTTGGCATAAACATCCAATTTTTGCTGTTCTTCCCCTTGAATATTCGTTTCGCCGGCAGCTCCGATTATATCCACCAAACCGGCTTTGTTCACTTCGTGGTTCACTACTTTTGCGGCCAATCGCAATGAGTTGATCAGTCTGGAAAGTTCCCCCGAGGAATAAGGAAACGCAGCTTGGTTCTCAATGATGAATTCCCCTAAGGTCTGGTTTTTCTTTACCATAATAATTGGAATGTAAGTTGTGCAAAAGTAGCGAAAATACAGGTAAAGATTATTTTCTGCTGAATAATGTTCAATAATATATACTGGCGACCTATAAAAAACAACTTTCTTACTTTTGTAAAAAATAGAATATGACTTCTTATAAAATTCGACCCGCCGAAAAGCACGACATGCATGAAGTGCTGTTGTTGATCAAAGAACTTGCTGTTTTTGAAAAGGAACCGGAAGCCGTGGAAATTACCGTAGAAGATTTGCAGCGCGATGGTTTTGGTGAAAAAAAATTGTTTTTCTGTTTCGTTGCGGAAGTGGAAGGGCAAATTCAAGGAATGGCGTTGGCTTATTTTCGTTATTCCACATGGAAGGGAAAAACGGTACATTTGGAAGATTTGATTGTTCGGGAAGAATTTCGCGGAATAGGCCTGGGTGCCGGGTTATACGAAAAAGTCATGCAATTTGCCAAAAATGAAGGCGTAAAACGTGTGGAATGGGTTGTGTTGGATTGGAATTCTGGTGCCATCGAATTCTACAAAAAAACCGGGGCCACCATCCTTAAAAATTGGCACTTGGCACAATTTGATGAAAAAGCACTGGACAAATTTCTGTCGAATCGCAAATAATAAAATGAAAATAGCGAAAGGGCTTGCGGCTTACCATATTTACTACTGAAGATTTGCGATTAATCCATTAACCGATCACTAAATCACTCATCCTAAAATCACACAACAAAGAATGGAAATACACAAATTCGGCGGTGCCTCGGTAAAAGATTCGGGCAGTGTAAAAAACATGGCTGGGATTCTAAGAAAAACCGGCCCAAAAAATAAAGTTATTGTGGTTTCGGCAATGGGCAAAACCACCAACGCATTGGAGAAAATCATAGCTAATTATTTTAACGACCGGACTATCTTAAAAGAAAGTATTGCGGAAGTTCGCTATTTCCACTTAAAAATTGCTGCAGAATTGTTCGGAACCGGTCCGCATGTGGTTTTTGATAAAATTGAAGCTTATTTTGAAGATTTGATTACGTTTTTGTCCCGAAACAAATCGCCAAATTACGATTTTGTGTACGATCAGGTAATTGGTTTTGGCGAACTGCTCAGCACCACAATTATCAGTGAATTTCTTCTAGAAGAAAATCTACAAAATACATGGATAGATGTGCGCGACCTTTTAAAGACGGATGCCGTTTATCGAGGGGCGCACGTGAATTGGGACCAAACCCAAGTAAACATAAAAGCAGCGGTTGATCCGCAAAAGTTAAGTATTGTTCAAGGTTTCATTGCTTCCGATGAAGACAATTTCACGACAAGTTTGGGTCGCGAAGGCAGTGATTACTCGGCGGCGATTTTTGCCTACTGCTTGAATGCGGAAAGCCTCAGCATTTGGAAAGATGTGGATGGAGTAATGAACGCCGATCCGAAGTTTTTTGAAAATGCCCGGCTTCTGGAACAGATTTCGTATCAGGAAGCCATCGAACTGGCGTTTTACGGGGCTTCTGTCATTCATCCAAAAACATTGCAACCGCTTCAGAAAAAGGAAATTCCGCTATACGTAAAATCTTTTTTTCATCCCGAAAAACCAGGTACAAAAGTGTTCAAGCCCTTCGCGGTTGATAATTTGGGAGCCTTGCAGCATATTCTGCCACAAATGCCATGTTTCATCGTGAAGAAAAACTTGTTGTTGGTTACGCTTTCTTCCTTGGATTTTTCTTTTATTGTGGAGAAAAATATCAGTGAAATTTTCGCCCTTTTTCATCAGTTTCAAATAAAAGTTGGATTGATACAGAATTCGGCCATTAGTTTTTCGGTTTGTATTGAAAACAAATACCACACCATTGAAAAGCTGATCGCCAATTTAAAAAGCAATTACAAAGTGGGATACAACGAAAATGTTTCCCTTTACACGATACGGCATTTTACCACGGAAGTTGTCGAAAGTTTGGAACAGGGCAAACAGGTTTTATTGAAACAAACCACGCAAAAAACCGTGCAGCTAATTGTGAAGGAATAAAGCGCATGTTGTTTTTTTGTTATATTTGTTGAGAAACGAAAGGATCATGGGAATCGTCAATGCAAAGGAAGTGGCCAAAGGTTTGCATATCGACAAATTTGGCTTCTTGGGCACTTTTCTTGGTGCCATGGTTCTCAAAATCACCAAACTTTCCACCCTTAATTCCATTTACGATAAAAATAAACATCTCGCCGGAACGGTTTTTCTGGATGGGATAATGAATGATTTGGAAGTGGAATTCGAAATTCCCGAAAAGGATTTGAAACGAATTCCCAAAACAGGGGCGTTCATCACTATTTCCAATCATCCGTTGGGCGGAATTGATGGAATTATTCTGCTGAAATTGTTGCTCGAAAGCCGGCCCGATTACAAGATCATTGCTAATTTTCTATTACAAAGATTGGTTCCTTTAAAACCGTATATTATGCCGGTAAATCCTTTTGAGGATAGGAAAACCTTGCAATCGAGTATGTTCGGTTTAAAAGAAGCCTTGTTGCATGTGAAGAATGGTCACCCGTTGGGAATTTTTCCTGCCGGGGAAGTTTCAACTTCGCGCGAAGATCATAGCATTGTTGACAAAGCTTGGGCTTCTTCGGCCATGAAACTGGTTCAGCGCGCCAAAGTGCCGGTAATTCCGGTTTATTTCCATGCGAAAAACAGTCCTGCTTTTTATCGGTTGGCACAGCTGAACGGCTCCTTGCGCACGGCCAAACTCCCGAGTGAAATGCTGAACCAAAAAAATCGCAAAATACGGGTGCGCATTGGAAATCCCATTTCTGTAAAAGATCAGGACGATCATCCGGATATTGAAGGGTTCACGTCTTTTCTTCGTAAAAAAACCTATATGCTTTCCAGCGCTTTTCATAAGAAAACCTTGTTGGAAAATATTCCCCAAATCAAATTCCCTCGGTCACATAAAATGCCGTCCAATATCGCATTGGAAACTTCTGACCATTTGACACAAAAGGAAATTGATTTTTGTCGGGCCAATGATAAACGGCTGCTTATCAGTAAAAATTATGAAGTTTTTCTGGCAAAGCGTTCCGAGATTCCGAATATTGTGCTGGAAATTGGTCGCCTTCGCGAAATCACTTTTCGAGCGATTGGCGAAGGAACGAACAAATCGGTGGATTTGGACAAATTTGATAATTTTTATTATCATTTGTTTTTGTACGACAACGAAACCCAAAAAATTGCAGGCGCTTACCGCATGGGAATGGGTTCCGAAATTTTTTCGAAACATGGAATCGATGGGTTTTATCTTCATGAATTGTTCCGCTTTGAACCGGAATTGTATCGAATGATGCGGCAATCCATTGAAATGGGCCGTGCATTTATTGTGAAAGATTATCAGCAAAAACCCATGCCGCTATTTCTTTTATGGAAGGGAATTGTGCATTGCACGCTACGTTTTCCGGAACACAATTATTTAATTGGCGGGGTGAGCATCAGTAATAAATTTTCGTCATTTTCGAAATCCATGATGATCGAATTCATGAAATCGCATTATTACGATCCGTATGTGGCACAATATGTTCACCCAAAAAAGGAATTCAAAGTAAAATTGAAAGATGCCGATAAGGATTTCGTTTTTGATGAAACCGAAGCTGATCTCAATAAATTCGATAAAATCATTGACGAACTGGAACCCGACAATTTGCGGATGCCCGTTTTGTTGAAAAAATACATCAAACAAAACGCGAAAGTGGTGGCTTTCAATGTGGATCCGCTTTTCAATAATGCCGTCGATGGGCTAATGTACATTCGAATTGCCGACCTGCCCGAAAGTACCGTGAAACCTGTAATGGAAGAATTTCAAGCCGAACTGGAACGGAAAACGAACAGTGAATAAGCACACTCATTTGAAAAATTGTTTCCGCAATACTAAGTTTTGGACGACAATATTTTTTGGGCTTCTGGTTTTTCAAGGAACAGCCCAGAAAATAATAGAAGGACAGGTGATCGATTCCATTACCCGGCATCCCATCGAAGGGGCAACCATTTTTTTCGATCAAACAAGTTTATGGACCATAACGGACGAAAGCGGGCATTTCCGAATGGAAATACAAACGAGTACCACTGCGCCGTTGCTTGTCAGTTTTTTAGGCTATGAGCGGGAAGTAGTGAAAAATCCGTTCGATGATAAAAACAAAACCTTATTGATGCAACGCGCCAAAAATGAATTGGCCGCAGTAACGATTACGGGTCACCAACAAAAAAAAGGGAAACTATTGCAATCGGTTGCCAATGCACCAAATTTGAAAAAATTCGACGATTTATTTCGGAGTTTGTTTATTGGAAAAGGAAAAGCAGCCGAAAGGACCAGAATTAAAAATCCGGAAATGCTTCGATTTTTGTACGATTCGGTGCAAAAAGTGGTGTCCATTAGTTCGGAAGTTCCTTTGGTTGTTGAAAACGATTATTTGAAGTACCGAATCATCTACAACTTGGATACGGCCAGCATTGCTTATTCCTATAATAAAGAATTCGACATGCTCATACCCAAAACGTTCGTAGTTGCGGGAAAATCATTTTTTCAAGATTTATTGGATCCGAACAAAAGCAACAAACGTTTTTATAAAAGAAGGGACGAAGCTTATTTTGGCTCGGTTCTGCATTTTATGCGTGCATTGAAAAAAAACGATTTTCACGCGGAAGGTTTTTCTGTTTTTGGCCAAGATTCAATTCAAATCTCACATACTTCCAGTGAAACAATTGCAAAGATGAAAAAGGTGGCCGTACATTTTGAAATTATTCCCCGCAACGGTTTCACCGAAATAATCCCACCTCCAAAATTCACCATTATTTATGATGAGCAATGGTCCGAAGTGCATGCCAAACAAAATTTCGGGATAGATGGACTTGGGAATTATTTCCCGTGGAACGCCCTGAAATTCAGCGGATTTTTAGGCCGGACGGGTATTTCTTCGCTTGTGCCGTTGAATTTCCGATCGCAAGCAGGTTCAGATTGACCGCAATCTTTCCAATCATTCGACGCGCCAACGAATACTTTCCATTAAATGCCGAATATCTTTGATAAGATAATCTGCCGCCGGAACAATGGAATCGTAATTTGGCCGCACATTAAAATAAACCGAGCCGGTCAGAAAGTGGTTCAAACTATCGGTGACATAAAATTGTGCTTGGGAAGCCGCATCGCCGGTAACCTTGTAAAAATTGCCATAAACTTGGTGAAAATCGTTGGTGTAGGTTTCGCTTTCAATTCCCGAAGCTTTGATCGTATGTTCCAAAGGAAGTTTTTGGGCATCCAACAATAGTTTTTTTAAATCATTATGAACCGGTTTGTACGTCAAAAAAATAGTTCCATTGAGTTCCGGATATTTTAAATTGAACCAGCAACGATGCGCCTCACGCGCCGGGGCAATATCTGCAATTTTGTTCTTTTCGAACGAAAATGGGCAATCCATATACACGCGGTGATATTCCGGAGCGGGATATTTTAACGCCAAAAAACCTTTGGGTTTGGGTTGAACATCGTCTTCGCAAGCGCAAAAAACAAGTGCTGTTATAAATATTGCAATTAATTTTTTCATGAGGCTTTAGGCATTAAGCTATAAGCTTTAGGCTCAAAATTGTTATTATTGCTGGACCATTTCCTTGATCACCCATCACCAAATCACTAAACCACCAAATAAATCACTCAATACTGAGTTTGATCTGTTTCAGTCGTTTATTTTGAATAACTTCCACCGTAAAGGTATATTGTTCAAAAGTGATGGGTTCATTTTTTTTGGGGAAACCTTTCGAAATTTCCAATAAAAATCCTGCCAAAGTTTCGGCTTCTCCTTTATTTTTTTCAAAGATGGAAGTGTTTTCCAATTTCAGCACTTTATAGAATTCTTTCAACTGGGTTTTGCCGTCGAACACATAATTTTTTTCATCCAATTTCGAATAAATCAAATCTTCATCATCAAATTCATCGTTGATGTCGCCAACAATTTCTTCAATAATGTCTTCCAAAGAAATCAGTCCGCTGGTGCCGCCATATTCGTCGACCACAATAGCCAAATGGGTTTTTTTGTCTTTGAAATCGTTCAACAAGTCATCTAGTTTTTTGTTTTCAGGAACAAAATAAGGTTCGCGCACCAATTTTTGCCAAGCAAAGTTTTTTCGATCCAAATACGGAAGAAGGTCTTTTACATACAGCACGCCCTGCACATCATCGATACTTTCTTTGTAAACCGGAATTCGAGAATAGCCGTTTTCAATAATCAGTGGAATAACGGCTGAATAATTCAAGGCCTCGTTCAGGGCAAAAATATCCATTCGTGGTCGCATCACGTGCTTGGTGTCTGTATTTCCAAAGGAAACAATGCCTTTCAGAATTTTATGTTCTTCGCGCGTGGTATCTTCTTTGCTGGTAAGTTCCAAGGCATGTGAGAGTTGATCGACACTGAAATTACCACTTTGTTTTCCCAAATGTTGGTGCAACCATAATGTAGCGGAACGCAGAGGCATGCTAAAAGGACTCAAAATTTTATCGAGAACATTCAACGGAAAAGCTACGAATTCGGCAAATTCCATGCGTTTTCGGTTGGCGAGGATTTTCGGAACGATTTCCGTAACCAACATCAGCAGGAAAGTGGCAACGACCACTTCCACCAAAAACCGAACATCAACCCCGAAAATTTCAGTATTGAGGTCGCGGAAAAGTTGATCGCTAAAAGCACTGAACAAAAGTACAAAGGTGATATTCGAAAAATTATTGGCTATGAGAATGGTTGCCAAGAGTTTTTTCGGACGGTCGAGCAAGCGGACAATAATTTCCTGTTTTCCGGAAAGCTTTCCATCTTGTTGCTGAAAATCCACCGGGGAAAGCCCAAACAAAGCTACTTCGGCCCCGGATAAAAGTGCGGAGCAAAATAAAAAAAACAGCATTCCAAAAATGCCTAACAAATTGGAAAGTTCAAAGGCCGAAAAAATAATCAGACTGGAAGGGTCAGGATCCAAGATGTCGGTTTTGGTTCAACTTAAAAAGGAAGATCGTCTTCATCTTCCTTCGATGATTCGGCAAAGGTATTGTTTTTTTGAACGGGAGTTTTGTCGGCCGGTTGGTTTTTTGCCTTTGGTGAATTGGACTGCTCTTTTGGCGTCAAAAAGGTGAAATCATCACAATGGATTTCTGTGGAATAGCGGTCCATTCCTTTATCATCTTGCCATTTTCGGGTTTTGATGCGACCTTCTATGTAAATTTTATCGCCTTTTCCCAAATATTTCTCACAAATTTCCGCGGCCTTGTTGCGAACCACAATATTGTGCCATTCGGTGTTGCTGATGCGGTCGCCGGCTTTATTGGTGTATTCTTCGTTTGTTGCCAGCGGAAACCTTCCCAAGCAATTTCCACCTTCAAAATAATGCATTTTGATTTCATCGCCCGTATGCCCAATCAATATTACTTTGTTAACAGTTCCTGCCATGATTTTTTTTAAAAAGTAAAATTAATAAAAAAGTATGGTTTTAAAAAAGCCGAGCAGTATTAAACGAAGAAATTTTTTATCGTTTTTTCATTTAGAAAGCGGCAACTTCCATAGCAAACAACCCGTCTAAATAATTTCCGATCAAAACGGGCATGGGATAATTGCACAGTTCGTGATAAGGGACCTGCGAAGCATTTTTTACAAGCTGAACAGCAGGCAACTTTTCACAAAAAACAATCCAAAATTTCACCAACAATTTTTGGTGCGACAACAAATGCTTCACAGGTTGGTCGTTATAAAGAACAATTTTTTCGGCGTCGAAATTTTGCATTCCGGGATGCTTCAAAAATTGTTTCAAATTTTGTTCGTCTTTGGTTTCTATCAGCGGGAATTCATATAAATTCCGCCAAATTCCTTTTTCCGTTCGCTGGTGTAAAATGCTTTCTTTTTCCGCGGAAATAAAAACCAAATAATTGAAATGCCTCGTGGAAACTTTGGTTTTTTTCAATTTTACGGGAAGGTCTTTTGTTTTTCTTGTTTGAAAAGCGAAACACGAATTTTGAAATGGGCAACTTTCGCAGAGCGGTTCGACGGGTTTGCAATGAAGCGCGCCAAACTCCATGATGGCTTGGTTGTGCGTCGCCGGATTCTTTTTGTCCAAAACTTTTTTGGCCAAGGCTTTGAATTCTTTTTTTCCTTGTGAGGAATTGATAGGCGTTTCGATTCCGAAAATTCGTGAAAGCACCCGAAAAACATTTCCATCGACCACGGCCACAGGTTCATTATGGCAAATAGAAGCAATGGCGGCGGCCGTGTAATCGCCTATACCTTTCAGTTGGAGCAATTCTTTGTAGGTTTGTGGAAATTCGCCCGAAAGCTCATTGGAAATATATTGGGCGGTGAAATGTAAATTTCGCGCCCGCGAATAATAGCCGAGGCCCTGCCACAATTTCAACACTTTTTCCTCGGAAGCACTTGCCAAATCGAAAACCGTGGGAAAAGTTTCGAGGAAAGCCAAATAATATGGTAAACCTTGCGCGACCCGCGTTTGTTGCAACATGATTTCGCTCAACCAAATTTTGTACGGATCGGTGGTTTTCCGCCATGGTAAATCCCTTTTTCGTGGCAAATACCATTTTATCAAGTTTTCCGAAAAATTCATGGGCAGAAATTTTGTTGGCAAGTATAAAAGTTTATTCCAAATATTATTAGAAATTAACGATATATTTGCCCCGACAAGTATAAAATTCATTTTTTCAAAAAGCATATAGATTAATAAAGGGCTGACCATCCAAAGTCGGAAGAATAACGACACCCAAATTTTATTCGAAAATGATATTATGAGTTTGTACGATAGATAATTGTTGATTAGTATGAAAGATTATATAATGGCTTTTAAAAACATCTTTAATTATAAAGATGAAACTTCCAGAAAAGCATTTTGGAACTTTTTTGCAATCAATATAATTGTAAACATTATTGTTCGGATGGTCGTAAAGTATTGGAACATTCCCGAGTTCGTTTATAATATCTATACCATAATTATCATATTAACATTAGTATCAATTGGGTTTCGCAGGTTAAAAAATGCAGGCCTTAATGGCTTTTTGTTTCTTATACCTCTTGTTAATTTGGTATTAGCTGCATTGCCTGAAAAGAAGAAATAGTTCTGGTTTGATTTACAAAGAGCTAAACCAAAAGTTTAGCTCTTTTTTTTTTCGCCAAAGCAAATCCCTTTTTCGCGGCAAATACCAATTTATCAAGTTTTCGGAAAAGTTCATCGATCAAGATTTGGAATGCAAGTATAAAGTTTATTTTGGTACGTTTTGAAGAATGTCGAAAACCTGAATTTTGAAATAGTAGTTTCGCGGCTTGTTTTTTTAATTTCCCCACTATGCCTTATTTCAGCAGGAAACCAGATTGAACAAACAATCTTTGTTCCCAAGATTTTTTGTTTGTTTCCCGTTTTCTTCCGAGGGCTCATGTAAAAAAAATCC
This sequence comes from Flavobacteriaceae bacterium, assembly GCA_035704905.1. Taxonomy (GTDB): domain Bacteria; phylum Bacteroidota; class Bacteroidia; order Flavobacteriales; family Flavobacteriaceae; genus DASSWG01. Next base: position 19,575 of record DASSWN010000212.1, read on the forward strand.
ATGTTCCACAAAACTTTATTCCATTACTATTTAAAGGATTAGCTTGAATAATTGAAATTTAAATATGTATATTTGCGCACTCGAAAATAATAAATCTTATTTTAAACTTATTGCAACATGACAAAAGCAGAAATTGTAGCGAAGATCTCGGAAAAATTAGGAATGGAAAAAGGGGATGTCCAAGCTACGGTGGAAACCTTTATGGGTGAGGTGAAAAATTCTTTGGAAAATGGCGACAATGTTTATTTGCGCGGTTTTGGAAGTTTTATAGTGAAAACGCGTGCTGAAAAAACCGGCCGAAATATTTCCAAAAACACGACCATTAAAATCCCGGCACATAATATTCCGGCTTTCAAACCGGCCAAAGTTTTTGTTGAAGGTGTAAAATCCAAAGTATCAGTAAAATAACAACCTATATCATAGTATTAATTTAAAAAATCACACTATATGCCAAGTGGTAAAAAAAGAAAAAGACATAAGGTGGCCACGCACAAGCGTAAAAAACGACGAAGAGCCAACCGACACAAGAAAAAGTAGTGCCATCACTACTTTTTTAAGTTAAAAACGTTCATTGAAATCGAGGTTTTCAAAACCTCTTCAGGATTAAAAATCCTGTGATAAATATTGTTTAATCCATTTGTCCCCAACTGCGTTGGGGATGGATAAAAATCGAAACTGCATGGATAAGGAACTAATAATCCGTACCGGTCCTTCCGCTGTTGATTTTGCCTTGTTAAAAGATGGAAAACTAATAGAATTGAACAAAGAAAACGATGACAGTAATTTTGCGGTGGGCGATATTTTCCTTGCCAAAATCAGAAAAACTGTTCCAGGACTGAATGCCGCATTTGTGAATGTCGGTTATGAAAAAGATGGTTTTTTGCACTATCATGATCTCGGCCCCCAGGTAAGTTCCCTTTTAAAATTCGTAAAACGTGTAAGCACAGGTAAATTAAGGGATTATTCGCTAAAGGATTTTCCCTTTGAAAAAGATATTGACAAAGACGGAAGCATTGCCGATGTTTTGAAAGCAAATCAATCCCTTTTGGTGCAAATCGTTAAAGAACCCATTTCCACCAAAGGTCCGCGGATCAGCAGCGAACTTTCCCTTGCCGGAAGGTACATTGTTTTGGTCCCATTTTCGGACCGAATTTCCGTTTCTTCAAAAATAGAAAGCAAGGAAGAAAAAGAACGGCTAAAACGATTGGTAAAAAGTATTCGTCCCAAAGGTTTTGGGGTGATTGTCCGCACGGTGGCACAAGACAAAAAGGTCGCCGAGCTGGATAAAGATATTCAAAATCTGGTTGACCGATGGACGGGTATGTGCAAAAAATTGTACAAAGCCGCACATCCCACCAAAGTTTTGGGCGAACTGAACCGCGCGTCTGCCATGATGCGCGACATGTTCAACGATACGTTTACCGCTATTCATACCGATGACGAAGCGTTGTTCACCCAGATCAAAGATTATTTGGGGGAAATTTCCCCGGAAAAGGAATCGATCGTAAAATTGCACAATTCTTCTGTTCCCATTTTTGAGAAATATGGAGTGGAGCGTCAAATAAAAACATCGTTCGGAAAAATTGTTTCCATGAACAAAGGTGCCTATTTGGTTATCGAACACACCGAAGCCATGCATGTGGTGGACGTGAACAGTGGAAACCGCAGCAACAAAGCAAAAAATCAGGAAGACACCGCTTTGGAGGTGAATTTAATAAGCGCCACCGAAGTTGCCCGTCAACTACGTTTGCGCGATATGGGCGGAATTATCGTGGTTGATTTCATCGATATGGGAAAACCAGCGCACCGGAAAAAATTGTTCGATCATTTGGCACAAGAAATGTCAGATGACCGTGCAAAACATAAAATTTTGCCGCCTAGTAAATTTGGATTGGTGCAAATCACCCGACAACGCGTTCGTCCCGAAATGAATATCAAAACCAGGGAAGCGAACCCGAACGGAAATGGCGAAATTGAAGCCCCGATTGGCATTGTCAATAAAATAAATACCGATCTTCAAAAGTTGATCAAAAAAAATCACAAAAACCTGTCGCTAAGCGCGCATCCGTTTATTGCCGCTTTTCTGACCAGGGGCATTCCTTCACCAAGGGGGAAATGGTTTTTTGACCATAACCGCTGGGTGAAAATTTTGCCAAGAGATGCTTACACGTACCTTGAATACCATTTTCATGACAAAAACGGAGAAGTGATCGATTTATAAAATGAACCCTTTTACAAAACTGTAAAGGGGTTTTTTTATGTCGAATTTTAAATGGAAGCTTCGATCAAAGTATCGTGTTTAGGGATTTTCACAAATCTCGTTTTCATCATTAAGAAAATAAAACAATATTTTTTAGACGAAAGATTGGTTTTTTCGGATTAAAGGCCATATCTTTGTCGCGCATTCTCATAAGTGCACTTTATTATTTGGAAATTCTTTTCGGTAATGGAAGGTTCTTTTCATGATAATGGATTAGTTAAACAATGAAAACCCTGAAGCCCCAATCTTCAGGGTTTTGCTTTTTATTTCCAATTTGTTTGTAAATTAAATCAATTTTAACGCGATGAAAAATTTCATAATTGTCAGTATCTTGGTTTTGTTGTCCGCATGTTCAAGTGATGATAAAAAACCCCTTTTACAGGACGATTCTTCGTTTTGCACTATTCAACGAGAATTGACCGAAGAAATAATCAATAGAACAGGCGAACTCATTTACGATGATTTCGTGAAAAAATACGCTATTTTTTATTATCACCCCGGAACAGTTGATGGGCAGACCTATTATATTTTGTGTGAAAAACCTGAAAATATAAATTTGAACGATGAGGTTCGCTTTTCGGGAAAAGTTTTTAAATTCAATACAGACGAAAATTTTGATCCACCCATCGGTGGAATGGATTATCGATATTTCAAGCCAACATTTTTGGAAAAAATCTGATGGGGAAGTTGTCGATTCACTTCTCAAAAGCGAACCGGAAACCCTTGTTATGGTATTAGAAAATCGTATTTTTGTTCTATGTTTTCAAATACTCCCACAAAACTCGATATTGCAAAAATCCGTTCCGATTTTCCCATCCTTTCGCGAAAGGTAAATGGTAAACCCTTGGTCTATTTTGACAATGCGGCAACATCGCAAACGCCCAAACAGGTCATTGATTCAATTGTAGATTATTACTCCAATTACAACGCCAATATTCACCGAGGCGTGCATGCGCTTTCCCAGGAAGCTACGGATGCTTATGAGCAGGCCCGAAAAAAGATTCAAAAACATTTCAATGCCGCCAAAACCCATGAAATTATTTTCACATCCGGCACCACGCACGGAATAAATTTGGTGGCCAGCGGGTTTACGAAATTTTTAAAACCGGGGGATGAACTTGTGGTTTCTGCTTTGGAACATCATTCCAATATTGTTCCGTGGCAGATGCTATGCGAGCGTACAGGGGCAGTTCTGAAAGTAGCACCCATCACTTCCGAAGGCAAATTGAATTTAATTGCATTGGAAAAGTTGTTCACAGAAAAAACGAAGTTGGTTTTTCTAAACCATGTTTCCAACGCCTTGGGGACTATTAATCCGATCGAAACAATCATTGAAAAAGCACATGCGATTGGAGCTGCGGTTTTAATTGATGGCGCGCAGGCCGCACCGCATATCAAAGCTAATGTGCAAAAATTGAATGTGGATTTCTATTTGGCTTCGGCACATAAAATGTGCGGCCCTACGGGAGTTGGATTTTTGTACGGAAAAGAAGAATGGCTGGAAAAGCTACCTCCCTATCAAGGCGGAGGGGAAATGATCGATCAAGTGACGTTTGAAAAAACCACCTATGCCGGTTTGCCGCACAAATTTGAGGCCGGAACCCCAAATATCTCCGGAGGTATCGCTTTTGGTGCCGCTTTGGATTATATGAATGAAATTGGTTTTGAAAACATTGCGGCATACGAAGATGAATTGTTGCGATATGCCACGAAAAAATTAATGCAAATTGAAGGGGTACGGATTTATGGTACTTCCGAAAACAAAACAGCGGTAATTTCCTTTAATTTGGACGGAATCCATCCTTATGACATAGGCACTATCGTCGATAAATTAGGAGTGGCCGTCAGGACCGGCCATCATTGTGCACAACCGATCATGGATTATTTTAAAATTCCGGGCACCATCCGCGCTTCCTTTTCATTTTACAACACGAAGGAAGAAATTGATATTTTTATTGAAGCGGTGAAGAAGGCAAAGGAAATGTTGGGGTAAGAGTGCATTCCGATATGCGACTAAAAATGTATAGTTTTAAATTAATTTTTCAGTTTTGAACCATAAAAGCATTCAAGAAATACAAGAAGAGATTATCGATGAATTTTCCATGTTCGACGATTGGATGCAGCGCTATGAGTATATGATCGAGCTGGGAAAATCTTTGCCTTTGATCGCGGAACAATACAAAACCGACGAAAACACCATCAAAGGCTGTCAAAGCAAAGTTTGGGTGCATGCTGAAATGAAAGATGGAAAAGTGGTTTTCACGGCAGATAGCGATGCAATTATCACCAAAGGAATTATCGCCATTATGGTTCGAACCCTTTCTGGACAGAAACCAGCTGATATTGTAAAAGCCGATATGGGTTTTGTCGATGAAATCGGTTTGAAAGAACATTTATCGCCAACACGCGCAAATGGATTGGTCAGTATGATAAAACAATTGAAAATTTACGCGTTGGCGTATCAAAGTTCAGAGTTATAAGTTATGGGTTATGAGTTGGAATGAAAATCAGTGGACGAATTAAAAAAGATGGAAAATCCGGATATATAAGATTTGATCGAAAATCCTTTTTGAACAATTTTTGCCAGAAATTTAACCGATCTGCAAGGTTTCCGTAATTTTGTGGTTATCGAATAAAAAATAGAAAAAATGTCAACAGAAACAATCGATACGAATGAGTTGGGCGAACAGGTCGTTCGCGTATTAAAAACCATTTACGACCCGGAAATTCCGGTGGATATTTATGAACTCGGATTGATTTACGACGTTTTCGTCAACGAAAACAGCGACGTGAAAATCTTGATGACGTTAACAACGCCGAATTGTCCCGTGGCAGAATCGTTGCCAATGGAGGTGGAAGAAAAAGTAAAATCCATTGATATGGTGAACAATGTGGAAGTGGAAATGACTTTCGATCCGCCCTGGTCGCAAGATTTGATGAGCGAAGAAGCAAAACTGGAACTGGGTATGCTTTGATTCAATTGGCAGTGTTCAGTTGCAGTTGGCAGAATTATTAAAATTGGTACATTTGACTATGGAAAAAGCGGCGCTTATAAAAAAAAACAATAAATACCCTTTATCAACTTCCCAAAGAAAAGATTCGGGAAATTTCAGATTTTGCCGATTATATTTCCAAAAAATATGAAGAGGATATTTTACGGAAGGAACGGAAAAATTAGTTGGAAATTCAAAAGCTTTCGAATTCTTAAAAGAAGAAGATATCTATTCCCTTGAAGATTTAAAAGAAAAATATCAGTGAAAAAAGGTGATATTATTCTTGTGCCATTTCCTTTCACGGATCTTTCCGGAAACAAAAATCGGCCCGCACTTGTGCTTGTGGAAAATGAATTGGATAGTACGGTTGCTTTTATTTTCCACACAATTAAAATGGAAAGAACGAACCGATATTTTATTGAAGCCTTCCAAAGAAAATGGCCTTAAGAAACGATCTTTGGTACGACTTTCAAAACTTGCGACCATCGATAAAGACCTTGCCCTTGGAAAACTGGAACAAATTAATAGCATGATAATAAAGGAAGTAAACCGCAATTTGATAAAAATTTTTAAGATCGATTAATTTTCCCAGATATTTGCCGAAAACTTTCAACATGGAAGAAGAAACAATCATAAACCGCGTTGCCAACAGCAAATTGTTGACGTTCGATTTGGAGGAAATTTATCCTTCCGGGGAACGCACAGTACTTGATATTAAAGATTGGTTGCACGAAGGTTTTGTATTGCGGGAAAAGGAATTTCGAGAACATTTGAAAAACCAAACTTGGGAAAATTTTTCAGGGAAATATGTGGCTTTAACCTGTTCTTCCGATGCCATTGTTCCCACTTGGGCCTTTATTTTGGTCGCTACTTATTTACAACCGGTAGCCAAAAAAATAGTGATTGGGAATTTGGAAAGTTTGGAAACCGCAATTTTTTTTGAAGCACTTTCCAATATTGATGTTTCGGAATTTGAAAACAAACCCGTAATTATAAAAGGTTGCGCTCGTTTGCCGGTTCCGGAAAATGCTTATTTGTTGCTGATCGAAAAATTGCAACCCGTTGTAAAAAGCCTGTTTTTTGGCGAAGCATGTTCTTCGGTCCCATTGTTCAAAAGAAAATAAAACAGCAAAAACTTTGGTTTTTTTATAACATTTCAAAAAAAGAAGATTTTTTGAAAATTGGGTATGTTTGCGGCTATAAAAAATTCTCAATGAAAAATATAATAACCGCTTTTGCAATCTTCGGTATTATTGCCGCGAACGCACAAGAAACCAAAACGGATACCTTAGCCCAAGGTTGGTCCAAATCCGGGAATGCTTCTTTGATGTTCAGTCAATCCGCCTTCAACACGGAATGGCAAGGTGGCGGAACTTCCAATTATTCCCTAAACGCCGCCGTAAATTACAATTTCAATTATCGAAAGGAAGATTTCACTTGGGACAACCGGATTGTCGCCGAATATGGCGTTACCAAAACCGGGGACGACGATTTTTTGCGGAAAACGAACGACCGGTTCGAGTTCAATTCCATTGCGGGAAAACAAATCAAAGAATCAGAGTGGTACTATTCGTTGTTTTTTAATTTCAAAACCCAATTTGCGCCTGGCTATGAATATTACGAGGCCGATATTTTGAATTCTGAAACCGGCGATGTCATTGGAACGAAAACGCTCCGAGAAGAAACCACGCATGCCTTTTCACCGGCTTATTTGCAATTTGGACCTGGCCTTCTCTGGAAAAAAAGTGATAATTTGAAAGTAAACATAGCTCCTTTAACTTCCCGCTTGATCATTGTGGACAAAGATTTTACCTCTTCTCCAGGCTATGTCGATGGCGACTATTACGGCGTTGATAAAGGCGAATCAATGCGTTTTGAGTTCGGCGCTTCCCTGAACGCATACGCAAAATTCACGTTAATGAAAAATGTGACCATGGAAAATATGCTCGCGCTTTATTCCAATTATTTGGAAGATCCGCAAAATGTGGATTTGGATTACACCATGAATTTGGTGATGGGAATTAATGATTACCTTTCCGCCACCGTGGTTTTCCAAGCAATTTATGATGATAATGCCATTGATGCATTTCAAATTCGCGAAGTTCTTGGCGTGGGATTAACTTATACTTTTCCCAATTCAAAAGAAAAATAATTTGAAAAATCCTTATTTTTGATTCGCAATTTTCCGAATACCGGACAAATTAATTCACAAAGAAATGAGCGAATATATAAAAATGGG
>DASSWN010000091.1:0-6485 GCA_035704905.1 Flavobacteriaceae bacterium
ATAGATCCAGAAAATTTGATAAAATTTCACTGTTTTTCGCCATAAAAAAAACGACGTTCTTTTTCGGAACGTCGTTTTCGCTTTTAAAATTATTATAGCTTAAGGCAGAAGATTGCTTCCTATGTCACCTGCCAACACATCTATGTCGTTCAAATGAACGTCCAAATAACCGTCGTAGTCCAGCAAGCCTTCATAACTGATGCTTCCCCCATTATCCAATTCGCTCACATTGGTCACGCTCATTCCCGTGTCGCCGTTTAGCTCATTCAATTGAATGCTTATGGCACCGGTTCCGGCAGCGGCAGTTCCTTCATGAATGTGTACGGGATAAGTTTCCCCACTCATTGCACCATCTAAATTCACGCTGATCAAGGTTTCTCCGTTCACGCGTTCTTCAAAAGTTGCTTGTCCGCTATAATCGGTGTTTGCAATGGCATCCAAGTCATACGTAATACTTTCACCGGTCAATTCATTTTGGCCAATATCACTTTGAGCGAGAAGGGTTCCCAGATTGTCGGCACTTTCATGAACATTTATATAGCCATCGAATTCCATTAATTCTTGGAAAGAAAGTGCGGTTCCGTCATCCCATTCGGTCATATTGGTCATACTCATTCCTGTGGTACCATCCAACGGATTGAAGGTGAATACGATATCGCCGGTTTCGGCTGCCGTGTTCATATGAATATGTGCAGGATGCATTTGGGCACCAACGCTTGGTTCTATGGAAAGGCTTGCCAAAACTGCACCGTTTTTACGCTGTTCGAAGGTGGCCGTTCCGGTAATTCCAGCAACATCCACTTCATGCAAATTGTAGGTTTTTGACTCACCCGTCAATTCATTTCCACCTATATCGGCGCGCGCCACTATGGTTGACATTTCGGTTTCGCTCAAATGTACGTCCACATATCCGTCGAAATTCAGTAAATCTGTGTAAGAGATTGCAGTTCCGTCAGTTAAGGCAGAAAACGTGGTGGTGCTTTCTCCTGTTTCACCATCAACCGGATTTAAAGTGAAAGCCACATCACCGGTTTCCAAAACGGAATTATAGTGAATATGGGCAGGATAAATTTGGCCATCGGCCGTTCCTTCCAAATCAATTTCGACAGTAGTGCTGTTGTCATCGTTTCGCATAAAAGTAACTGTTCCGGAAATATTCGAGCTTGAAACAGTTTGCAATACATACTCTTGTGAATCGCCGATCGGATTGATTGGATCGTTTACATCATCGTCGCTACAACTTGTCGCGAAAATACCCGTTGCCACAACTGCGGCCATCATTAGTTTTTTCATTTCTTTTTTTTTGAGTTAATACTTATTTTGTTCAACGGCAAAGCTATTTTTCTATTGGGTCTTTCGGCGTTAAGCCTTCGTTAATCTTGCATTAAATTGAGTTAAACGAATTTTTCCCGGAAGTCTTTTAAAATGAAAAAAATCCATTCAAAAAAATTAGTGCCTTTCCTCCCATTAACAATTATTAGCAAAAGTTAACACAATATTGGGCACCATGCATAGGGTTCTCCGCTGTTTTCAAAATATCTTTGCCGAAACAAAATTCTTATATCATGAAAAAACTAATTTGCACAGCAGTGCTAATTGCAGGAACAATTTTCGTTTCCAATGCACAGAGTATCTCAAAAAACGCAATCGGTTTGAGGCTTGGTGACAGCAATGGATTTGGTATCGAAATTTCATACCAGCGGGCCTTGAGGGAAAACAACCGTTTGGAACTCGATTTGGGAATTCGCGATGATAAGTATTTCAATGCATTTCAAATCACCGGAATTTACCAATGGGTTTGGAACATTGATGGCGGATTTAATTGGTACGCAGGTCCGGGTGCCGGATTGGGTTTTTACAATTTTGATGATGAATTTCCGGGCGACGACGATCCGAGCGAGACGTATTTTTTTCTTGCCGGTGATATTGGGATAGAATATAATTTCGATATCCCACTCATGCTATCGCTGGATTTTAGACCCGAATTTGGATTTGACGATTATGGCGATGACGTAGATTTTGACATTGCCCTCGGTATTCGTTACCAATTCTAAAAAAAAGTATTTCAACTGAAAAATAGCATCAATTGTTTTGCAAAGCTTTTTGGTAAACCTTTTCATAAAGGGGAACAATAGCTTCCAGGGCAAAATTCGATGCTATTTTTTTTGCGTTTTCTTTAAACTCATTCAATCGGTTTTCATTTTCTAATATATATATCGCTTTTTCCGCCATATTCTGAACATCGCCCAGTTCGCATAAAAATCCCGAAACCCCATTTTTATTTACTTCGGGAAGTCCGCCGGCATCTGATGAAATAACCGGAACCCCATGAACCATAGCTTCCAAAGCTGCCAAACCAAAACTTTCCTTTTCGGACGGAAGAAGGAACAAATCGGAAAAACACAAAATTTTATCCACTTCATTGCTTTGACCCATGAATATGACCTTGTCCTGAATACCGAGTTTTTCAACCATGTTTTCGGCCATTTCCCGCTCCGGTCCTTGCCCAACCATCATCAATTTGGCCTTGATTTTTTGCTGAATCAAATAAAAAATTTCGATCACATTGTCAATGCGCTTAACCTTTCGCAAATTGCTTACATGAGTGATGATTTTTTCATCCTCTTCCGCCATAATCCCCCGTTCGCAATCAGAATATTCCTTATTGATTTTAGTTGCGTCTATAAAATTGGGAATTACCTGAATGTCTTTTTTTACATCAAAAAGCCGAAGGGTATCTTCTTTTAAACTTTCCGAAACCGAAGTGACAACTTCACTTTGATTGATACTAAAGGTTACGGCAGGCTTATAAAACGGATGATTCCCTACCAAAGTGATATCGGTTCCGTGCAATGTGGTAACCATTGGAAGTTCAATTCCCTCGTCATGCAACATTTGCTTAGCCATATAACCCGCATAAGCATGCGGAATAGCGTAGTGCACATGTAACAAATCGATTTTGTAGAGTTTCACCATATTTACCAATTTACTGGACAAAGCCAACTCATAAGGCTGAAAATGAAATAGCGGGTATTCCGGAACGTTTACTTCGTGATAATGTATTTTATTTGACAAATGATTGAGCCTCACCGGTTGTTTGTAGGTGATAAAATGTATTTCGTGGCCCCTTTTTGAAAGGGCCATGCCAAGTTCGGTGGCTACGACCCCACTCCCGCCAAAGGTCGGGTAACATACGATTGCTATTTTCATTGATTGAATTTTGCTGAAAAGGAAGAAAAACGACTATTAAAATTGTTTAGGCTTCCGGTTTTCCAAAAGTACAATTTTTACGTCAGTCAAATTTTAAAATTTAATGATGATGATGGCCACCTCCTTCGCCTTTTTTCATTTCCGCCATTAAATAATAGACGTTGTTGTAAGCAAATTTTGTTTCAGCTTTTTGAGGCTCTATAAAATTAATTTCCACCCAATTGCCCTCTTTTCTTCCCGGGTTTACTTCCACGGGCGTAAAACTCCACGATTCGCCTTCCCGTGCCGCGGCAAAGACAAACCATTTTCCTTCTTCTTGAACTATGGCATCTTCGGGAAGCACTTGTGCCGGAGCTTTCTCGGTGGCAATACGAGCACTGACATACATGCCCGGAATGAGGTTGTAACGTTCGGTTTCATCTGTAATTTCGGCGTGGACATGTACAGCTTTTGGCCCTTCTTCAAAAGATTTTCCGATGGAAATAATTTTGGCAACAAAGGTTTTTTCCGGCACTGCATTGGTTTCGAAATACACTATTTGACCGGTCTCCAACTCTAAAACATCTTCCTCGAAAACCATTAAATCCACATGCACGTGATGAGTGTTGACAATTTCGAACAAATCAGTTTGAGGTTGGACATACTGTCCCGTAACCACATGTATTTCCTGAACGGCTCCATCAATGGGGCTCCGTAAAGGGAAACGTTCGTAAATATTCCCAGAAATGATTTGCTGTGGGTTCGCGCCCAGCATTTTCAATTGGGTTTTTAAGCTTGATACCAAACTTTGCGCGATTTGAAAATTGGATTCCGCTTGTTGAAATTCCATTCCGGAAGTTACGCCGGCCTCATATAATTTTTTTTGCCTATTGAATTCATTTTTGAGTAATCCCAACCGATTATGGGCTTCCACAAAATTGGTTTGCATCTTAACCAATTCGGGATGGGAAATATACCCCACGGTTTCGCCTTTTCGGACCTGATCTCCTTCAATGACTAAAATTTCGTCAAAATTCGCTCCATAAGCTGCGGTTATCGTCGCCCTGTTTTGTGGCGGTACTTCCAATTTTCCATTTGCTTCTACGAAAGTGGAAAGTTGTTTTGTGCTGAGCGTTCCAATTTTCATTTGCATTTCTTGGAAGCGCTCCGAGGATAGCATCACTTCTTCCCCGTGATCTTCGTTGGAGCTTTCTTCGTGATCTCCGTGGGTTGTTGCCTCTTCTTCGTGGTCTTTGTTTTCTTCGTTGTTCCCACAAGAAACCAATCCGACAGGAATGGCCAAAAGAAAAGCGGCGATTGTGGTTCTATAAGGTCGTTTCATATTGAAATTTATTTTGTGTTAAGGTAAAATTGAAGTGCGAACAAGGCGTTCAGGTAATTTTCGAGTGCGTTCAAAGCCTCCTTTTCAATGCTTATTGCGTTGTTCAGGTTTTGAATGAAAGCGGTGTAATTCATTGCGCCCTCTTGGTAAGCCAGCAGCGATCCCGCGCGCTGTTCATCGAGCAAAGGCAAAGCCGTTGTTTCGTAATATTCCCAAGATGATTTCCATTTCCGGTAATTTTGAAGCGCCTCTTGAAACCCATTTTCTATCAATTGCTTTTTGTATTCCATTTCGCGCATCAACATGTCTTTTTCTATTTTTACCGCCTTTGCGTTTCCATAGGTTTCCCCAGTAAGGAAAGGAACCGAAATCCCGATTTGGTAGTTGTAAAATCCCGAAACATCATTTATTTCCTGGAAGCCATATTGAAGATTTAATTCTGGCAAAAATTCTGCTTTGGCAACTTTTTGCTTTGCTTCGGCAACATGTATTTTTTGTTCGGAAAGCTTCATCAAAGGATGGTTTTGAAAATCAAGGTTCGACGTCAATTCCGTTTTCGACAAAATCCCAAGTGGAATTTTATCGGGAACGTCATAGCTGTTTTTAGTGTTTAGCCAAAGATTTAGACGTCTCAAAGCATTCAAATAATCGGCATAAGCTTGTTTTTTTTGAATGTTGATTTGGTCGGATTTGTTTTTTGAAACCATAAATTCCAAGCGCGAAATGGCTTCCACCTCATATTTCAAAGAAACCGCATCACGAAACTGGCTGTAAATGGAATCGAGTTCGGTAAAAAGCCCGTATTTTTGTTTGGCAATGAAAGCTTCGGTCCAAGCCAATTTTACTTTTTGTTCTAGTTCCAATTTGGATAAATCGTATTGAGTTTCCGCCAATTTCGTTTTGGATTTATAATATTTGCTTTTCGAAAAAATCCCAAACAAATCGATTCCCTGTTGTTGAATACCAATAGTGGTATAAACACCGGGGTTGCCATTGCCCAATTCCTCGCCGCCGGTGAAAACGCTGGTTTCGCCAAAATCATAAGCCGAAATTTTTAGGGCTTCTTCCTGTTCGATTTGCAGTTTTTTGTTTTTCAGCAAATAAAAATTTTCTTTTGAAACCTCTACTGCTTCGGAAAGGGAAATTTCGGGCAAACTTTCCAAGCCTTTCAGCGTTCTAAATGCTACAAGGGTTCCAACACTATCTTTTTCCTGCGAAAATACCTGTTGGGGAATAAAGAATAAACCAAAAGCAATTGAAGCAGCAACAATTCGCTTATCGAATTTCAATTTCACCGATTTTTCTTCCGACCATTTATAAAGTATGGGCAAAATAAAAAGTGTCAAAAAAGTAGCCGTTATCAAGCCACCGATGACCACTGTAGCCAACGGGCGTTGCACTTCTGCTCCCGCCGAGGTGGAAATGGCCATTGGTAGAAACCCAAATATATCTACCAGCGCGGTAAGCATAATTGGGCGAATCCTTCGGCGTGTTCCACGGAGCAAGCGGTCTGTTAGTGGAATATTTTTGTCCTTTTTCAATTCGTTCAAACCGTTCATTAAAACCAATCCGTTTAAAACCGCGACCCCGAAAAGCACGATAAACCCGACCCCGGCGGAAATGCTAAACGGCATTCCGCGAAGCAATAAGGCAAACACGCCACCAATAGCGGCCAGCGGAATGGAAATATAGATCAGCAAGGTCTGCCGTATTGATTTCAAAGCGAAATAAATTAAAATGAAAATCAGCAACAAAGCAATGGGAACAACAGTTTCCAATCGGTTTGTGGCGCGCTCCAGATTTTCAAACGCCCCACCATAACGAATGTAATATCCTGGTGGAAGCTCGAGTTCGGCTTCCAATTTTTGCTGTATGTCTTTCATCACCGATTTCACATCGCGGTCGCGGATGTTGATACCAACGGCTGTCCGGCGGTTGGTATTGTCGCGGCTTA
>DASSWN010000139.1:0-3983 GCA_035704905.1 Flavobacteriaceae bacterium
AAATTTCAATTACACCGAAGCCAATTCGTGGCAATACAGTTTTTACGCGCCACAGGACATTTCATGTTTAACAAACTTAATGGGTGGAAAAGCGGAATTCGAAAAACAACTCGACAAACTTTTCACAGCAAAAACTGAAACTTCAGGTCGCGAACAAGCTGATATTACGGGTTTGATTGGCCAATATGCTCACGGGAACGAGCCAAGCCATCATATGGCATATCTCTATAATTTCGTAAACAAACCTGCAAAAACACAGGAAAAAATCCATAAAATTTTAAACGAAATGTACCAAAATGCTCCCGACGGAATTTCTGGAAATGAGGATTGCGGGCAGATGAGTGCGTGGTACGTTTTTAGCGCGATGGGTTTTTATCCGGTTACGCCCGCGAGCAATCAATATATAATTGGCACGCCTTTGTTTGAAAGGGCTACGATCAATTTAGAAGATGGAAAAAAGTTTGAGATTTCTGCTGAAAATCTTTCTGACACAAATAAATACATCGCTTCAGCAACTTTGAATGGAGAACCGTTGAATCGAAGTTTTATAAATCATTCTGAAATTATTGAAGGTGGAAAATTGGTTTTTAAAATGACCGATAAACCTTCAACTTGGGCCACGAAAGATGCAGAAATCCCAAAAACGGAAATCACCGAAAATCTAATTGTTCCCGCGCCATTCATTGCAAAAGGGGAAGTTGCTTTTAAAAAAGAGACAGAAATTTCACTCGGTATTGCTTCGGAAAAAACGGAGATTTATTATTCATTAAACGATTCAGAATTTAAAAAATATGAAAAACCTTTTCTCATTTCCGAAGAAACCATTTTAAAAACCTATTCGAAAAAAAACAATTTAAAAAGTGAAATTCTTTCAACCCATTTTTACAAAATCGACCCAAACCTCAGCATACAATTGGAAACCGAATATGCCAACCAATACAATGGTGGCGGCGATAACGCTTTAATTGACGGCGTTGGTGGCGCGAATGATTTTCGCACTGGCGCGTGGCAAGGCTATCATGATACAGATTTAAAAGCAACTGTTGATTTGGGTTCATTGAAGGAAATCAAAACCGTTTCCGTGAATTTTCTACAGGACCAACGCAGTTGGATTTTTTATCCTTCGGAAGTTTCGTGTTCAGTTTCAGAAAATGGAAAAGATTTTACGGAATTGCCAATTCAAAGAATAGATGCGGGAATTTCTTCGGAGGAAGCGGGAATTAAAACACTTCATTTCGAAGTAGATAAAAATATACAATTCATAAAAATCACTGCAAAAAACTTCGGCGCGCTTCCAAAAGGACATTTGGGTTACGGCGGAAAGGCTTGGCTTTTTGTAGATGAAATTGAAGTGAAATGATCCACGACAAAAAGTAGCACGAATCACGACTAAATTGAAATAATCAAAATGTTCAAAAAACTATTTTTCACAATTGCAATTTTCAGTTGCTTAAACACATTCTCGCAAACCAAAGATTTCACCCAATTCGTAAATCCATTTATCGGCACGGACAGAATGGGCCACACGTTTCCCGGCGCTACAGCTCCTTTTGGGATGGTGCAATTGAGTCCGCAGACGAATGTGCAAACGATGTACAAAGATGATGGAAGTTATAACACAAAAACCTACGAATATTGCGCCGGCTATCAATATGCGGATTCCACGATTATCGGGTTTGCGCATACCAATTTCAGCGGGACGGGACATTCAGATTTGGGCGATTTTTTGGTGATGCCGACTGTTGGAAACCTGAATTTGGATCCGTTGAAAACTGAAAGTGGCGAGAAAGGTTTTGTCTCCACATTTTCACATAAAAACGAAATGGCTTCGCCCGGTTATTATAAAGTGAAATTGGATGATTACAACATTTCCGCAGAGCTTACCGCGAGTGATCGCGTGGGTTTTCATCAATATACGTTTCCGAAAAGTGATGATGCGCACATCATTCTCGATATGGTTTACAACGTTTACGGCCACGACGACAAAAATGTTTGGACTTTTGTTCGGGTTGAAAATGATTCAACGGTTACAGGTTATCGGCAAACGCACGGCTGGGCGCGAACCCGGACGGTTTATTTTGTGATGGAATTTTCAAAACCTTTCAAAAGTTACGGGCATAAAAAATACAATAAAGCGAAGTACAACGGATTTTACAGAAAATTCAACGAAGAAGAAAATTTCCCAGAAATGGCGGGAAAGGAAATTCGAGCTTTCTTCAATTTTGATACCGAAGAAAATGAAAAAATTGCAATAAAATTTGCGCTGTCCTCGGTGAGTACCGAAGGAGCGATGAAAAATTTAAAAGCCGAAATCCCGCATTGGGATTTTGAAAAAACGAGAAGCGAAACCCAGCAAAAATGGAACAAAGAGCTTTCCAAAATTGAAGTAAAATCAATCACTCCGGGAGATAAAATCAATTTTTACACTGCGCTGTATCACTCGATGCTCAGTCCAATAATTTATGAAGATGTTGATGGGCAATATCGCGGTCTCGACCAAAACATACACACTTCCGATGGATTTACCAATTACACCATTTTTTCACTTTGGGATACGTATCGCGCGCTGCATCCGCTTTTCAACATAATTCATCCAAAGCGAAATAACGATATGATAAAAAGTATGCTCGCCCACCACGATGAAAGCGTGCACAAAATGTTGCCCATTTGGAGCCATTACGCCAATGAAAACTGGTGTATGATTGGTTATCACGCCACTTCGGTGATTGCGGATGCGGTTGCGAAAAACGTGGGTGATTTCGATAAAAAACACGCTTTGGAAGCTTCCATAAATACTGCGAATGTTGATTATTTTGACGGAGTTGGGGACTACAAAAAAATGGGTTTTGTTCCCGAAGATAAAAGCAGTTCCTCGGTTTCAAAGACTTTGGAATACGCTTATGACGATTGGTGTATTGCACAAATTGCGAAAAGTGTTGGCAATGCCGAAGTTGAAAAGGAATATTTGGAGCGTTCGGAATATTTCAAAAATGTGTATGACCCAAAAATAGGGTATATGCGACCAAAACTTTCCGATGGAAATTTCAGAAAGGAATTTGATCCGCTGGACACGCACGGACAAGGTTTTATAGAAGGAAATGCTTGGAATTACGGGCTTTATGTTCCGCAAAATTTGGATGAAATGGTGGAAATGATGGGCGGAAAAGAGCGTTTTTCAAAACATTTGGATTCGCTTTTCACTATGGAACTCGACGATAAATACATTGAAAAAAATGAAGACATAACCCGCGATGGGATTATGGGAAATTACGTGCACGGAAACGAGCCGGGCCACCACATTCCGTATTTGTACAATTGGACCGGAAAAGAGTACAAAACCCAAGAGCGCGTGCGGATAATTATGGACAAAATGTACGGCAGCAAGCAGGACGGCCTCTGCGGAAATGATGACGCGGGGCAGATGAGCGCTTGGTATATTTTCAGTGCTTTGGGCTTTTATCCAGTAACTCCCGGTTCGCCGAATTATGCTTTGGGAAGTCCTTTGGTGGAGGAAGCAATTTTGAAATTGGACAATGGAAATTCGGTGAAAATCATTGCGAAAAACCAAAGTGCAAAAAATGTGTATGTGAAAAGTGTTTCGGTTGACGGAAAGAAATTGGATAGAAATTATTTGACGCACGATGAAGTTACAAAGAGCAAAGAGATTGTTTTTGAAATGAGCAGTAAGCCTAAGAAACACGACTAAAGGGAACCACGAACCACGACTAAAAAGAATCACGACTTTAATGAAATACTACTTATTATCAACCTGAAAGAATATTTATGAAACGCAGAAAATTTATCCAAAACGCTTCGCTTTCCACTTTTGGAATTGCTGTGGGAAGTTCGGTTTTTGCTTCGGAACAAAACCTTTCTTCTCAAATTTCAGAAGAAAAACAATTTCAAAATTCAGTAGAAAATTTCCCATTGGTGATCGCAACTTGGGACGTAAAAGAAAGCACAGCCGAAGCTTGGCGCGTTTT
>DASSWN010000162.1:0-7958 GCA_035704905.1 Flavobacteriaceae bacterium
TTGGCGATAGAAGCGTTCAGTTTCTTTCGGAACGCCACATTGTTATACCCATACACCCGCAGAATTTCCTCAATAACATCAATTTCGCGGTGCACATCTACCCGATACGCCGGAATGTCCAATCCCATCCCACTTTCGGTAACATTGAGTACGCGTATTTCCAAGGAAGCCAAAATGGATTTTATGGTATTTTCCTCCAGTTTTTGACCAATTAATTTATTGATCTTCTCGTAGGTGAGGAAAACTTGAAAATCTTCAACTTTCTTTGGATAAAAATCGTCCAAATCGCTGCTCACATCGCCACCGGCAATTTCCTGTATCAACAAGGCCGCCCTTTTCAGCGCATATCCGGTAATATTTGGATCGACCCCGCGTTCGAAACGAAAAGAGGCATCGGTGTTCAGCCCATGTCGTTTAGCGGTTTTGCGAATTGCCACCGGATTAAAATAAGCGCTTTCCAAAAAGATGGAGGAAGTGGTTTCAGAAATCCCGGAATTCAATCCGCCCAAAATCCCGGCGATGCAAAGCGGCTTTTCGCTGTCGCAAATCATTAAGTCGTTTTCATCGAGTGTCCTTTCCACCCCATCGAGTGTTGTGAATTTTGTTCCCTTTGGAAGGGTTTTGACGCGTATTTTTTTACCGGAAATTTTTTCCGCATCAAAAGCATGAAGCGGTTGGCCAAGTTCATGCATCACATAGTTTGTGGCATCCACAACATTGTTTTTTGGAACAATCCCAATTGCTTTCAGACGGTTTTGCAACCATTCCGGCGAGGGTTTTATTTTTAATCCCGAAATGCTAAGACCGCAATAACGGGGTGCCATTTCGCTGTTTTGTACTTCAATGGAAATTTTATTGCTGCGGTTTCCGATATGAAAATTCCCAATGGATGGCGTTACCAAATGCACCGTTTGTTTTCGTTGCACCAGTCCGGCTTTTAGGTCGCGCGCCACTCCCCAATGGCTCATGGCATCCGCGCGGTTTGGGGTAAGGCCAATTTCGAAAACATAATCGGTTTCCACTTTAAAAATTTCCGTCAAAAATTTTCCGGATTTTGCCTTGTTGTCCAGGACCATAATACCGTCATGGCTTTTTCCCAAACCAAGTTCATCTTCCGCGCAAATCATTCCGTGGCTTTCTTCTCCGCGAATTTTTCCCTTTTTTATTTTGAAAGCCTCGCCATTAGTGTCATAAAGCGTGGTTCCTATAACAGCCACCGGAACTTTTTGGCCTTTTGCGACATTCGGTGCGCCGCATACAATCTGAAGATTCTGTGCCCCGCCGACATCGACCCGCGTGATTTTTAGGCGATCGGCATTCGGATGAGGGATGCATTCGCGAATTTCCCCGACCACAATTCCGTTGAGCCCACCTTTTACCGATTCAAAAGTTTCGATACCTTCCACTTCCAACCCAAGATCGGTTAGGAGTTTACCAATATCTTCGGCCGGCCAGTCGGTTTTGATGAACTGTTGCAACCAGTTGTACGAAATTTTCATAGAAATCGGAATTTTTTCGGTTGGCAAAGATAGCCAAAATCAGTTCAGAATTTGGTGGAACCGTCCTTGAATTTAACAATCTTTTATTTTCAAAATGTTCAAATTTTAATTTGGAATGTTTCAAAAAGTGACAACTTCAATAAAATTTCCTTAAAATTCCTTTTCTTGTTCCTTGAAGTATGGAAAACGAGTTTTAATATCCTAATTTTGTGGGACTTTTAAAAATTAATCTGAAAAACAACAGGAAATGGATAACAAAGAAAAGAGAACTAAATGGAAAATTGATCCGGTTCACAGTGAAATAATTTTTAAAGTGAAGCATTTGATGATTTCCAATCTGAAGGGTGAATTTAGAAAGTTTGATGCCGAAATACTTTCAGATGGAAATGATTTCAGCAACGCGAAAATTACCGCCAGTATTGATGCTTCTTCGGTTTTTACGAATAACACGGATCGCGACACGCACTTGAAAAGCGCCGAATTTTTTGATGCGGACCAATTTGAAAAACTTCGATTTGAAAGCACGGAAGTCGAAAAAGTTGGAAATGAAAGCTTCAAATTAAAAGGTAATTTGAGCATGAAAGGCAAAACCCGCGAAATCACCTTGGATGTGGAATTCGGTGGGATTATGAAAGACCCGCAAGGAAAGGAAAAAGCCGGGTTTTCACTTCGTGGAAAAATCAACCGCAAAGAATGGGGCCTCAATTGGAATGCCAATTTAGAAGCCGGCGGTGTTTTGGTGAGCGAAGAAGTGCGTATTCTCATTGACGCTCAGTTCATAAAAACGACCTAATTTTTCTAAAAATGAAAACAAAATCAGTGGAACTTGTCGTTGCACCACCAAAACCACATTATGTAGGCAATGGATTCCGGGTGCACAATTTCATCCCGAGCGGTTATCATTTGGATATGCAAAGAATGGATCCGTTCCTTTTATTGGATTACAATTCCAAATTTTATTTTCCGCCTTCCGAAAAACCAAAAGGAGTTGGCGTGCACCCGCATAAGGGTTTTGAAACGGTTACCATTGCCTATAAGGGAAAAGTGGCGCATCATGACAGCAGCGGCGGAGGCGGGGTGATCGGTGAAGGCGATGTGCAATGGATGACCGCTGCTTCAGGCGTTCTTCACAAAGAATACCATGAAGAGAATTTCGGCAAAAACGGAGGCGACTTCCAGATGGTGCAACTTTGGGTGAATTTGCCCGCGGAAGCGAAAAAATCAAAACCTAAATACCAGGCGATTACCCACGATTCGGTAAACAAATATGAATTGCCGGAAAACGCTGGAAAAATTGAAGTGATTGCCGGAAATTACAATGATGTTAAAGGCGCTGCCTCGACATTTACACCAGTTCATTTGCTGAATGCGCGCTTGGAAAAAAATGCCAAAGCCGAATTTTCGTTTCCGGAGAATTACAATACGGCTTTGTTGGTGATTGAAGGAAAAATAAAAATAAACGGTTCTGAAACCGTGGAATTAGATCATTTGGCGCTTTTCGAAAACATAGGTGAAACTTTCCAAATTGAAGCACTCGAAAAAAGCGTGGTTTTGATACTGAGCGGCGAACCTTTAAACGAACCCATTGCAGCCCAAGGACCTTTCGTGATGAACACGCGCGAAGAACTGGAACAGGCCTTCAACGATTTCAATCATGGACGATTCGGACAATTGGAAAATTGAAATTTCCTCAGAAATAATCAACTATGTATAACCTAAAAGTAATTATTGCCAGCACACGCCCCGAACGAAAAGGGATTCTTGTGGCCAACTGGTTTCTAACTATTCTAAAAGAACATCACCAATTCCAAACGGAAGTATTGGATTTGAAAGAAATAAACCTTCCTTTTCTCGATGAACCTTTTCATCCCCGAGAAAAAAAATACACAAAAGAACACACCAAAAAATGGAGCAAAACCATAGAAGAAGGCGATGCAATCATTGTGGTAATGCCGGAATATAATTTCGGTTTCCCGGCAACAATCAAAAACGCACTCGATTTTTTATATAATGAATGGAACGACAAACCCATCGCATTTGTGAGCTATGGCGGTGTTTCAGGCGGCACACGATCGGTGCAAATGCTGAAACAAGTCGTCACGACCCTCAAAATGATGCCGCTTATGGAAGCCGTGAACATTCCCTTCTTTTCAAAACATATTGAAGATGGAAAATTTGTTGGCAACGAAATCATGGAAAATTCGGCCCGTAAGATGATTGACGAATTATTGAAATGGACAAAAATATTGAAACAGAAAAGGGAATAGTTCGATCCGCCTTTATTTCAAAAACCATTCCCCACATAATTTTTGCACTTACTCGCCGCAACTGTTTTTCAAAACCTCTTTGGCGCGCTCCAAGCCATAGGTCGGATAAAATTCTTCTTCAGGTTTAAAATCGGCGAAAAGTTTAATTGCTTTTTGTACGTCTTTGCAGTAAGGTTCCAAAGATTGACCGAAATACCGCGCTGAACCCATATCCCATTCAGCTTTTGCCAGGATAATACGCGGATTGTCAGGTGCAAGTTTTAGCGCATTCTGATATAATTCCGATGCTTTCCCCGAATAAGTCATTCCGTATTGCTGGCCATCGAAAACAATCCAGGCCGTGTACCATTGTGCATCGAGCACCATAATTTCCGGATTATCCATAGAGTTGAATTTGGCCTCATTTATAAAATCCCGTGCTTTTTTTAATTGCGCGGTAAGTTTTGCCTCGTCCTTTTCGCCGAAGCTCTGAATTACATTAATTTGTGCCACGTAATACGGAGGCAGCCATTTTTCGGGCTCGGCTTTTGCAATACGCTCGAACAAATTTGCGGCTTCCCAGGGTTTTCCGGAAGCCCTCAAGTCCATGGCTTTTTGCATTCCTTTTTTATAATTGGTTTGTGCCGTCCCAAAAACGGGCAATAATGCGAGGATAAAAATGATTTTTTTCATGGTTTTGGTTTCAGGTGTTATTTTTAATTTTCAGTCAAAATTGTTACAATCGAAGCGTTTTACAAAAAAAGATATACCGAATTGTGGATTTTTTAGGTTGAATTGCTTGCTATAAATTATCCAGTTGGTTGTCGCTTTTATCATCGCTAATGGTCCAGAAAAATCCGACAAAAAAGAACTGGTCGGCAGCCGGGCGCAATTCCCTCCTATCAAAAATTCCATTGGCGTTTGGGGAATCGGCATATTGGTAACCATTTATGTTTTTGAAGCCCAGCACATTGTTTACCGAAAAATACAAAATCTTTTGCTGCGAAAGCAAATAAGCCCAACTCAAACTAACTCCGTTGTAAGCTTTGGTTTCTTCTTGAAGAAATCCGGGTTTGTTTGGGTTTGTGTAGGTTCTTCCGCTGGCAAATTGATAGCTCAAGCCCAACTGGCTTTTCAAATCGCCGATCCAGTATTTTGTTACAACTGCCAAATTGTGGGTGTTGGCAAAAGAAGGTGTTTCGGATGTGGGATAGTTTTTGAACTTTCGTTCCGTGTCCAAAAAAGAATAGCTTACCCAATATTCCAAATTTTTAAATGTTTCATTATCACGCCAAAACAAATCGATCCCCTGGGCAAAACCATTTCCGGTATTGTCGAAATCTGAATCGAAACCCGGAAATTCGGTGTCATACGTAATCAAATCGCTGTATTCTTTTCGATAGGCTTCTGCCCGGAAAATCTGATTGTTGGCCACATATTGGTAGTTGAGGATATAATGCGTTGCGGACTGTGACGAAAGCTTATTTTCAAATTTCAGAATATCCTTTTCGGGTTGTTGCTGAAAACTTCCATAAGCCAAAGAAACCTGACTGTTTTTTCCGATTTTGTGCGCCAAGGATACGCGTGGAGAAAATGTTGTTTCTTCAAACAGTGCGCTATATTCACTTCTCAGTCCCAGTTTCATCGCAAACTTCTTTGTAAAAATGAAATCACCTTCCGCAAAAATACCGGTCAAATTATTTTGAAAACCGTACTTTTCATTCATTGTTTCGTTTTGAAAATTCTCATCGAAATCGGTCAAGAATTGTTCCGCGCCAAAAGTCAACTTAAAATGATTGTTGAAATGCTTTTTCAATTTCAACTTAAGGTGTGTCGAATTCTGGTCATTTTTAATTTGGTTGAAATTCAACCCAATCTTGTTTTTTGAAAGCGTATAACTTCCGCCCACAAAAATATCCCAACTTTTCCCCAAATAGCCGTCATAACTGGCGTTGCTATAAAGATTATTGTTTTTCAGTTTGAAGCCAACTCCATCCGGATTGTTGATGTCTTCTTGTATGAGTTCAAAATTGGAAGAATCAAAAGCACCGTATATTTTCAACAGTCCGTTGGAGAATTTTCTTCGAAAAACCGTTTCCCCCGAAAAAGTTTCAAAAGGTTTTTTCCAGTCGTTCCTATCCGGAAATAATGCGATGTAGGGCGCTAAATTAATGTAGGAAGCATTAAAACTCAAAGAGGAATTCTCCCATTTTTGGGTATTTCCCAAACCACCGCCCAAACTCATAAGTGCGATTTCGGTTTTTTCTTGATCGGGTTCATCAATCGTGTTCAGCAATAACACCGAAGATAGTGCCTGACCATATTCGGCCGAATATCCACCGGTTGAAAAAGTAATCCCGTCAAAAAGAAATGGGCTGTAACGGCCCCGGGTCGGAACATTATTGGCCGTCGGCGTATAAGGCGTAAAAACCCGCAGACCATCAATGAAAATTTGTGTTTCGGTGGCATCACCGCCACGTACAAAAAGTCGTCCGTCTTCCGAAACCGTCGAGGTTCCGGGCAAGGTCTGGATGGCACCGACAAAATCGCCCAACGCACTGGCTGTGGTAACAATATCCAAGGGTTTCAACACCGAAACTTTGCTGTTGTCGCCGGCTTCAAATGTTCCCGCAGAAATCACGACCGTTCCCAGCGAATTGAGGTCATCGTGCAATTTTATTGTCAGATTTTTCATTTCGGAAACATTGGCCGTCAATGTGAAGGTTTCATAGGCTAAGAAAGAAACGGTCAAAACTTGGGTTCCGATTTCGGTTGTTTCAAACGAAAAACTGCCATCTTGTTTTGTCGAAGCGCCGTCATAGGTCCCGCTCAAATACACATTTGCACCTTCAATGGGTGTTCCTTTCTGATCGGTTACCACGCCTGTTACCAGATTTTGGGCGAAAAGTTTTTCTTGGGCAAAAAATGCGACAATCAAAAAAGAAAAGATTGGTAATTTTAAATACATACTCGTTTTTTTATGCCGCAAATTTGTGGTCCCAATCCACGTAATAAAAAAAAGATTGTCCGAATTGTGGATTTTTCAGGCTGAACTGTCAAATTTTAAAATTCATTTATCAAAATGCATGTAAATCACATCAAAAGATACATTCCGTAGGATAAAAATAAACGTAAATTTGTAACTTCCGAAATTATGTATGTTCCAATTACAAAACATGAACTATCGCTTATTGGTTTTCTTTTGCGCCCTTTCGTCTTCGTTGTTTGCCCAACAAACCGAAATTGTGGATTTCACAAGGGCAACTGCGGAAATTGAAATTCTTCCCTTTGAAAAAATGGTCGAGGGAAAAGTTCAATATGAATTTAAAATCCTTCAAAAAACAGATTCCGTTTATTTGGATGCCCGAAATATGGAATTTTCAATTCCGAATTCCGATTCAAAAATTAAATTAAATCCTTCTTCCGAAAAATTATGGTTGATTTTTCCATTTGAAAAAGATAAAACCTATCAAGTTCATTTTTCTTATTCGGCAAAACCTTCGCAAACCATGTATTTTGTGGGCTGGGAAAATGAAGGCTCCAATCAGGTTTGGACGCAAGGACAAGGAAAAAAAACTTCCTATTGGCTTCCCAGTATTGATGATTTGAACGAAAAAATTGAATTCGATTTGACGATTTCCGCTCCGAAACCATACGAAGTCGTCGCAAATGGCCTATTAAAAACCCGAACGGAAATTTCGGATTCCGTTACCGCTTGGAACTTCGATATGAGCCATCCGATGAGCAGTTATTTGGTGGCTTTGGCGGTTGGAAAATATCATTCGGAAAATTTATCTTCAAAAACCGGCGTACCGATCAAGTTGTTTTACGAGCCGAAAGATTCTGCCAAAGTCGAACCCACTTATCGTTATTCCAAAGAAATTTTTGATTTTCTGGAAGAAGAAATCGGCGTGGCATTTCCCTGGGAAGTTTATAAACAAGTGCCGGTTCGCGACTTTTTATACGCCGGAATGGAAAATACCACCCTGACAATTTTTGCACAAACCTTTGTCATTGATTCCGTTGCTTTTATCGATCGGAATTTCGTGAATGTAAATGCTCATGAATTGGCCCACCAGTGGTTCGGCGATTTTGTAACGGAAGTTTCAAGCGAGCATCATTGGCTGCAAGAAGGATTTGCCACTTATTATGCCTTGTTGGCAGAACGCCAAATTTTTGGGGACGATTATTATTATTTTAAACTCTACCAAAC
>DASSWN010000056.1:0-27186 GCA_035704905.1 Flavobacteriaceae bacterium
TCCATAAATTGAATAGCTGCGAAATAATTGGAATTGTCCAATGTTTTTAAAATTCCTTTCGTTTGTTCGCCCGCGCCCATAATCGGCAATTGCAAATTGTGGGAATATTGCGGTATATTATCATCTAACTGCTTGGAGAAAGTCGCGTAAAATGATACGCTATTTTCTCCTCCTCGGAATAAATAACCAGTCTTTTCGTCTTTTAATTCAAACGTGATCCGGTGCCTAAAAACGGGATCAATACCCACGGGGAATATTGGTTCTACATAGGTTTCAAATTTCAAAACGTCATCCTTGTTCACAAGAACGAGCTGCTGATAATACTTCTTAGCCCAATTCTCACAAATAAAATCTTGACCCTTGTATAGCTTTATACAGCTCATAGTTGCTTTGAAACATTTCTACCTCTGATTCCGTACCCTTTTGCTTTCGTTTTGTTCCCGCACATTCCGTTGCATCCGCACGGCTTGCATTCGTTGCTTTCAAATCCTTCAAATAAATCTTTGTTAAGACACAAATAAGCCATTGTTTTTTTGAACTCCGCAAAGCCCATTGATCGGTATTTGTCCGCCACAAATTCCAACTCCTTCAAGGGTTTCGGGATTGAAAAATCATTTGTTTTTGAAACGTTTCCGTTGGGCGTGTCGTTGAAGCTGTTCAGTATGATATAGCGAGCGTAACCGTAATATGCAATAATCTTTTTGATTCCTTTGAGGGTTCGGCTTTTGTCGTTGCAACTTTCAAATTTCCCGCCGTCAATTAATGTTTTCCAAGGGTCTGCTAATGGATCATCCGAAAAATGCGCCTTAATTTCCTCCCAAAAATCACAAAACAACCCTTCCAAATCGAAATCTTCCGCTTCGTTCGTGGCTATTTCAAGCTTCTGCAAATCACAATGATTGGCAATTTGACCTATTCCGTAATAATCAGACCTCTGTATCAGCATCTTCTTCTATAATTGGGATTATCTTTGTTTCAAATCCAAGGCGTTTTAACGTCTTTTCTATTGCGCTTCTTTCTCTTTGTGTTTGTTCTTGGTAGAAAAGCTTCATTTGCTTGTAAGTGTCGCCTGACGTGCCGAACAGCGCGCCTTCGCCCGCGTAAATCAACGGTTCAGGCAAGTTGTTTGCCGCTCCCAAAATGTTACGTCGGATCCTCTTGTCGTTTTCGACGAATAGTTTATCGTCTAATTGCGCTTTTGGCTGTACGATTTTTAAAACGTTGTCCAAATCCTCGATTTGCTCCACGTTAAGGCAGTAAACACCTCCCGAATTCTCTGCTCCAAGCCATTTTGTTACGTTTTCAAACTCCTGTTCTTCATCTTCTTCGTCAAGCCCTTGCATAACTACGGCAGTTTTCCCAAGGAAACCTGAACGCATCTGCGTATTGACGTATAACGAAAACCGATACTCGCTATCCGCGTCGTTAAAGACGCTGTCGAATTTGCTCAATGCGTATTTATAGCGAGGGGTTAAATTCACATACAACACTTGCCCCCGGTAATGCTTAACCATTTCCTCAATGGTTACCAATTCATCCTTTTTTCTGCCCAATGCTTTTCGTGCGTCGGCTTTCATTTGAGAAATGATAATATCGGCACTCGAATTGTACGGGTAGAACCATTCATCTTTTGTTTCGCTTCGATCCTTTCCGTAGTTGACTTTTTTACATTGGTAGTCTTTGTAATAAATTCGACCGTTATATTCGTTGTCATCTTCCTTGGAAATTCTCGTGTTGGAGTAATCTAAAACGTCCAACTTGTTTGAAACTGGCACAAATTCTTCACCCGCCAAATCCAACCCATATCCAACCCAAATAAAAAAGCCGTTTTGAATGGAAATGTCTGTTCCGGCCAAATTAGCAATATCAGAGAGGTAATAGCCTTTTTTCTTATTTACCAACACATCATTTTCAACCCCTTTTCCGGTGATGAATTTTTGCATTATGTCAGCGGCACGGGTTGCGGTCGGTGAGTTGTTGATCGCTCGTTCAATCTCGTATGGATATAGGTTGTCATCCCCGTTTAAGTAGATGTTTTTATTCTGTTTATCTACCTTAATCTCACGGGTGTACAGCTCCTGAAGCTTTGCGCGAACTTTTCCAACGAAGCTTTTTGGCATCTTATAAATATTTTGCGATCACTTCACGTTTCTCTACCACTTTTTTTGCGTCCCCGAAGTCAATTCCTTTTTCTTCCGCGTAGGCGTCAAGTTGTTTGTGCGTTGCTTCTGAAAGCCATTCGGTCGATTCTTTTTCTTCGGGCTTGCTTTCTTCTGCCTTGCTTCCCGGTAATGTTTGAAACATTGCTTTTCGTTTCGCAATATCTTCTTTCGATCCGTTTTTCAAATATGCCTTTGCGAAGTCATCGGTCATTTTATTTCCGTAGGTTCTGAAAGGCCGTCCGTCTTTTTTGTAGGTGTGAATTTTATCATTTTCACCCCGCTTCAATTCAAATGTTTTTTCGGTTTCCATCTTTCTAAAAGTTTTAGTTTGTTTTCCTTGCGTGAATCGTTTCCAATCTGTTTTAAAAGTGCATCCGGCGCAGTTTGGTTTTCGCCCGAACATCTTTTCAAACTCCTCTAAATAGAAAAGGATAAGGCGTTCGTCATTGCGCACCTTATCCCCTCCAATTGCGATTAATTCAGTTCTTGTCATCTCATTGCTTACGATGCTGTGTTCTCGAATGCCGCGTCAAAATCTGCGGTTTCGCTGCCGGGGACTTCGGACTTGTAAACCAATGGAAGTTCATTTTCGGGCGCTGATTCCGAACTGGTCAAAATAATCGAGGTTCCACCTCCGTTTTCCTGTGTCGAGAATGTGTAGTCGGCAGTTGACAATCCATTTCGAATTCCGTAAATCTCTACTGTGCCATCCATAAACTGGTAAGCAACAACATAACGCCCCTTATCCAACGCTTCCAAAATACACTTTGAAGCTTCATCAACGCCAACAACAAGCATCTGCGCTTCGTGTACGTATTGAGGGTTTCCGGTAAGTTCGCTCAAGGTTTTGTTGTACCGTCCGAAGTAAATCGATCCGTTTTCTCCGCCCGTGAAGCGATAACCTGTTTTTCCTGCTTTCAAAGCGAAAGAAACATTATAGGCGCAGGTTTCAGGGGCTGTATTGAAATCGGTTTTAGTCACCGTGATGCTGTCGGGGTCAATATCCGTTTTGTTAATAACAACCGCCTGTTGGTAATATTTTCGATTAACCGGGAAACAACTCGCGTCCTGCCCGGCTATCAATTTTGCACATAATGGTAATACTGCCATCTCTTTTTGTTTTTATGAGGCGATAGCCCCGGTTGCTAAAATAAACGCGTCTTGCGGCACTCCTACTCCAAACAAGCTTGCGCCTTTGATGTAGATTTCATCTTCCCTTTCGTCGTACCCAACTTTAAAACGCTTCAACGTTTGCTCGATCTCGTAACCTAAAATTAGGTTTTCTCGGCGCGCAAGAATGATGCGGTTTCGATTGACGAAGGTTCCGTCTACATCGTTGTAGATTTCCGGAATTGCCTTCATTGCGTCAAGGAAAGGCATTGGTTCGATTGGGATTCCAAATACCGCTAAGTTGTCCCAAGTGAAAACACGTGCTTGTGTTACTTTTGTTGGGTCAATGCAATTACAATTGTACGCTGACATGTCGGATTTCGTGTTCAAAAATCCAGCAAGCAACATTGCCAAGCTGCGATCCATACGCCAAACCATGTTGGCGGGATCAAACCAAGGCTGAACAACTGCTTTATTGTACATGTCCAACAGATAGTCATACAGAACCTGCCCGTCCGTGATCGTTTGAGCGGCAGCGGTAGCCCCTGCGTTTTCGGTGATGGTCACCAAGTTGTCAGCGTCTGCGATTGCCTCCATTTGAGCAAAAAACCCGTCAAATCCATTGATAAGATTATCTAAGCTCGATGTGTCGCCAAAATAAGCAACACGGATTTCAGCCTTCAAATGACGTTCTTGGAATCGCTCGATAATGAACTGAACAACCGCCGAATTAATATCGTCGCTGTTCATTTTCTTCCAAGTGTTGAAGAACGCTAAGAAGTCATTGGAGAACGTTTCCATACAAATGGTAAGCTCGCATCCAATTTGCCCGAGGTTCCAAGTGTAGCTTGACCAGTTGTCGGAAATATCACAGGCCGGAAGTGTACAGTTTCCTTCGGTGAAGGGAAAACCTCCATATCCACCATCTGCCATAAGGATGGGCACCTTGCTACCGGAACGAACTTCCGAAATAGTTGGGTGAGTGTCTTTGATGTTCTTTGCCGAAAAAGTTTCGGTGAAGATCAAGTTTGCAATGTTCATCTTTTCCGCAGCGGTAAGACCGTTCAAGTCGGCTAAGATGGCGTTCAGTTCTGTTGTGTCGTATGCCATTACTTCTTATTTTTTAGATTAGTGATTCCTTCCGCAATTCGGTTTACCCTTGCAGCGGGTTGGTTTGATTGTTTTTGTTTGGTCGATTGCTTTGGTTCTTTTTCAGATTCCAATGCCTTGATTGCCGCGAATGCTTTTTTGTAGGTTTTGTTGTCGCCTTTCAATGCGGTAACTTCTTCGCCCAATGCCGTGACTTCGGTTTCTTTTTCGGCTAATTGCGTTTTCAAACTTTCGTTTTCGGCTTTCAAAGCGGTCAACTCGTCGTCATCTGCATTTTCGACTTCCGGAACAATGATTTCGGTCAGCACGCCCGATTCAAAAATGTACGTCAAAACGATTTCAGGATCGTCATCGCTTGGAACTTTGAATTCACCTTCGGCGGCTTTACCGTCGTAGTTTGCTTTTGCGCCAACTTCGATCGTGGCGTCGTCTTCCAGTTCGTAAAAATCCAATTCGTTGCCCTCGGCGTCGAAAACGATTTTATTGGTGATTGGCAACCCGCTAAGGATAGCCTTCATTTTGGCAATTATGCCGTTTTCCTTTTTGCTCATCTTTTTTTGTTTTGGATTTGTTTTGAAATACGCTACGGCTTGCGAGGCAATTGTTTTTTCCGTTGCGAAACCAAGTTTTAGCGCTTCGTCTGAATTAAGGAAAGTTTCGTTTCTAAGCAATGGCATAATCTCATTTTCTGTAAGTCCTGCGGTTTGCTCATAAAACTTTAAAATCCTTTTTTCGGTTTCCTTTAGGTACTTTGAATAACCTTCGATTTCGGAAGCCGTGCCTTCGACCCCGCCAGCGGGAAGGTGTATCATAAATTCAGTATTCGGGCGCAACATTCTTTGATCGCCAGCCATATAGATAACCGTGGCGATACTTGCCACCATGCCTTGTCCTACTGTTTTAATGGGTTTGTTAAGAGATTTTAGATAGTCGTAAATATCAAATCCCGTATCTACGTAACCCCCCGGGGAATTAATATAAACCGTGAATGAAGTAGCTTTTGGCTGGTTCTTAACCTGCATTATCACATCGATAAGCTCCACTCCTTTTTCCTTAACGTTTCCGTTTTCGTCTAAAAAAGTGCCAATACAACCGTTTATGTAGATGTTCCCGTTCATTTGAAACAAAGTTAAGGTAGATTGTAAGGTGTTTGTTTGACAGTAATGTGTCAAAATGAACAGAAAATCAACGACCACTATAGTTTGAACTGTTTTCTGTATAAAAAGACAGGGAATTAACATGGACTATTTTCGATTTAGTTTGCACTAATTTCTGTACGCTTTCGCACAGAATAGCGCTCACTATAGTCGCTGTTAATTTGTGTAGGATTGGACAGAAAATAGTTGTGACTAATTTCAAATTAGTGTGGACTAAATTTCTGTGAAAGACAACAGAAATTAGTTTGAACTAAATTGGGATTAGCAATAACTAATTTGTGTTGGTATTTTAAAGGAATTAGTGCGGACTAAATCAAGATTAGTACAAACTAATTTGTGACGGAATCTACAGAAAAATAGTCTCAACTAATTTATGTTTAGTTCAAACTAAATTTGTGTGTTTGGTTACAGAAATTATACAAATTAGTTGTCGGTATAGTGAACACTAATTTGTGTTCAAAAACACTACGATTAGTTGAAACTATAAGGGCGGCTATTTCCTGTCCAATCCTGCACAAAATAGTTTCAACTATTATGTAATTAGTCCGCACTAATCCCTGTGGTTTTATACACAAATTAGTCCAGACTATAGTAGGGGTTTAGAGCAAGTGTTTTCTGTCATGTCGTGGAGTATCGCTCCAAATCCTGTAACTGTGATATACGTACAAACCAGTCATTAATCCAAGTTTGCCCCCTCCTTTTATAATCGCCTTTGAAAAGGTATCGTCAAACGCGGCATCATTCTCTGAAAACTTGTGTTTTTCCCAAGTTGTTTTGGGAAAAAGCATAAACATCCCGGCGATATATCTTTTTTTTGTAATATCTTCTACTTTGCCAAAATTTTCTTTTGCGATTTGCCTTGCAATTTTGTGATGATATTTCATATCGTGGTTATTGTAATCTACACCGTCGGCTAATTGAATAGCGCGACCCAAACGATTTGTAAGGCATCCGATCAAAGAAAATTTATTTCCATAGGCGTTTATAGCCTGTTCTATTTGAACGCCCCAATCAGGGGTTAAATAAATAATATCCCCATCTTGCAAACAAATCCAATTACCGTCGGGTACGCTTTCACAAAATTCATTGTAGGCTCTTCCAATGTTTTTTTCAGTTGAAAAGGGATTGCTGTAACTTATTTTCGATTTGCTTTTGAAATCTATAAATCTGGAATCTTCAACAGACAATTGAAAATCATAGAGGGCTTTATTTTTTCTCAAATATTTTCCACGGTCGGGTCGCGAAGTCCGAACAGTTTTTTTTTCGTCAAGGGAAACGAATAATCTTCTGCTTTCGATCACGTCCATAAATGGATATGAAGTTAATCCTGCGTGATAAACTCGGTTGCTGAAAGCCGCGTGCCAATATCCGTAATATTTGAAATCAGTATCGAAACCTCCGACCTTTTCCAATACTTCCCTGCGTATGTACATCATACAACCGTTAGGATTTTCGCAGACCCGAACGCCGTTTTTTTGAATGCTGGAATATTTGAACGTGAAATTCAAATGGGGTTCTTTACTTTCAAGATATGGCTTTTCCCATCCTTTCACCATCGGGTAACAATCGGAATCAAATAAAAATAAATCCGTGCATCCTGCGTTGTAAAGAAGTTCCAAGCATTTGTTTTTTGCAATGGGTGTGCCTTGGTTTTTTTCAAAAATAAAGGTTGCATTTTTTGGCGGGGATATGCTTCCGTCATCGACAATTACCAGTTCAGCGCCTTCGGGAAGGTATTCTTTTATTTTTTTGATCGTGTTGTCCAATGTGCCGTTTCGGTTGTAAGTGGTTACGCCAATTCCAATTTTCATTTTTGTTTTTTTTAATTATCTTTGTTCGATATGCTTTGGATACTTGGAATATTATTTTTTATCGCAATGGTTTGGAACTGGGATAAAAAACAGTCCAAGAAAAACCGCTATATCGAAGTTCACAAAAGGCACCTGAACAATGATTATAAGTACAATGAGTACCTGGAATGGTGCGGAAAGAACGGCGAAATTCCGATGAACAAAAAAGTATATATCAAAGAAATCGAGGATCGAAAAAACAAACTTCAAAAATTGACGAAATGAAAACTATTACTAAACAACCTTCTTCATTTCCTTCACGGCACGAATAACCGTTCTTTCAGAAACGCCCATCGCTTCGGATGTTTCGGAATACCGTTGCATTTTCTTTCCGGTGGTGGATAGCCAATATTGATAAATATCGATTTCCTGTTTTACGGTCAAAGAAACCTTTCCCGCCCTTACGAGCCGGTCGAAAAACCCCATATTCCCGTTTATTAGTTCTGCTACCGTTGCCATTTTTTACAGATGCTTATAGTTTGTCGTGATTTGTATGGAAGTTCGCAACCACAATCGCCGCAAACCATTTCCGAAAATTCTTTTATTCGTTCGTCCTTTATGCTTAAAAACGAAATCGGTTCTTTCTTAAAAAATTCACACCCCTTGCAGATTTCCAAACGCTCCTTTGCCAGTTGTTCAATTTCGGCAATAGGATTGTCAAAGTTTTTTTTACCCTCCTTAAAAGGCTCTATTCCGTCTTTTAATAGTGTCTTTACTTTTTTCAATCGACAATTTTTAATAGCTCCTTTTTGTTCTTATCAAAATATTCCCAAGTGGTTTCTTTATCCTCGAACAAATCTACGAATTTATTTCCATTTGGATAAATAACCGTCAATCCATAATCTGACTTATAGGTCAAAAGTTTAACATCTGAGTGTTGTTTGTGAAATCCAATCACAGCACGCCAAACATTTCCCGTCCATTCTTTTGTATTTCGTGGCACTTCTTGCATTTCCTTTGTCTTTGGAATTGTGTCGTGAATCACAATTGCCCCGTCTTCTGAAAGGAATGCCATTGAATTGATAATATCCCGTTGCACTTGGTCTGAAATATGCAGGCCGTCAATAAAGATAATATCGAAAACCTCTTTGTTCACGGAAAAGAAATCGTCTGACGTACCTTGAAAGTGAGCATGACCCACGGGATCAACACTATATTTTTCGCGGCATTTAATCCGATCGAAATTTAAACCCTCATCATAGCCAATTTCAAGATAGTTCTCGAAACCCTGCCTTTCGATTATTTCGTTTATGATGTTTTCTTTATTTCTCAAAATGCGCTGCTTCTTTGAATTTGTCTGTTATCTGAAAGCCCTATCAATCCGGCTTGGCTTCCCTGTGCCGTTCCGCTTGCGCTGCCTTGCATTGCGCCTTCTCTAACCGATTGTGAAATGGTTTCCGATAGATCGCCCAATCCCAAACTGTTTATTACCCTGCTTTGAACAACCGCGCTTTCTGATGCTGCGTTTCCAACGGAATAACCGCGAGCCGCTAATGGAATTCCACCGCCCGCCATATTGATCTCGGAAAGCAATTCAGGGAACATCGCTGAACTTTTTCGGTTTATGATTCTTTCGCCTTCCTCTGCTTCGATAAGCTCGCCACCCTGTGAATGTCGCTTGCCCCTTATTACCCTTCCGCGTTCGGCTTTGGGCGGTTTAGTACTTGTATTGGGTGGTTTTGTGGAAACGATCTTCTTAACGTTTATCAACCCAGCCGCCACGGTTGCAGCTGCTGCCACAAAGCTGAATGGAGGGGGCAAAGTTGACAATGCGTTGTTCGCGGCCATATAGGTGTCAATAGTTGCCTGTGCGATCGCAACGGCTTTGCCGACTGCGGATTGCTGACCTAATACATCGGAAATAGCACCAAGGGTTTGCGATGCAAGTGCTATTTTATTTTGCTGCTTTGCTTGTTCTACATCTTCCTGAAGCTTTGCGTATTTTGCATTAATTTGAGTTATGCTCGCTCCGGTAGCTTCCGCTGCTGCAACTTCTTGTAAACGCTGTTGCTCCAGTCGCTGCGCTTCAAGCTCAAACTGACTTATAAATCCTTCTTCTTCGGCGATCCTTTTATTTTCGAGGTCAATCGCTTCTTTCTCCTTTTGTGCCGCTTCGCGTTCTGCCCTTAACTCGTCCTGTGCAATGCGGTTTTCTTCATTGATCGCATTGATAGCGTCGTTATATTCCTGCTCGTTTATAACGCCTTCTTGCAATCGTTGGGCTTGAAAATCCCTTTCGGCTTGCGCTATTTGATTTAGTCGAGCCTGTTCCTGCTCAAAAAGCGTTTGGTTCAGAAATTCACCGTTTTCAATCCTTGATTGATGTGCATCTTTGAAAATCTGCAATTCCCTTTCAGCGTGGGAAAGCGATGCTTCCGCTTGTTGCTGCAAGAATTCATTGTTCAAAGTAAGTTGTTGCGCCTGGTATTCCGTCCGGGTGATATTTCCCGCCGCCAATTCTTGTTCAAGAATTTCAATCTTTTTGTTTTTTACCTGTTCGGCAAGTTCCAGTTCTTCTTGCAAAGTTCTTGCACGGTAGCCTTGTTGGGCAATGAACAAATCCAGTTCGGCTTTGGACTGGTCTATGGCAGCTTGTTGCTGTTCTTCGATCAAGGCAATTTGTTCGTTCCGCAATGAGTTTTGATTTTGCAACTGCTCCGATCGTTGTCCAGTTATTCGTTCCTCAATATCCGCGATCTCGGTGAGCGCTACATATTGCGCGTCCAATGCTGCTTTGGTTTCTCCGTCTTGTTTTATTCTCAAATTAGCCACTAACAAAGCCTGTTCTGCCAATGCTTTTTCAGTTTGCAACTGTTTATCCAAAACCTCTGCCAAGTCCTCATTGGCTTGCATTCGTTGTTGAATGGTCAATGTTTCGTCATCTCTGATTTGACGGTATTTTTCAGCTTCTTTTTGATATTGCAATTGGGTCAATCGTTGTTTCCTTTGTGCCTTTTCCAAATCCTGTTCGGCTTGTTCCAAATCCCTCGCAGCATCGGCGGTTTCTTGAATTTCCGTTTTAAAATCCCGAACACTCGCGGCGGTTTCATCGAATCCTAAAAATTCCAATGCCGTTGCCATTCCCTCCATTGCGAGGTAAAAGGATTCTTCCAATAGTTCCAATCCTTTTACCAATCCATCAACAATAAACTCCCCCAGTGGTTCGAGCAATTCCAATATTTTGCTAATGAAACCTCCAAAAACGGAAAAGGCTTTACTTATTTTATTTGTGGTTTCTTCGCTCCGGTTCATTGCATTTCGCACCAAAAGAAAACCCGCTGCAAGTAGTGCTATAACCGCTCCGATGGGCGTTGCGATAAACCCAATCGCCGCTTTTGTTACTCCCAACAAAGCAGTTCTTGCGGATGCAAGCCCCGCAGATAACAATGGCATAATGCCCCCGGCTTCTTGGGAAACGGTTAGAAATTCCCCCAACGGGCCCAAAGCACCTTCGACCGCACCTTCATAATTTCCGATGTTAATTTTTTGTTGTTCATAACCGGAAACGTTTTCTTTTACAAATTGGTTGTTTTCGTTCAACTTGTCGTTCAACTTTTCCATTGCAACAACACCTTCGTCAGTTGCCAAATCCAATTTATTGCGCAACGCCAATAATTCTTTGTTGCTTTGCCGTGCCTGATCTATTGATCGAACCTCCCTTTCCAATGCCACGTTGACCGCCTGTGAGGATTGAACGCGGTTTCCGTTGGCATCGGTCAGCATATCAATGGTTCGGGAAGTTTCTTTGTATTCTTTTTGAGTTGAAGAAAGGGCTTCTTTGGTTTTTAGTTCTTTTTTGAAAAGGGTTTCTTTTTGCCTATTAAGGTTGGCAATTTGCTTTTGGTTTTCTTGGTAGGTTTTTGATTGCTGTTGTCCGGTTTGTATTAGCTCCTGTTGCTCTTTATTGAGATCGTTCAGCGACTTGTTCAGCAATTTATTTTCGTTGCGGTACGCGGCTTGTTCTTGCTTCAAATCGAACAATTGCTTTTTGAGCGATTCGAGTTGTGCATCGACGGCCTGCGCGTCAAAAGTGAAACTTCCTAAGTCTATGTTGTTCGCCATCTTAAATATTTTTTACCCTTAAAAATTCCCCTTTTGCAGGTTTGCCACTTTCCCACCTAATTTTGTTCAGAATGTAGAACTGTTTCTCCTGATCGAAATAGTACAACTTTCGTAAATCCAAGGTTGCGAATTCGTTGGCGCTCAATGCCAATTCTATTTCGTGTATTCTTGTATCGGTGAAAATCTTATCGATTTCTATGTATTTGTTTTGCACAATTTTTTGCCACAAAACGTTGGATATATCCGCGCAAATAAATGAAGTGTTGGCAACTCCGTTTATTACTATTTCATTTGGATTGTTTTTAAGTCCGATGTAATGAAATCGATTTTTTAAACCTTTATATTCTATTATTTGAACGGTGTTTCCCGATCCATCATCTTCCTCTTTTATTTCTTTCTCCCACATTTTCAACAAAGGGAACAAATCGGGATTGACGTTGGGTGAAAATTTTATTTCGGTTGGAAGCCTTTCCGGTGAATAGAAAATTGATTGAAACAATGTTTTTTCG
This sequence comes from Flavobacteriaceae bacterium, assembly GCA_035704905.1. GTDB lineage: Bacteria > Bacteroidota > Bacteroidia > Flavobacteriales > Flavobacteriaceae > DASSWG01. Next base: position 11,961 of record DASSWN010000056.1, read on the forward strand.
TCTTTCAAGTGTTCGTTAAAAAGCAATATAGCACCATCGTTAAAATCGTTATCTTCATTGTTGTATTTTAATTTTAAAATATTTTTTTGTGCATAGTCATCAAAAACATAAATTTCATTTGTTCTTTTTATATATTTACCAGACCAATCAATTGTATTCGCATTAAGCCTATCCGACAATGAAACAAAATCAATATGACGGGAATTGTTGTCCACAAAAGGTGTTAGCGATTCTCGGAACATCACTTCTTTTAAAAAATCCTTTATTTTAAAACTTCCGAAAGCCTGTTGAAAATCATAATCCCCAAGTGAGAATCTATTGATTTCCGAAGTCAGTTCACTTAATTTTAGCCGATAAGGGAATGATATGCTTGTTAGGTCAAAACCCATAGCGGAAAGTTCCGATTTAGTGAAGTTATCTATTTCAAGTTCTATAATATCACCTATATTCAATTGCCCCAAGTCTTTTTCGTGCGGGCCGCCACTACTTTTTACGAATCCAACATTTGCAGAAGAACCGTTTATCTTTATTTTTATTTTAAAATCGGTATATTCATCGCCACTTTGACCTGCTCCTTTCCACCAAGCCATACTACCCGAAGAATCTATTTTTATTTTGTAAGTGCCTTGAACATCAACCCTTATTTGCCAGTCGTTCAAAACAGTAAGCCCATCTATTGGTGTTGAACTGGGTTGCCAAAACCTATAATCACCGACATTCGTGTTTATTGGCCATGGTGCAAATTGATAGCTCCCGTCGGGGTTTTGAATATAAGGATTTGAATTTGCTTTAAAAACCAAATCGCTCGTATCCGCTACATTTCCTTTTGGGTAAGTGATATAAAATTGATCTATTGAAAAATTACCGCTGTAAGTGTACCCTATTTCTTCAAAAACCTTATCAAAAAGATATTTCACGTTTGCACTTGGCAACAAATACGCCCCATCAATTTCATCGGACGTGTCCAGAACATTGATCCTACCGCCATAGTCCGCGACGATGTAAACGTATGGTTTTGTTAAATCCCAACTTGCAATAATGGTTGTTTGATCGGTATTGTGTTCCAATTCCGACAAATCCAAGTCTTTGCCAATCGTTTTGTTTTCGATCAGTTTGAAAACCTCGATTATTCCGTCTTGAATGTGTAGCTTATATTCATCGTTGGTTTCCTTGACCGTGGCAATTCCTCTTGAAATCAACATTGCCCCATTGTCGATAAGCTGCGTTACGTTCTTCACGTATGGAAATTCCGAAGTATCACCAACCATTCCCAATTGTTGGAATATTTTTGTGTTCTTCGGGGTTTTATCTACCCGCAAAGAATAAGTGTAAGAGGTATTGACGGTCGAAATATCCGCAAAGTCGTTAACCTGTTTGGTATATTTGACCCCTTTGGAAATTATATCGATAGGCTCGCCGTTTATGATCACTTCTACCATATCAACGAAGGGTTATAACGGTTGTACAATTTGAATTTCAACTTTACTTTAAAATTCACGTCAAAAGGATTTTCTTTTACATTGTTGCCGTCCGAAGAAACACGGGTGTAATTCTGTTCGGTTGGATTGTACAGATATATTTCCTCGGAAAAAATCAAATCCTTAATGATCGGTAGAAATTGCTGCGGAACTTTTGAAATCAATTCAATTTCGCTTTCGTATTCGTTCCCTAAATCGGTTACTTCTGTTCTTCCAAGGATGCTTCCCAAATTGTCGTTTGATTCTTCGGTTTCCCAGTTCTCAAAAAGCCAATAAGAATAACCGCCCAACGAGTTTAAGAACTTCACATATTTCGGCTCGCAGCCTTTTACTTTCAGCCGTTTTACCAAGTTCACCGGGGCTATTTTTGACCGTATGATTCGAGGGTCTTGTATAATCGATAACACCTCGGTGGAGATGGTTCCTAAATAATAATATTCAAAGGGAAATCCATTCCAAACGGGTATTGTTTCGGTGGGCGATAACACATCTCCATTGCTCAAATTTTGGTTGGATTGGTATGTTCTTTTTCCACCCCGGATAAATGTTTTTTTTCGGGTCAAAACATTTTCAGAACCGTTTTGCATTACCTCCACGAACATAAATTCAAGAACGATGCTGTTGCCATAAAAATAATTTTGGTAGATGTTGCTGATTGATCCCGCACTAAGGAAAGGCCGTATATGATCGGGCTTTGGCATCATTGATTTTACAATTGAAGAAATATCGATGTTCAAATCTTCGTTTGCATATCGATAATATCGTAAAGGCTTAGGCGTTTCCTGCGTGGAAGTATTCCGCACACGAATTTCCACGTACTTTGCATTTTGGGAAATGTTGTACAACCGGACAAAAATGGGATTGTCGGATAAATACAAATTGCTTTCGATTCCGCTAATGTTCATGCCGATAGTTTTTCTGCTTCGATTAGTATTTGCGCTTTCAAATCTTCTGTCAAAATTTGTTTTAGTTCGTTCCGAACGTAATCCAAGCATTCCGGTGATTCCAATACCTCTAACAAATCCGTCCCGCCGCGTTGGTAATATTCCGTCCCCTCTTTTGCTATCTTGTTAGCAATTGCGAACGCCGCCGATTTGGCTTGTTGCCCGCTCAAACCTAATTTCGCTTGCGCCCATCTTTCGAGCGGGGCAATTGGAGGACGTTTGCCGGGCTTTCTTCCGTTCACCAAGTAATAAGAGTAATCCCTTCCCCGAATGTAACCAACGTTGTTGCTCGCGGAAACTTCGATGCTTTTGACCCATTCGCCCGTGCTGTTCATTCCTAACTCCAAGAACTTTGGAATTAGAAACCGTTGCGCGACCTCGGTCATAACACGTATTATTTCATCGTCTGCTATTTGCATGTGTGTTTTCAGGTCTGTTCAACGTCTCAAATGTTCCGCCTAATTGTGTCATTATGAAAGCGTGGTCATCTTCATAAATAGCCAATCCTTCTTTTGTGCGAGAATCCCAATTACCATACACTCGTAATTTAATTCCGATTTTTTTATCTTCTTTTTCAGCATCTCTGACAATGTACGAGTCGCCTAAATAAATTTGTGTTCTGTCGATCTCGTCGACCTTTTTGAATAATCTCAATGTGTACATGATGTTTGTGTATTTATATGTTAATTTTTATGAAATCCATAGATTTTATCAATTCGCCTGTTCAGCACTTTTGCCCGGTTCTTCCCTTCGGGCGTTCTTAAATCCAAATGGTTCCGTTCGTCGATAAGCCGCTTCAATTTTCTTTTGTTTAGCCACGCGCCGATAAAGACGAATGAAACGAAAAGTAAAATTATTCCGACTACGATTAAAATGATTGTTTTTGTCATTGTGAAATTCTAAAGTTTGCCCGGATTTTCCACCCGAAATAATTATTGTCAAATGCTGCGTGTTCCAATGTTTTTCTCCATTGGGTAATATCCACTTTCAAACCATATTGAAGCTCGCAGAAATCTATAATCAAATCGCAATCCAAGCAATCGGAAATGGGTTTGAATATCTTTTCCCAATTGCTTTCGGAAATTGGATGACCTTTGATCTCGGAATAGTTGTTCGTTCCTAAATCGCCTTTTCTTACCACGTACAAAGTGAAAATTGTATCACAATTTTTACCATTTACGAAATTTGTTTGCGTTGAAAACTTTGGCGTTTCGGATGTTTCGATTTCCGTCAAGAAAACATAAGTACAACAAGCCTCGTCGGTTTGCTCTATGTTCAATTGGCTATCGATCAATGGCGCGCCAAATTCCCAACAAAAACCGCATTTGTTTTCGGTTTGCCATTTTTCAACTTGTCTTTTCCAAAAATCTACGATGTCAAAAGCCATAATGTTTTTAAATTATTGTTTCTTTTAAATAAGTTTTGCTCATTACTGTTTTTGCACCTAAAGCTTCAACGAATTCTTCTACAATCGAAGAGAATAAAGGTTCATCAGATTCAAATACAATTATATGTTTACATGATGTTTTTACTTCGTCCATAATCAATGTTTTTTAGATTTTAAAATATACACCTTTTTTCTTCTTTTTAGCCGAACGTCATTAAATTCACCATCCATATTAAGCAAGACCTTAGATTCATCCGTTAAATCCTCATAGTTTATTATTACACACTCTTGTTTTATACCTCGTTTACATCCTTCCATAATTCAATGTTTTTTTGCTTTAGCCTTATCCCTTTGTATTCTCGCCAAGTTCTTTTGAATATCGGCTTCCAGTTTCATTTTTCGTTGCTTGTCAAAAATTACGTGGTATGGCATCTTCTTTATCTCTTCCCACTTCAATACGTCGCCGTTGGCAAGTGTGTCAATCAAATTCGTTTCCCCCAGTTCGTTCAGCGTTTCAATTCCTGCGTTAATCAAATCCGGTTCGGGCGTTGACGATAAATATTGCTTTTCCATCTTTGAAATATTCTGCAACTCATCATAAACCCAAAGTATAAACTGCCACGCTTCAGTTGGTTTTAGCGCATTTATCTTTTTGCGGTTTATTTTCTTTTCAAAACATTCAAAAATCAAAGTTTCAAATTCCCCGTCGTTGATTAGTTCGGGTAAATCGATCTTCACAAATCCATAAGTCAAATAGATCAAATCCCTTGGCTGCTTTCCAAACAACTCCTTTTGTCGATTTCCGAACTTTTTGACCAGTTGGAAATCTTGCATTGAAATCTGTTTTAGTTTTTGGTTCAGCATTATGCTACTTTTGATCGGGTTACTTTTACCTTGGGCTTTGACCTAACCATTGTTTCTACATATCGCGCGGAATCAATCGTGTGGTTCCATCCGTCGATTGGCTTTCCTATTCGTTCGCCGGACTTATTTTTTTGCCAAGTGTAGTGCCTTAATTCCTTTATCATATTCGCGCTCCTTGCGGTAACTAAAAATTCATCTTCTTGCATCAACTGAATTCCGAAGTTTATGGAATCACGCCCTTTGTCCGTGGGATAAATCTTAACTCCATATCTTTTTATTTCGGCGATTGACTTCGGTTCTGCGCTGTCTGCATATATCAATCTTGAAAAGTCTTTTTTTGCAAGCTTTGCGATATCCGAATTCAAAAGCCCTTTTTGATAAATCGCTTCATCGTAAAGTCGTTTTCCGTCCAAGTAGTACCTGTCAATGAGCGTTGTGGGGTCGTTCGTGTACCCGAAGTCCATTCCCGACGCTGTGTATTTGGCATCTTTTGGAAGGTTATCTATTATTCGCCAGTTGTTGAACACTACGCCTTCCAAATTTCCTATCTCGCCATCGATATAAACCCTGCACCAGTTCGCCCAATACTCGTTTTTTATATTGTCGGCGTCTTTGTGGTTTGCGCTTGAATCATAAAAAGCTTTTTGCAGCTTTAAAAGAAGCTCGTTTTTGATCGTTTCCGGCAACGCTTCATTGTCTGTATATTTCAGAATAATAAAGTCAGAATCGGGATTTCCTACAATTTCATCGTGCGCCCAAAACTTTGCCGTGGGGTTGAAGTCGATCCAAATATTGCCCGATGTTCTGCCAATCAAAGCATCGGCAATTTCAAAAGGGATGTAAGGGGCTTCATTGATAAACAAATCTGTTCTTTTTCCTGCTCCTTGCGCCTTTCCTACGCTATCAAAGGAATCGAATTGAATAGTCGTGCCGTTTGAAAACGTGTACTTTCGATCGGTTCCGTTGTAACTTTCTTCAATGAATCTTCCTGTAATTCGCATTATATCCTTGAAGTCTTTTAACGCGCCGTTCTTTAGGGCAGGTACTGATTCAGCGACCACGGTAACCGATCTTTCTTCATTTTTTATGCAGAAATCAATAATAACCGCAATTATTCCAAAAGTCTTTCCTGCCCAAGTACCGCCTTGGACTACCTTCTTCCGTTTTTTCAAAGAACGCAGCTTACCTATTGCCGTGGTATAGGTAAACTTATTCATCTTTCATCGGGGGAAACAAAGGTTGCTCCCCTGTAATTTTTTGCTCTTTCTTATCAACAAGACCTAATTTTCTTGCTATTATGTTTGCGTTCAGGAATCCCGAAGCCGCTCCTTCGAACTGCTGATTCTCGATTGTTTGCCGTATGCGCGTTGTGACTTCTAAAAATTCTTGTCTTTTTTCATAATTCAAAAATGTTTGCCTAATGATTTCCGCATAATTACAAAACCCTTCCAATGAGAAAGGACGCATTTTAGATGCCTTTCCCTTTGTTATTTGTCCTTGGTAATGAAATAGCTGTTCTTCCATCAAAGGAGTATCTACGCACCATTGAAAGTATTCGTTTGCTTTCTCCAATAGGTCTTCGGGAGTGTAGGTGGTTTCCCTCCCATCCTTTGCTCTTATTTGATAATATTTATTTCCTTTCGGTGCCGCCAAAATCGTTAGAATTAAGATAGTATTTCCACAAAGGTAGGTAAAAAAATGATTCATAAAAACAATCAGGTGCTTTTTACTTTAAAGAAACAAATCGGCCTCATCTTGTGAGTACAAATATAGTGAACTACCCACCCACGGCAGAGCCGATGGGTTGGGCTTCAGGCTTCATAGAGTGTGCTTTGTTACCAAAGTCTGATTTTCTCTCCACCTTTGTAATCGCAAGTTCCTCACGATATATTTTAAAACCTTCTTTGAGAATGTTCTGACTTGCATTCAAATCACGGTCTAATTTATGACCGTTTTTACAAGTCCATTCTCTAATTGAAAGGTTTAAGTCTTGATTTATCCATCCACACTCGTTACAAGTTTTCGACGAAGGAAAAAATCTATTGACTTTTACAAGTTCACGACCATACCAGTCGCATTTATATTGTAAAAGATTAACGAAGTTCCCCCAACTTGCATCCGCAATATGTTTGGATAGTTTTCTATTTTTAATCATACCCTTAACGTTCAAGTCCTCAATTACCATTAGTCCATTATCTCGAACCAATGCATAACTTACTTTGTGTAGGGTGTCTAATCTGCTATTTGCAATTTTCTCGTGAATTTTAGCAACTTTGAGTTTTTGTTTTTCAAACCCATTGCTACCTTTTTGTTTACGAGACAAATGCTGTTGAGCTTTCTTTAATTTTTTTGCATATTTCTTTGTATACCTATTGTTCTTGAATTTCTTGTTATCTGATGTAATTACAAAATCTTTAATTCCCAAATCGCATCCAATAGCTTTGGTATTACTTGGCATTTGCTCAATTTTCTGTTCCGTGAATATTGAAACGAAATATTTACCGCTCGATCTGCGAGTAATTGACATCTTACCAATAGTACCTAAAACTTCACGATGTAACTTTATTTTAATACCGTCTTTGAATTTAGGTATGTTTAGTTTTCCATCAACTATTTTGCCTGATTGTGGCACTGTGAAACTATTTTTACTTCTACGAGATTTGAACCTTGGAAATTTTGCGTTGCCACGAAAGAAGTTAGTATAGGCACTATCCAAAGATTTTAAAGCAAACTGCAATGTTTGGCTATTTACTTCTTTTAACCACTCAGTACCTTCTTGTTTTTTAAGTTTCGTAAGACTTGCACATTGAGCATAGTAGTTATCGGACTTCTTATCTTCTAAATACTGCTCTTTTCTTTGATTGAGGAAGTAATTATACACAAAACGAGAATGCCCAAAATGCCTAGAAAGATTCTGTTCTTGTTCAGCATTAGGATATATCCTGAATTTATATGTTTTATTTACTTTGTTCATTTCTTATGCAAATATACACAAATAGTATAGGTTATGCAAATATTTAATTTATTATTTAATCCAAGGTTAGTGGTCGCTTACATCCCACCGAGCCCGTCATCATCAGTAAGTAATTTCTTCACAAATTCGTGTTCATTTTTGTATAGCGTGTTTGATGCTATGTAAGTGGTTCCCTGCAACTCAACTTTCACTTCTATATTGTTGTCGCGGAACAAATAAATAATGCGGTCGGGTTTTTCAAAGCTTCTGGTGTAGTGAAAAATAACATCCTCTTTAAAGTGAAAACGTTCTTTATTGTTGATCGCATCGGTAATGTATTTGGAAACCGTGTTTGCGGTTACGCCGTATTTTCGTGCTATTTCGGCCATGCTCCTTGGATTTGTCAGAAAATCCTCTATGATTCTTTGTTTCATTTTTTCCGGTTAAAAAATCTTCGTAAAACATATCCGCGAACGATGCTTACCACGGTGAAATAGGCTGTAATGCCTACGTTTTTCATTGGTGTTGATTCTATTTCGAATACTGGGAATATTATAAAAATTGACAGTAAAGAAATAGCAAAACCAACACCTGTATTGGTGATTGCTTCGGTTAGGGATTGTTTTTTCGTTTGCATTATTCCTCGCTAAAGATTAGCACTTCGTTTTTTGACAGCGCTTTTCCGCCCGGTTCTTCCATAAAATTGATTTCCCGCACTTTTGCAGAATTTACTAGCCCATAAGTAAATTCACTTACCCTTTCATCAATGAACACGTCCATTGTGTCCGGTAGGTTTTCGATTTTTTGTTTTAATTCTTTGATAGTCATAATATTGATTTATTAAAATGGTGAATATTCTTTTTTGGGAATCGCTTCCAATTCGGTTCTTAATTTTTTTATGGAATAAAATTTCCCTTTAATTACATAGCCGATGCATCCACTTTTGTACACTTGTTTTATCAATCGATTTGTTTTCAAATTGACACATTTTCCGCAAATTGTCCATACATAATTCGGCGCGAATGAAAGGCGGTATTTGCAAGTGTATGTAATTGATACTGTTAACATTGATCTGAATTAAAGTTACGGATATAACGAGTTGTGCAACATTAAAACGATTGCACAACAGCAAGTATAAGTAATGCTTACTGCTGTGCTGAAAATCGAATTTAGTGTTCCAAATGCCATAATAAAAATTATTCAGTCGGTGCCGTTGGTTCGGGGATAATCATATAATGGGAAAATTCAATCTCTCTCCATCCATAAAATCCTTTGGCGGTCGCATTATATTTTCCAAACATTAATCCTTCTGGTGTCCATAACCAACATTTGCAATAATCATTAGGTAGATTATCTCTTTTTTTGTTCATTTTTATCCATTCCATAATTTTTATTATTAGTTATGTTATTAATTGAAAACTTAGTATTAAAAAGTCGCACTACTCATACTTGCATCCCGTTGTAGCACATACGCTCACTTGGTTTCCGTTTCTTTTAAATCTTTCTGTGCTAATTCAGCTGTTTCTTGAAGCAGTTTACACATATAAAGTGCCGTTATCTTTCTTGGGCAAGTTTTGCAAGGTTCTACGCTGTTTTTCTTGTAATCACACATATTTCGTTCGCTTTACGATGCTACAACAATGGGTATAGTGAATAGCCCATTGAAGGTATCAGGTTAATATTTAAAGTTTGTGGGTAGGGCTACTCACCATACCCGTAGCCGTTAGCAAACATTTAAACATCATCAACTTTACGCTCACTAACTGAATACCCCTTTGCTCTTTGATTTAACTTTTCAAGTTCACTGAAATCAGCATATCTTATTTTAACTTCTACATCATTTTCGCCCAAACTGCAATACGTCTCCATTTTCAGATTAAATTCACTAATTACTCTTTGTATGGCTGCAAAGAATTTAATTGAAATGACAGAAGTAAAAACGTTTGCTAACACAGTATTTGCGTCAGTTTGGGCAGTAGTGCCAGTTTCAACATTTGTGTTTTTATTTTCCATTTGTATAAATTTTAAAGTTTCGTTTTTCAAATCCCAAACCGAACGCAAATACTCGGCACGTTGTAAACAATGCTACCTTGATTCTCCAATTCTAAGGTAGCACTTGCCAAAATGCTTTGCATCAGGCTCAACAAACCTATTATTTATAAAGTCGCTAAATTCCCAACCATCACCAATATCGTTATCTTCTAATTTAGGAGTGTCAAATTCCACACTCCCGTAACTTTGGTACGCTCCAGCTTCTTGTTGTATTCCAAATTCTATAATAGTATCTTCAGGAAATCTGTTTAGCCATTCCTGCAAATCTTTTCTTGTAGTCATAATTCAAATTTTTAGCTTATTAATCCGCACAGTTTACAACAATGTATAACACACATTAAAACGATGCTACAACACGGTATATAAAAAATGCTTAAACTTGTTCTTTTTTATCAAGTTGTTTTAATCGTTCTTGCTTATTTTCTAAAATAGTTTTTAAGCCTTCAAGTATTTCTATATCTATCCGCAAACAAGGGTCGTAAACTTCAAGACAAATTCCAACTTCATAGATATAAGCAACTATTTCATCTTCTGTGTAATCTTCATCTTCAAAATCACATTCAGCATTTTGTACTAAATCAATTGTTTTCTGTTTAACATTGTTTTCCCAAACCTTGTTTTCTAATTCCTGTAAATCCATTGTTTTATTTATTAAGTTAATTTATAATTCCACGCACTTTTCATATACCCAAACGTTAGCGGTAATTTACCACCAAGCAATCTTCCGTACTTTTATCCGCATCAAATTCAAATTCCCCACATTCAAGTCTTTCGTCAACTATTGCAGTATGATAAATTCCATTCCTATTGTGGGCTTTAAATGTCTTACCTCTATAATCTAAAGACGGCCTTGTAATGTAAATGCAATAGTCATCTACTTCTATTTTTACATCATCAGCAAAGAAATTTGAATTTGATGCTAAATGTTTTTGCCTTCTATGGGTGTGTTCGTATATCCTTAAAAAACTACCGCTAACACTTGGCATAGTGCATTGCTCGGTTCCGTTCTTTTTACTATCTGTATTCATAATTCAAAGTTTTTGTGTTACTAATTAAGTCCGTGCTGTAAGGTCGCAACGACACCATACCATATTCGTTGTGTGCAATGCTAAAAATTATTCTGCTATCCAAATTTGCGTTGGTCTAACGTATTTTGTCATTCCAGAATCGTTTATTGCGTAATCAGATACTTCCCCCATTTCAGGTTTATTTTTACATTTTATAGCATAATGTATCTGACAACCCGCCACAATAACACATTTATTATCAGTTCCAATTTTAGCGAACCAATTTGTCGAATTTCTGTTCGTTTTTAATCCTAAAAAAGAATCCTCAATTATTTCGATTTCTCCCCAAACCGATCGGTATTGCTTACCGTCAGGGACAAGAAACCAAGAATCAGTTGTTATTAGATATTTTCCTTTCATAAAATTTATTTTTATTCTCGTTAATATATTCCATCGCTTCTTTTCCACCAAGACGTTCTTTATCCCAGAATTGAACATAAGCCACTCTATCTTCTCCGTGGCCGCAACAAGCATTCATAACGTTCGGCAAGGTACCAATGCACCCATCGTGTCCTTCGGGTGTTCTTTTTATCCCACAATGATCGCAGATTTCTTTTGCGTATCCATTTAAATAATTTCCCATAATTATATTTACATTTGAACTAAGCACAGCACACAACACGGGCTATGCGCCAGGCGGGAAATCCGTCTTCGGTTGACAAATTACGGATACGAGAAATGTTCATTTACAAAAGAACAATCCCGGGTAAAAGGCCCGCCCGGCGCATAGCCGCGAAACGTTGGCAAACAGTTTAAAAAAGAACAATTCAACTTAAAACAGAAATACACATTGTTACCTTTTTCCCGATTGGTAATTCTTCTTCTTGAACGTCTATAAATTGTTTGATTTCAGACATCATATTTTGATACATTCTATCTTTTTCTAAATTATCAATATCAATTGCAGAATCGTATTTATTAATTATCTTCTGAACACTTAATATTTTAATTTGAGATTGTAATAATTTGTGTCGCTTATATAATTTTGAAATTCGACTTTTTAGTTCCTCAAAATCTTGAGAGTTTTCTTGAAGTGGGAAATATTCATCCCCGACTTTTCCGTATAATTTTCCTTCGTATTCCATAATATTAGGTTGATTTTTAATTAATAACTTCGTCAAATGATTTACTCCCATTGAAAAAGCATAAATGTTCTTTAGCTTCTTCCAAAGTGTCAAAATAATCACGGCAATTAGCACCGTCTAAAGAATTTACCCAAGCATCTACCCACCACCAAAAAAATAAATGGTGTCGTTGTTGAATTACATAACTTACAGAACCACGAACATCGATTCTTTTTACAATTCTTGCTTTCATAATATTAGTATTTAAAAAATTACAACTATATTTAAAACCGATTTGCCAACATCGGCTATGCAAAATGGCTCAATTCGTTTGCTCCAAAATACCATCTTTGTACAGTTCCCATTCCAGTTTGTATTTCAGACCCCCGCAGTTGTAGATCAGAATCGCAAAGCTGCCAACTTTGGAATCCCATTCGATCACGTCTTGCATATCGCCAGTTAGGGCAAATTCTTTGATGGGGTTTTCAAAAACGATAGGATCTCCGGGGTCAAAAGTGAAAACCCCCAAAGTGTAGGGTATGCTTTCATCAAAAGCATCCATTGAGTAGAACAGTTCGTTGTGGGTGATTTCGTTTGTTCCCAAATCGTTCCCGTCGATGTGGTCGGTGGCGCACGAGGCGCACATCATTAGCAGTAGTAATTTTGTAAGTGTTTTCATTTTTTCCTGTTTTAGATTATTTATGTAGATAAAAAGAATGGCGGGCTACCTGTATAACATCCGTAGGTATCTGCATTGACCTCTCATGTTTACCCGATTGCAGCATCGTTCCCAAGCTCCCACCACTCATTTTATCAAGACCGTTAGCATTAATCACTTGCTGCCGCATACCACGCACATTTTAGCGTATTGATGGACAGTTTTGCGTTTACATTTTTCGCATTCAGTAGCATCCCTGCCAGCCTGTTCTTCAGGCGTACAAGGGTCGTCTTTTCTTTCTTCAATTAGTTGTTGGTACTTTTCTGCGTTCCCCCACGCATCTTCCCAGCATTTTTCACAACTTGGCATAATTTCATTTTTTTAGCCCGCAAGTAACATAATGCTAACAGGCGGTATAGTTTATAAGCCTTTAAAAGTTTATCGTTAGATTGAAGCGGTGTGGTAGGCTTACAAAACCATACCGACAACCCGTTATGTGGCATTTGAATTAATACAATTTGATTTTTATAGGAAATCTTTTAAAATCTTCAACAATATATTCATCATAAACAGTGATTTTATTTTCAAAAGACGGGAAGACTTTACATCCAAAAAGAGTCATCTTATCTTCCCTGTTAATCTTATCCCCCGTCATTTTTTCAAATTCATCAAAAAGTTTATCAATAAATTTTTTTGGGGATAATATTATAATCCTATTGGATTCTGCGCCATCTGCTTCAAGATGGTATGCAGCTTCTTTTATTTCTTGTAAAATTTCATCGTAATTTTTCATAGTATTTATAGTTTTAAAAATAAGAAACCAATTCGGGATTTTCGTAAATATTACCAATAATAGTCGTTGTTTTAATAACATATTCACTTTCATAATCAATAGCACCACTGCCAGGACTTTCTACGGCAAATCTAAACCCATCACTTATAACGAATGCAATTCCCATTTCAAAGGGAAATTCTAATATATCGCCCTCATAAATATCATTTCCGTCTTTGTCTTTTAAACCTATGTATTGCATTGGGACAATGGATTTAGGCGTACAGAAATCATAAGTCAAAGGGTTTCTATAACACATTTTTCTTAACTCTAAATCCAAAAATCTAAATTTAATTTCTCTCATAATTGTTTTTTGATTTCTTCGTGTTCTTTCACGGCTTTTTCAACTTGCTTAAAAGCCCATTGAATGGCGTATGTTCCGGCGATTGCCACCGCTACTATTGATATTAAAATGATCGAATTTTCCATTACGAGCGAATTAAATTTTGCATTTCGTCGAAAACCTCATTGGCTTTTCGGGTATCTTCGACGGGCAGTTTTTCCACCCAATCGTTAAAGTCCGTCCATTTGCTTTCCAGTACCTCAATGTTGGAAATACCGTTTTTTTTCTTTATTTGGGTCTTTACACCAGTCCACAATTTTTTTACGTTTTCCATTTTCTATGCGCTTTTTAAGTTTAAAAATCTTCGTCTTTGATCCGGATGCAACCGCAATTCAAGTTCACTCCCGAGGTGGTCGAGACCCACCTCGTACGCCGCATCTATAATTTCAAACAAACTTTCCTCCATCCAAGGGGTGTTGGGCGTGGATTCAAATTCATTCTCAATCAATCTTTCCAATATTTCTTTAGAGCTATCTTTCATATCGATTTTAGTCTATTTCAAAACGGGCATCGTTAATCGCCCAGCTTAATTTAACGTTCATTTCTTCCGGCAAAAATTTCTCATCCATTAGTTCCCTCGATGTGTTCCAAATGGTAAGTACATTTGAGTTTTTGCGCGGCATTACGCCGTTGTAAATTTGATCCACAAAATGTTTTCTGAAAGCGTAATAAATACCGCCTTCTTTTTCGTATTCTTTAAGTCTTTGTTGAATTTCTGTTGGTATCATTTTATAATTTGTTTTAATGCTTTGTTGGGCTCATTCCCTCATTCGCTTATGCAAATATACAAAAGTTTTTTATTCCACAAAACTTTTTTCAATATTATTAAATCTTTTTTTTAGAAATAGCCTTCCGGTTCGTTTGGATTAATACCGTTAACTTGGTGTGGCAAAGAATCCTTACCGATTTGAAAACTAAATTGATCGAAAGCCATGCCCCTTGAATAGCCGCATTCTACATTAATTATAGACTTATCATTTTCTTCCGGAGAAACAAAAATAACCGTTTCAGCTTTTTTGGTTACACTACTTCCAAGGTGGCCGGTAGGCTTCTTAATGCCGTGCGCATTGTGAATCACTAAACAAATGTGAATGTCGTATATATCCGTCCATGTCATTACCTGTTCCACCACTTCGTTGCTCATTACAAGGTCGTTGCTATCGTTCACTAAATCGGCAATTCCATCGATAAATACCAATCTTATATTTTTTTTGTATTGGTTTTGGCGTAAGTATTGCCCAATAAAACTTACACGTTCGTCCGCACTCATTCTCCTTAGCTTGAAAGGATAATAATTAGCATATTGACCACCAACCATTCTACCAACGTTTTTGAACGATCTTTGAGCGTAGTAAGAACTTTGCTCCGTATCAAAGTCTATTATACATTCGCTTTCTTCTTTTCGGTGTCCTTTGATATTTTCAAAGTGATTATTGAAATTTCCGCCAACAAAAGCCGCTGCAAATGAAGCTTTTAAAAATGATTTTTTCGACTTACTTGGTCCCGAAATAACCGAAAACTCCCCTGCTGTCATTACATCGTTTGGGTATATGTTTTGTCCGTATGTATGCTCCCCTATGCTTA
>DASSWN010000059.1:0-2160 GCA_035704905.1 Flavobacteriaceae bacterium
AAAAATTAAAATAACCCAAAATAATCGACTCTACTTATAGAATCCCGTCCCCAATTGTACTGGGGATGGGATTTTTATTTTATCTTAGTTGAATAATTTGCGATGTTCAAAAAATATTTCATAACATTCTTTTTTTTGGGAAGCTGCTTGAACATGTTTTCCCAAGAACCTGCATTTTCACATTTTGGCAAGTTCTACCAAGACACCCAAAACAATATCATTTATATGGCGATGGGCGAAATTTCGTTTGCCGATAGCATCGTTTCTTTCTCCCCTGGATTTCCAAAACCCATCGATAAATTCGCCAATCCGGAACAAGCCTTGGGCGAACCTGATTACAAGGAATATGACAGTCCGGAATATGTTTCCCTAGGTTGCGGCGGAAAACTTATTCTACAATTTACCAACAATGGTTTCATAGATATGCCCGGTGTGGACTTATATTTTTTTGAAGTGGGACCTTCCGTTGAACCTTTCGATGTTGAAATTTCCACCGATGGCAAAAAATGGGACAAAGTCGGGCCGCTTGAGGGCGGCAGTTCTTCCATCGATATTTCAAAAGCCGATCGCGGAAAGGGAAAAATATATTACTTCGTTCGAATCACCGATTTAAAATCATTTTGTCCGGGCGATACGCCAGGCTCAGATATTGATGCGGTTGGAACCGTTAGCGGGGTTTTCAAACTAAGTTTGGATGCCGATGTGCTTTTCGATACGGCAAAATACAATCTGAAAGAAAAACCTGTTGATATTTTGAAACAATTGGCTTTAGATATACAACGGATTGGAAATGCGCAAATTTTAATCGAAGGGCATACCGACAGCGATGGCAGCATTCCTTATAATATTGAACTTTCAGAAAACCGGGCGATTAGTGTTTCGGATAAATTGCACAATCTTTTGGAAGGAAAGGGTGAATTTACCTATGTTACGAAAGCTTATGGCGAATCAAGCCCGAAAGCCACCAACGAAACCGAAAACGGGAAACGGCTAAACCGTCGGGTTGAAATTGTGGTTATTCCCAATAAAGAATTTTATAAAATACCGGAAAGGAAGTAGGCAGTGTTCAGTGGCAGTTGCGGTATTTCAGTTGCAATAGGTAGTCGCAGTCTTCAGTAATTCATAATTCTGAATTCATAATTCATCAAGTTTTATGTTTTTTCTTTTTTGCGGCGGGAAATAAAACATTGTTCAAAATCAGTCGATAACCCGGTGAGTTTGGATGTAAACTCAACTCGGTTTTTGGATCCCCTACCCGATGTTGGTAATCTTCGGGATCGTGTCCGGCATAGAACGTAAAAAACCCTTTTCCTTTGGTTCCGTGGATATAACGCGCTTCACCATTAATTTTGTTCACGCCCATCACCAAAACCGTTGCTTTGATCTGATTGGGATCAAAAGCCGTGGTTTGTCCCATAAACCCTTTGACCAAAGAAGTATGGTTCTGGCACAACATCGTGGGAACAGGATCCCATTTTGCCGAAAAATCCATCAAGGTAAAATAATCCTTTTCCTTGGGAACCTGACGTTTGGAAGTCATGTCTATGGATGAAAATTCATAAACCATCGGATTAGTTTCCAAAATAAAATCGGTGAACGCAAAGGTTTTTCCAAAATCGATTTTGTTTTGGTATCCCGGATCGCTCGCATCTCCATCGAACATGGGCTCGCATATATCGACCCCTTCCGCAGAAAGCGCAATATCGAAACTATCGGTGGCGCTGCACATGGCGAACATAAATCCTCCGCCAATCACATAATCCCTGATTTTTTTTGCCACGGCCAATTTTTCCTGTGAAACTTTTCCAAAACCCAATTCGGCGGCAAGTGCTTCGGCTTGGGCTTTATCTTCAATATACCACGGCGCGGAACGAAATGCACGGTAAAATTTGCCATACTGTCCGGTAAAATCTTCATGATGTAAATGCAGCCAATCATACAAAACCAGTTGATCGCTCAAAACTTCTTTGTCATATATGGTGGTATATGGAATTTCGGCATACGTCAAAACCATAGTTACCGCATCGTCCCAGGGTAGATTGCCTTCCGGGGAATAAACCGCGATTTTGGGTGCTTTTTCCAAAACCACCCCTTCCATATTTTGTGATGGACTGCTTATTTCCTCAAGAATGTTTTCTGTTTTTGCATCGCTGACCACTT
>DASSWN010000082.1:0-3413 GCA_035704905.1 Flavobacteriaceae bacterium
AAAGAATTTCCCGATGTAGTGGAAATGATCCCAAACCTTTCCGAAGAATTTTTCGGAAACCCAACCGGGCCATTGGGAACCGTAAAATGTTCGCCGTGGAATGCATACGGAAAAACGCTTCTTTTGGGTGACGCCGCCCACGCAATCGTTCCCTTTTATGGCCAAGGAATGAACGCTTCCTTTGAAGATGTGGTGGTATTTGATGATATTTTAGAGAAATATATTTCCGAAGAAAACATCAATTGGAACAATCTTTTTAAAGAATATGAAACACTTCGGAAAAAAGATACCGATGCCATTGCAGATTTGGCAGTGGATAATTTCCACGAAATGAAAGAGCACACGGCGATGGAAATTTTCCAGAGAAAAAGAAAACTGGAAACCGCTTTTGAAGCCGAATTTCCCGAAGATTATTATAGCAAATATTCTTTGGTTACCTTTAAGGAATCGATTTCCTATTCCGAAGCAATGAAACTTGGACGTTCACAGGACAAAGCGATTTTGAATCTTTTAAAAGAAGGGAAAATTACTGATGAAATGTCGCTAAAAGAAAAATTGGAATTGGTAAAAAAAGAAACCGAAACCATCCTTCACGATAATGAGGTGGCATTTGAGTAAATAAAAGTAACGGCTCCTTCCCCTTTTTCAGGGGAAGGTGGCTTTTGGCTTTTTCAGCCAAAAGACGGAAGGGGTAAAAATCGTAACTAAAAAAATGACATTATGAACAACGATTCAAAAGATTCCCGCCCTCGCGGGTATTGGGCAACGCCGCGAGGCGCATACCCGCACGTGAAGCGCGTGGGCGATTTTATATTTATTAGCGGCACAAGTTCGCGTTTGCCGGACAATACTTTTGCCGGCGTGCATAAAATTGACGAAATGGGCACGATGCATTTCGATATAAAGGAACAAACCCGCGCCGTACTTGAAAACATAAAAGATTACCTAGCCACCGAAGGCGCTACAATGGCCGATGTTGTGGACATCACCAGCTTTTTGGTAAATATGAATGACTTTGCCGGCTACAACCAAGTGTATGCGGAATATTTCAATAAAGAAACTGGGCCAACCCGTACCACTGTTGCGGTGCATCAATTGCCGCATCCGTATTTGGTGGTGGAAATAAAGGCAATGGCTTATAAACCAAAGTAAAATATGAAAACAAAATTCATTTCAAATATTGCGATTTTCATGTTTGCAATCCATTTTGTTTCTGCGCAAGAAAACGTTGAGAAAAAACCGTTGTCAATTGGCGAAACGGTTAGCTTTCCCTCCAAAATTTTAAATGAAAACAGAGTTTTAAATATTTATTTACCGCACGGATATTCCGAGGATGCTTCCAAAAAATATCCAGTTATTTATCTGCTCGACGGCTCAATGGATGAGGATTTTCTGCACATTGCCGGTCTTGTTCAATTCGGGTCATTTTCGTGGATAAATATGGTTCCCGAAACTATAGTTGTAGGCATTTCGAACATCGACAGAAAGCGGGATTTCACATATCCTTCGACCGATGAGGCCTACGTGAAAAAATATCCCACAACCGGAAAATCAGAAGTATTTATTTCTTTTTTGGAAAAAGAAGTACAGCCATTTATTCAAACTAATTATTCCATTTCAGATGAAAAAACCTTAATTGGTCAATCATTGGGTGGACTTTTAGCTACCGAAATTTTATTCAAAAAACCCGACCTCTTTGATAATTATATTATTGTAAGCCCCAGTTTGTGGTATGATTACGAGTCATTATTGAAAATAAAGCCGGTTGATTATAATTCGAAAAAAAACATTTTTGTAGCTGTGGGAGAGGAAGGCGATATTATGAAACGTGTGGCGAATGAATTATACGAAAAATTAAAGGCGAACAAATCCAAAAAAACAAATCTTTTTTATAAATTCTTGAAGGAACAGGACCACGGAGATGCCTTGCATTTGGCAGTTTATAATGCTTTTGAGGAAATGTTTGTTGAAAAAAAATAGTAAATGCAAAAAATCCTAAACTACATAAACGGCGAATACATTGAACCACTTTCAAAAAAATGGTTGGATAATTACAATCCGTCCACTGGCGAAGTGTATTCACAAATAGCAAATTCAAGTGCGGAAGATATTGAAAACGCATACCAAGCCGCAAAGGAAGCATTCCCAAAATGGAGCAACACAACCATTGACGAGCGCAGCAGAATTCTTCTAAAAATTGCAGATTTAATCGATGAAAAATTAGTCGACCTGGCCGAAGCGGAAGCAAAGGACAACGGCAAACCGTTGAGTTTGGCCTTGGCGGTCGATATTCCACGGGCTTCCGCCAACTTTCGATTTTTTGGCAATGCCATTACACAATTCGCAAGTGAGGCGCACGAAAGTCTTGGTTTGAATACAATAAATTTCACGCTGCGCCAACCAATTGGTGTGGTTGGTTGCATTTCGCCCTGGAATCTTCCGCTGTATTTATTTTCGTGGAAAATAGCGCCCGCTCTCGCCGCAGGAAATACTGTGGTCGCAAAACCCAGCGAAATTACTCCGATGACCGCTTTTCTTTTAGGTGAAATCTGCACCGAAGCGGGTTTGCCAAAAGGAGTTTTAAATATTGTTCACGGATCCGGCCCTTCCGCGGGGCAGGCGATTGTGGAGCATAAAAATATAAGAGCGATTTCCTTTACGGGCGGAACGAAAACCGGCGAAAACATTGCCCGAACTGCCGCACCGATGTTTAAAAAACTTTCATTGGAACTGGGCGGAAAAAACCCAAACCTCATCTTCGCCGATTGCGATTATAACAAAATGCTCGCCGTAACCGTGAAATCCAGCTTTTCAAACCAAGGGCAAATCTGCCTTTGCGGAAGTAGGATTTTTGTGGAAAAAACCATTTACGAAAAATTCAAAAAAGATTTCGTTGAAAAAGTAAAGCAACTCAAAATTGGAGATCCATTTAATGCTGAAACCGATATTGGCGCGTTGGTTTCAAAACCGCATTTGGAAAAAGTGGAATCATACATTAAACTTGCCGTAAAAGAAGGCGGTAAAATTCTTTGTGGCGGAAATAGGGTTACCGTGAAAAATTTTGAAAACGGTTATTACTTGGAGCCAACAGTAATCGAAGTTTTTGATGACCAATGTCGTGTAAATCAAGAAGAAATTTTCGGTCCCGTAGTAACAATTATGCCTTTTGAAACCGAAGAAGAAGTTTTAAGAATGGCAAACTCTGTAAAATATGGCCTTTCCGCAACACTTTGGACTTCTGATTTAAATAGAACAATGCGCATTTCAAAAGAAATTGAAGCGGGAATTGTTTGGGTAAATACGTGGCTAAACCGTGATCTGCGAACTCCTTTCGGCGGAATGAAAGATAGCGGCGTGGGCAGAGAAGGCGGGTTTGAGGCACTGCGGTTTTTTACGGAGGCGAAGAATGTTTG
>DASSWN010000118.1:0-34184 GCA_035704905.1 Flavobacteriaceae bacterium
GAAACAGGCTTTCCCTCGCCATGAACTGTGGTGAAAAGGCGTTCCCAGCGGATGCTATCAAAAAAACCGTTGGCATTTCCGTCCCAGCTCATCCATATAAATACCGGTTTTCCCACAATGTGGTTTTCGGGAACAAAACCCCAATAACGACTGTCTTCGCTGTTGTGACGGTTATCGCCCATCATCCAGTAATAATCTTGCTTGAAAGTATAGGAAGTCAACGGTTTTCCATTCAATAATACCTGCTTGCCCCTAATGGAAATTTCATTGTTGATGCCCATATCCGAACCTTCGTATGTTTCAATAATTCGTCTATAAAAGGGAATGCTTGTTGGGTTGATTTCCACCGTCGCGTCTTCTTCGGGAATATAAACAGGTCCAAAATTATCGCGGTTCCAGCCTTGCGGTTTATAAACCGGGAACATTCCGCTTTCGGAATGGCCAACAGAATCAACCATCGGAATAGCAGAAGCCACGTTTTGGTGGTTTTTAAATTGTTCGATACGGTCCGTGGCTATTGCGGCAAAACCAAATTGGTTTTTCTCGCGATCGATCATATAAACGGGATCGGTAATTTCGTAGCGTTTGTAAAGTTGTTCCAATGCGAAGCCATGACCTTTTCCCTGCACCAAATAGGAGGTCGCCGGTCTGGCACGCTCCGGCAGAACCGATTGTTGACCGTTAACATAAACTTGCCCATTCACAATTTTCAACGAATCACCCGCAACCCCGACAGCGCGTTTCACATAATTGGATTTCTTATCGATGGGTTTGTAAAAATGCTTTGGCCCTTTGTAAAAAAAGTACGGCACCGTATCTGCCGGCCAATTGAAAACCACAATGTCGTTCCGCTCCACTTCTTCAAAGCCCGGAAGCCGCATATAAGGCAATTGCGGCCAGTTGAGGTAAGACTTTATTCCCAAA
Source organism: Flavobacteriaceae bacterium (assembly GCA_035704905.1). Classification (GTDB taxonomy): domain Bacteria; phylum Bacteroidota; class Bacteroidia; order Flavobacteriales; family Flavobacteriaceae; genus DASSWG01. Next base: position 925 of record DASSWN010000118.1, read on the forward strand.
ACAGGAATAGTGTCGTGCACCATCGGAAATGCAACGGTTGTCATTGGAACACGTGGCCCATAATTGATTTTGCTCACAAACAAGAAATCGCCGACCAGTAATGTTTTTTCCATCGAAGAAGATGGAATGGTAAAAGGTTGAATAAAATAAGTATGAACGATCGTGGCCGCAACCACCGCAAAAAGAATTGAATTGATCCATTCGCCGGTTGCGGTGCGTGGTTTTAGGCTACGATTATCAATATAAGTAACGTCCAATGCGTAATTCACATAGAAAATATAAAGTCCCAACGTAAGGATGACCAAAACGGTGTCGGTTGTGGAATTTCGCCCGAAACTGCGAATGGTTTCAACCCATACCACCGGAATCATAATCAAGTTGACAATTGGAATGAACAACAAAACGACCCACCACCACGGACGGTTGATGATTTTCATCAATATAACCGCATTATAAACAGGAATCGCGGCTTCCCAAGCTTGACGCCCTGCTTTTTGGTATAGTTTCCAAGTTCCCAAAAAATGGATCACTTGAATCAGAATAAAAAACAGAAACCATTGTGTAAGTGTCATCTCAAATTTTATTTATAAGTCTTTATTTCCGTGGTATCGTTACAGGAATTTTCAAAATACCGTTTACAAAAGTATGTTTTTTAATACATCGTTCATGCCAAAAACACCTGTTTTGTCCACCAACCATTCTGCGGCCAATATTGCACCGGTCGCAAATCCCTCGCGAGAATGTGCGGTGTGCTTCAATTCAATGTCATCCATTTCGGAGGCATATTTTACTACGTGCGTTCCAGCCACATTGGGAACACGTTTTGCAATTATCGGAATTGAATGATGGTTGCAGTTCTTTTCTTTGTTTTCCATCAATTCCCAACCTGTTTTTTCTGTTTTTTGAATAATCTGGTTGGCCAAACTTATTGCCGTACCGCTGGGGGCATCCTTCTTTTCGGTGTGGTGGGTTTCTTCTATTTCGATTCGGAATTGGGGAAAATTCCGCATGATTTCCGCCAATTGTTGGTTCATTCTGAAAAATAAATTAACGCCCAAACTAAAATTCGAAGCATACAAAAAAGCTCCACTTTTTTCATGACATAATTCCACCGCTTTTTCGTAATCTTCAAGCCAACCGGTTGTTCCCGAAACCACTGGAATTCCGATTTTTAAACAAGTTGAAATATTCTGAAATGCCGCTTCCGGAACACTGAAATCAATGGCCACATCTGCGAAACTAAGTTTCGTTTCCTCTAAATTTCCGGAAGAAATGAACACGATTTCATGGCCTTTTTGAAGGGCGATCCGTTCGATGGCCTTTCCCATTTTTCCGTAGCCGAGCAGCGCAATCTTCATTTTTATTTATTTTGAAGAAACATTTTTTTGGTTCAATATTTTTACTGCACAATTTCTAAAATCGAAAATCCAACGAAAGTCCAACGGAATTGTTCCCGGTAAACTGATCGTAATTCATTGCGGGCTTGAAAGACAGGTTTTCATTCACATTGAATTGCTGCAAATGGGCGTCCACATTGGCGTCAAGAATATTCAAAATATACATAGCAGCTGTTAAAAGCAGCGACAATTCCTTGTTTCGTTGGAATTGTTTTTGGGCATCAATCAAACTTTCATCCGATAGAAGGCCCTGAAATTCATCATCGGTTTCCCCAGCCAATCGGCTTTTATAGGCGTCGCGGTATCGATGATATTGTTTGTTGTTTTGGATATAAAAATAAATTCCTGTTCCCAAACCCACATAAACAAGCGGGATTTTCCAATATTTTCCGTTATAGGCTTGTCCCAATCCCGGAAGTACGGCCGAATAAAATGCAGCCTTTGCCGGTGCCAACGGATTGTATGGTCGCATATTTTGCTCCGGATTTTCAACCGCCATCCGCTCTGTTTTCACCGACAACGAATCTTCCTGCGCCCTGAGTTGAAAAACAACGCAACAAAAAAGAAATAGGAAAATTGCCTTATTCTTCACCTTTCAGCAGATTTTGAATGCGTTTGAATTCTGACTGCGAAGCAAACGGAATAATCAGTTTCCCTTGGTTCCTTTTTGTCATTTTCACGGCCACTTTTGTTCCCAAATAGTCGGAAAAATCTTTTACCCCTGCTTTTATTTCTTTGGGAACGGAAAGGCTTTTTTTCTTTTTTTCAAGATTTTCGCCTTCTGAATTTAGGGCTTGCACCAATTTTTCCGTTTCACGAACTGAAAGGGAATTCGCCAAAATACGTTCGTAAATCGCAAGTTGTTGTTCCGGATTTTGTATGTTTATTAATGCACGGCCGTGACCCATTGACAAAAATCCGTCGCGCATTCCTGTTTGAATAATTGGATCCAGTTTCAACAAACGCAAATAGTTGGCAATTGTAGATCGGTTTTTTCCGATACGGTCGCTCAGTTGTTCTTGGGTAAGGCTTATTTCATCTATCAAACGTTGATAGGAAAGTGCGATTTCGATCGGATCGAGATCTTGCCGCTGAATGTTTTCCACCAAAGCCATTTCCAGTGATTCGCGGTCGTTCGCAATGCGGATATACGCCGGAATGGTTTTTAAGCCGGCCATCATGGAAGCCCGAAAACGCCTTTCTCCGGAAACCAATTGGTAGGTTCCGAATTCTATTTTTCGAACGGTTATCGGCTGAATAACACCCAATTCACGAATGGAAGTTGCCAGTTCCATTAAAGTTTCTTCGTTAAAACTGGTTCGCGGCTGATGTGGGTTTACCTCAATGGACTTCAGTTCCAGTTCCACAATGCTTCCCACCACCTTGTCCGCATTCTTGTCTGTTACAGATTTTATATTGTTGTCCGGATCCTTCAGCAAAGCCGAAAGTCCGCGACCCAAAGCTTGTTTTTTTGTCGCCTTTGCCATGAATTCCTTTTACTTGTTTTTCTTGATTATTTCATCAGCCAAACTCAAATAATTGCTTGCTCCCTTGCTTCCCGCGTCATAGTTAATGATGCTTTCCCCATAGCTTGGTGCTTCGCTCAAACGCACATTTCGTTGGATAATTGTTTTGAAAACCATATCGCTAAAATGTTTTTTCACTTCTTCCACCACTTGGTTTGAAAGGCGGAGCCGCGAGTCGAACATGGTCAATAACAAGCCTTCGATATCCAGTTTTTCATTATGGATTTTTTGAACGCTTTTAATGGTGTTCAACAATTTCCCCAAACCTTCCAAGGCAAAATATTCGCACTGAATCGGTATGATTACCGAATCGGCTGCGGTCAATGCGTTCAACGTGAGCAAGCCAAGCGATGGCGCGCAGTCGATCAGGATATAATCGTATTTTTCGCGCAAATGTCCGATGGCTTTTTTGAGCATGGATTCACGCTGTTCTTGGTCAACCAATTCAATTTCAATAGCCACCAAATCAATATGCGCCGGCACCAAATCCAAGTTTGGCGATGCGGTTTTAATGATGGCTTCTTCCGCGGTGGCAGTATGTTCCAGTAACTGATAGGTTCCAACTTCAACCGTTTCCACATCAATTCCCAAACCGGAAGAGGCATTTGCCTGCGGATCGGCATCGATCAGCAGTACTTTTTTTTCCAAAACACCCAGTGAAGCTGCCAAATTCACAGCAGTAGTGGTTTTTCCGACCCCTCCTTTTTGGTTTGCGATTGCAATGATTTTGCCCATTAATTTTTTCTGAATTTGAAAAAGTAAAAATACAATTAATTGAAGGTTTAGAAAATTGTTATTCGTTGATTTTAATAGGAACCTTTGAATGAACGAATAAATCGGTTAAAACAATAAAGGATTAGACGGTTCAATTATGAATGAACGAAGAAATGATTAATTTAGATTAAATTTTATGCCATGAAAGCTTTGAATTATCCTATAATCGCGCTCACGCTCATTTTTCTAGCGGGACTCCTGGCGGGATTTTTTCTTAGGTTACCTTTCGGATTAGTGTCGCGCCTTCTCTTTATTGCGTTTTTTCTTTTCATTGGCATCTTCATTTTTCAATATAATTATAAGGGATATTCGCGCCTTTTTGCATTCGCGGCTTTCGTACTTGCCTTCATAATAGGGGTTTTTGTAACCGAATTCCATTCTTCAAAAAATAAAAAGAACCACTATGTCAATTATTTAATCGATGGGAAGTTAAATTCTGGCGAAAAAATATTTCTCCATGGTAAAGTGATGAAGAAACTGAATTCCAATAAATACGCCAACCGATATATTTTGAATTTGGAAAGTCTGCAAGGCCGTCCAATGGAAGGGAAAATACTACTGAATGTCAGAAAAAATTCACTTTCAAAATCATTGAGAATCGATGATGTGGTGTTTATGTACGGCAATTTAAATGCGATTTCTTCGCCAAAAAACCCACATCAGTTCGATTATCATGCTTTTATGGAGAACCGGCGCGTTTTTGGTCAGGTTGATAGCAACCAAAAAGAAATCTTGGTAATTCGCAATGAAATTTCCTTGCGCGGTTTGGCAGAAAACACCCGCCAATCAATTGTGGCATCGCTTCGGGAAAATGGGTTTTCAAAAAATCAAAGGGCAATGGTTCAAGCTCTTTTGTTGGGCGAAACCAACGATATTTCCAAAGAAACCTACGAAAATTATAAAAAAGCAGGAGTGGTTCACATTCTTTCCGTTTCTGGCTTGCATGTCGGTTTTGTGCTGCTCATCTTCAATTTTCTGTTGAAGTTTTTGGAACGCTTTAAATATGGCAAAACCCTTAAAGTCATTTTGCTTCTTTTATTGATGTGGGGTTTTGCGTTGCTGGCCGGCTTTTCTGCGGCGGTGGTGCGATCGGTAACCATGTTTTCCTTTGTAGCTGTTGGAATGAACGCCGGACGAAAAACCAATCTCATCAATGTGCTTTTTATGTCTATGTTGGCGATTCTTGTTTTTGAGCCAAGCCTTGTTTTCGAGCTGGGTTTTCAACTTAGCTATTTAGCGGTTTTCAGCATCGTTGTTTTTCAACCAAAAATTTATGCTGTTTACAATCCACGAACAAAACTTGGAAAAATGATTTGGGGAACATTGACAGTTAGTTTCGCAGCGCAACTTGGCATTTTTCCGTTGATTTTATATTATTTCCATCAATTTCCCGGGCTTTTTCTGTTGGCCAACCTCCTAATCATTCCTCTGGTTGGTATCCTTCTCGGGCTGATTATGGTTTCGACGGCATTGGCTTTTTTGGGAATACTTCCGGATTTTGTAGCGATGATTGTTGGGAAAAGCATTGATTTTTTAAACAGAATGGTAGCCTGGTTCGCGGGGCAAGACTGGTTTTTAATTGAAAATATTCGTTTTACGCTGTGGGAAATGTGGGCAAGTTATTTGGTTCTTTTTTGTGCTGTTTTATTGCTGTGGAATTTCACCTATAAAAAATTGGTGATTTGCAGCCTTTCAATGATTTTGCTTCTTGGGGTTTTTATAGCGGAAAAAGAAAACAGTATGAAGGATTCCAAATTTCTTGTTTTTTACAAAAGTCGAAAAAGCATTTTGGTTCAAAAAAAAGGCAAAGAAATCAAGGTTTTTCATAACTTGGAAGATACCCATCTTTCTGAAGAATATTCCATCAAAAACTTTTGTGCAGGTGAAGGCGCGGGCATTTTTTCGGACCAGCCGCTAAATAACATTTATAAAATAGGGCAAAATTTTCTACTAATAATAGACAGCACAGGCGTTTATGAATTGCCGGAACTTTGCGACAATTACGTTTTGTTGCGCGATTCCCCAAAAATCAATTTGGAACGGCTCATCGAAACATTGAAGCCAAAAGCAGTAATCGTGGATGGAAGCAATTATAAAAGTTATGTGAAACGCTGGCAAAAAACTTGTGATCGAAAAAAAATCGCATTTCATTATACCGGGGAACGGGGTTTTTTTGAAATGAAATTTTAGTTCTCCAAGTTCCGAATTTCAAAATTTAGAAAAATTTACCGCCTTTGCACGCTTTCCATGTAAGCCAACGAAATTATTTCCCGTTAAATCTGTTCATAGTACTATTCACACCGGCGGTTCCAAAAGATTTTATCAGTTCCACAGCGGTTTCCAGTCTTTCGGACAGTTGATTTTCTTCTTCGTTATTCCATTCCCCCAGCACATAATCGACTTGTCGGCCTTTGGAAAAATTGCCGCCAATCCCAAATCGAAAACGGGAATAGTTCGTAGTTCCCAATTGCGACTGGATATCTTTCAATCCATTATGGCCGCCATCGCTTCCTTTTGTTTTAAGGCGTATGCTACCGAAGGAAAGATTCAAATCATCGGTGATGACAAGTAAATTTTCCAAGGGAATTTTCTCCTTTTCCAACCAATATCGCACGGCTTTCCCGCTTAAATTCATAAAAGTGCTCGGTTTCAGCAAAATGAAATTTCGGCCTTTATATTTAAAGGAAGTTTTATCGCCCAATTTCTCCGTTTCGAAAGTCAATGCTTCTTTTTCAGCAAGAAAATCGAGTATTTTAAATCCAATATTGTGGCGTGTGTTATGATACTTCGGACCAATATTCCCCAAACCAACAATTAAAAACTTTTTCATGGGACTAATTTCTTCCTTTGGGCTATCGTTTCCAAAAAACTTTTTTAAAGCAGAAAACATGGTTCTTCATTTGCACAAAAATAAAAAAAACATCCACGAAATGCGGATGTTTTTCTAAACTGTTACGAAAGATTGTACTATGAAGTTGCTTCTTCAGCTTGTTCCGTAGTTGGTACTTCTTCCGTTTCTTCTTCTTCTTCGGTGTCTTCAATTATGTTACGCGAAGTCCTCACTTGACAAATCACCGTATTATCTGGGTGAAGGACTGAGAAATCGTCATTTTTCACTTCGGTTACATAGAATTTATCACCGATTTTTAATTTGGTGACTTCAATTAAAATATAATCCGGCAATTTATCCGCCAAACCTTTCACTTTCAAACGACGGCGGTTGAATCGCAAAACCCCACCGTTTTTCACACCACGTGGAACACCTTCGTGATGCACCGGAATTTCCATTGTAATTTCTTGGTCTTCATGAAATTCATAAAAATCCATGTGCAAAATTGCGTCCGTAACCGGGTGAAATTGAATGTCTTGGAGAACCGCGTTCACCTTGCTCCCGTCTTTAAATTCCAAGACCACAATGTGAACATCGGGGGTGTAAACCAAATCTTTAAACGCAATTTCAGGTGCCGAAAAGTGCAATGGTTTTTCCCCTCCGTATAATACGCAAGGGACCTCTCCAGCATTACGTAGGGCTTTTGTTGCTTTCTTGCCCACGCTTTCTCTTTTAGATCCGTTGATCGTAATTGACTTCATTTGTTTTTGTTATTGAGTTACTAACTATGGCTTCATGCCAATAGCATATCGCCTATTTTTTTGGTTTGCAAAGATGCGGATTTTATCTGAAATGGAAGGTATTGAAAATCAATTTTTTGATGAAATTATTTTTTCGGAGAAAACTACATCAAGAATTTTTCACTGATCGATCTGTTTTCATGAACACTTCTCATAGCGAAACCGAACAATTCCGCACAACTCACCACTTTGATTTTGGCACATTTTTGTTTAAGCGGAATAGAATCGGTAACGATCAATTCCACCAATTTCGAATTTTCAATCCGTTCGTATGCTTTTCCCGACAAAATGGGATGTGTACAAATTGCACGCACACTCACCGCGCCCCTTTCCATCATAACTTCAGCAGCTTTGGTAAGGGTTCCGGCGGTATCGACCATATCATCGACAAGTACCACATTTTTACCCGTCACATCGCCAATGAGTTCCATGTGTGAAATAATATTGGCCTTTTCACGCTGCTTGTAACAAATTACCACATCGCTTTCCAAAGCTTTGGAATAAGCGTACGCCCTCTTGGAGCCACCCATATCTGGCGAGGCGATTGTAAGGTTGTTCAGGTTCAATTTTTGTAAATGTGGTAAAAAAATGGTGGATGCAAAGAGATGATCTACTGGTTTTTCAAAAAAGCCCTGAATTTGATCAGCATGCAAATCCATGGTAATAATTCTTGTGGCACCGGCCGTTTCCAGCATTTTCGCGACCAATTTAGCGGCGATCGGCACACGAGGCTTGTCTTTTCGATCTTGACGGGCCCATCCAAAATAAGGCAAAACGGCCGTAATATGCCTTGCAGATGCACGTTTGGCCGCATCCAGCATTAACAGCATTTCCATTAAATGATCGCTTCCCGGGTGAGTTGAACCAATAATAAAAACCCTTGACCCGCGTACCGATTCCTCAAAGGAAGGTTGAAATTCACCATCACTATAAGTAGATGTGATGACGTTCCCCAATTTGGCACCGTAGGCATTCGCAATTTTATGTGCGAGTTCTGTGCTTTGGGAGCAAGCAAAAAGCTTGGCTTCTGGAATTGTATCGGGCATAGTGGAACAACTTTTGGCAAGGCTGCGGCCTCATTCAAAACGAGATGCAAATTTACCGATTAGTTAAAGCAAAATTAAAATATTTCGCCTTCTTTTAGTGCGATTTCAGAATTATTTTTTATTTTTGCATCCTCAAAGTTGCCACGCCTTGGTGGCGGAACTGGTAGACGCGCTGGATTCAAAATCCAGTATCTTCGGATGTGCGGGTTCGATTCCCGCCCAAGGTACAAACCACCCCAAGCAGGGTGGTTTTTTATTCGCAAGAAAATGTATGTTGTTTATGCAATTTCAAGTTTAAAATCAAATTATATCTATGTTGGTATGACCGAAAATCTTTCCAGAAGGATTTCCCAACACAACAACGGATATGAAAAAACAACGAAACCCTATAGCCCGTTTCAACTGATTTATAGTGAAACCTGCGCGGACAGAAAACAAGCCAGAAAAAGGGAGAGTTTTTCTGTTGTTGTTTTTCCCTTACAATAATATTGTACCTTACAATCCAAATGGCGGACTGACAATCGAATAGAAACATTCTTGGAATAAAATAGTTTCGAACAAAGTTTCGTGCCCAAAAACTATCATTAAATTCAAGTCACAAGCGCAACTTTCGAAGTAACAAAAACAGTTATCCTTAAAATTTAAACTATGCCAATATTTATGGATCGCCATGATGTTTCGGAAGCTGTAACCGCCGAAATTGTGGCAGACTTACATCAAAAAGATTTGAAAATACAACATAACTTCAACTGTAAGGGCTTGACTTACTGGTTCGATGACAAAAGAAAAACTGCATTCTGTTTGGTTGAAGCTCCAAATAAGGAAGCCATTCAGAAAATGCATGATCATGCCCATGGGTCGGTTCCACATAGAATCATTGAAGTAGATGGCGCAGTGGTAGAATCGTTTTTGGGCCGGATTGAAGACCCCAAAAAATCACAAAATTCTGCCTTGAATATAATTAACGATCCTGCTTTTAGAATAATCCTAGTGGCCGAAATAAAGCAATTGCCGCTCACAAAATGGCACGAAAAAGGAGAAGACAATATATTTGAACACTTACAAAAATATATCATCAACACTGCAGATGAACACAACGGTCGTATCATAAAAAGAAAAAGAAAAAATTACTTGTTGTCATTTGATTCCGTTACCAAGGCGGTATTGTATGCTTTAAAAGTACAGCGCGCCTTTCAAGAAAAAGAAAAAATATCCAATTCTGACGTTAGTTTGGAAATAGGTGTTTGTGCGGGCATTCCCGTAAGCGAAAAAGAAGGGATTTTTGAAGACACAATACTAATGGCCGAACGATTATGTCGTTTTGTAAAGGAAGAATTTGTGATAACCTCTAAAGTCGCGGATTTGTATGAAAGCGAAAATCAAAGTTTCACCGTTGATTCTAAATATATGAGAAGGCTTCAACCGGAAGAAGAAAAATTCTTGAACCAATTAATGAATTGTATAGAAAAAGAATGGAACGACCCTACATTCACTGCTGAGAGGTTCGCTAAAGACATGGGCTATAGCCGATCTCATTTCTACAGAAAAATTTTCTCATTGTCCGGCATGTCGCCAAATAGTTTTATCCGGGCATACAGGCTAAAAAAAGCTTTGGTTTTACTGAATCAAAAGAACGGGAATATTTCTGAAATCGCCTATAAAATTGGTTTTAATAGTCCCGCCTATTTTGCCAAGTGCTTCCAGAAAACATTTGGAATACTGCCTTCAACTTACATCAAATCGAATCAATTTTGATTTCAATCTGAATCAATTTCAAAAAAATAATTACAACTTAATGACGCCATGAGCCAAATGTAGCATTCTTTGACCCAATTGTAAGCCTGTAAGTTTTTAAGGCCATTTAATTTTGAAATAAATCTAAAAAAGAAAATCATGGAAACAAAACAGCATGTTATGGAAGCCACACTTTTTGAAAGATTGGGTGGAAGAACGGGTATTTCGAAGCTTGTTGAAAACACGGTAGATGCGCACATGAAAAACCCAGCGGTAAATGCGAGATTTCTACCATTTCTTCAACAACCTGAGCGCTTGGATAAAATAAAACAGCATACTATTGATTTTTTTAGTGCTGGGAGCGGCGGTCCGGCACACTATTCAGGAAGGGACATGCTAACCACACATACGGGCATGAACATTTCCCCGGCAGAATATATGCATGTTATGGATGATATTTTTCTCGCCTTGGATAAGCAATCTATTGATGATAATACGAAGAAATATGTGCTCGCCATCCTATGGTCATTGAAAGACATGATTATTTCTAAATAAATTCTTGGTCGAATTCCATAAGGAAAGGGACTGTGTTGCTCCTATGAAAAAAGGAAGTTTTAAGGTTTCGTATGCAATAGGCGCATCAATTTAATGGAAAGATCGGTCAACACAATTTTGGCATTTCCATTTCGCTCAATATGAAAAAGGGCATTCTGAATCTCATTGTAAATAGGAACAATATTGTTGCCATGCACAAAAGGTGCAAATTTTTCCAACTTGAAATTTTCCTTGGTCGGTGAAAAATATACCAATTCGTCCGCTTGGTAATTCAACAAAAGTGCCTGCCGGAAAAAATCCAAACAGTACAATAAAAATTTCTTCTGGGTTTCCCGACCTGTTTTGGCTATTTCAACACTCCATGACAACAACCCCTGAATAGAACCCAGATTCGATTTGGCTTGAAAAGCAATGCGCACCCATTTGATGAACCACATTTCAAAAACCTCTTCCCCTTCGGTTCGTTCCAAAAGTTGAAGTGCCCGCGCATAATTTCCGTTGCTCTGCCGCGCGACCAAGGCCGCTTTTTCAGTAGAAACACTTTTTCGAAGTGCACCCATAATAACCTCCTCGCTCAACGGAGGAAAATGAAGCATTTGACAGCGGGAACGTATGGTTTGCAACAGCGACCCTTCCTCTTCCGCAATCAGCAAAAAAATGGTTTTTGGCGGGGGTTCTTCAATGAGTTTTAGCAACTTATTGGCTGCTGCGGCATTCATTTTCTCCGCATGCCAAATAATCATTATTTTTAATCCTCCTTCATAGGCCTTTAAGGAAAGTGCTTTTACAATCTCTTCCGATTCATCCACACCAATTTGGCCTTGTTTGTTTTCAATTCCCAGTAATTGATACCAATCGAACAAACTTCCATAGGGATTGGAAAGCAAAAAATTTCGCCATTCTTCCAAAAACTGATTCGAAACAGGATGTTTTTTTATTTTCTCATTGGCCGCCACCGGAAAGGCAAAATGCAAATCGGGGTGCGCCAATTTGTTGCACATGTGGTTGCAGGAATTATCGATGGAATTTTCACCTGAGGAATTTCGGCACAAAACATACTGCGCATAGGCGATGGCCATAGGCAACGTACCGCTTCCATGCGATCCCACAAACAATTGCGCATGCGGCAAACGACCCTCGTCCGCACTCTTAGCAAGATGGGTTTTTATATGGTTTAAGCCTACAATTTCGGAAAACAACATTGCGACGAAAATACGTATTTTTACGCGATTTCAGGAAAGTAACTTTCCGGTAAATTGAAAGAAAAGTTTAATTTTGAAAAAAAATCATGAAAACCTTGCAAGACATTGATTTTGAAAATAAACGCGCTTTGGTCCGTGTAGATTTCAACGTGCCCTTGAACGAAAATTTGGAAGTCCTCGATACTTCTCGGATAGAAGCAGCAAAATCGACCATTTTAGAAATACTGAAAGCCGGCGGAAGCGTGGTTTTGATGTCGCATTTAGGTCGGCCAAAAAATAAAGAAGAAAAATTTTCCCTTCAAAATATCGTGCGAAAAGTATCTGAAATACTCGAAATTCCGGTTCAATTCGTGAATGAATGTGTCGGTGAAAAAGCAGAAAAAGCCGCCGACAACCTCAATCGGGGAGAAGTGCTTTTACTGGAAAATTTGCGGTTTCATAGGGAAGAAGAACAAGGTGACACCGCCTTTGCCAAACAATTGTCCAAACTGGGGGATGTTTATGTAAACGATGCTTTTGGAACCGCTCATCGCGCCCATGCATCCACAACCGTGGTGGCACAATTTTTTGACGAAAAATGCTTCGGAAATTTGCTTTCGCGTGAAATCCAAAGTTTGAACAAAGTCTTGAAACATTCCGAAAAACCCGTAACCGCTGTTTTGGGCGGTGCAAAAGTTTCAACCAAAATAACCATTATCGAAAATATCCTTCCAAAAATCGATCATTTACTGATTGGTGGCGGAATGACTTTTACCTTCATAAAAGCACAAGGTGGTAAAGTAGGGAATTCATTGGTAGAAGAAGACAAATTGGATTTGGCTCTTGAAATTTTAAACAAAGCCAAAAAGCACAAGGTTGCCATTCATTTGCCGGTCGATGCGGTCATAGCCGATGAATTTTCGGCAAATGCCCATACGAAAACCACCGCAATCAACCAGATTCCAGATGGTTGGATGGGATTGGATATTGGTCCGGACACAACAAAATTGTTTCATGAGGTGATAATAAATTCAAAAACAATTCTTTGGAATGGTCCAATGGGCGTTTTTGAAATGGAAGCATTTTCAGAAGGTACAAAAGCCATGGGAAATTCTATTGCAGAAGCGACCAAAAAAGGTGCTTTTTCATTGGTAGGCGGCGGCGACAGTGTGGCGGCCGTAAAACAGTTTGGGTTGGAAGACCAAGTAAGTTACGTTTCAACCGGCGGAGGAGCGATGCTTGAAATGCTGGAAGGGAAATCCCTGCCGGGAATATTAGCCATCGCCGAAGATTAATGCACGATTTTAAAAATTTAAACGTTGTAAAATTAAAAAAAGAGGAATAATTCTTGCTTCCATCTTCTTTTAAAGAAAAACGAAAATTATGAAAAAGGCGTTGACCTTAATGTTACTTTTCTGCGGATCAATTTTCATTCATGCCCAAACCAAGAAAAATCAACTTTCTACTTCCTTAGAAAAAGACAGTGTTAAAGTAGTTGATAGTTTAAAAATCACAAAAATCAGCGACAATTTGGAAGGAGGGGCACCCTTTAAACAGGTTTTAAAAGATTCCATTTTTTACGATTTGAAAGAATACGGGTACGCTTCCGAAATAGACTCCCTTTGGCAAGAAAAATTAATGCACTCCGATTTCTATGCGGAAATGCAGGAAATCGTACAAAATGCCCCTTATGAGGAAGTAACTATTTCCTATCTTCCGACCGATACCCTAAAATCGCGTCTGGCAAAATTAGATGCAAAAACGCCTTTTAAAATTGAATACAACCCATCTTTGGAAAGTGTCATCAATCGCTATTTGAAGCGCAACAAGAAAACCATGGAGCGCATGATGACCTTGAGCGAATATTATTTTCCAATGTTTGAAGATCATTTGGCGAAATACAACATTCCACTGGAAATAAAATACTTGGCTATTGTAGAATCTGCTCTAAATCCGCGGGCAAAATCGTGGGTAGGCGCCACAGGTCTTTGGCAGTTTATGTTTGCCACAGGAAAAATGCACAATTTGAACGTAAGCAGTTATGTCGATGATCGAATGGACCCACTGCGTTCTACCGAAGCAGCTTGCCAGTACTTATCGACACTTTATGACATGTTTGGGGATTGGGACCTCGCTTTGGCTTCTTATAACGCAGGACCCGGAAATGTTGCTCGTGCAATTCGCAGAAGTGGCGGAAATAAAAATTATTGGGAAATCCGGCGTTACCTTCCCCGGGAAACTGCGGGATACGTGCCGGCCTTTTTTGCCACCATGTACATCTTTGAATATGCCAAAGAACACGGTTTTCAGCCAGAAATGCCCAAAGTAATGCATTTTCAAACTGACACCGTTCATATAAAACAATTAATCACCTTCGATCATATTTCCGAAATTACCGGCATTGATGTAAAACTATTGGAATTTCTGAACCCAAGCTACAAACTGGATATTGTACCACATATTGAAGGCAAAACCTTTGCACTTCGGTTGCCAATCAAAGAGGCAGGTTTATTTGTTGCGAACGAAAATTCCATTTATAATTTTGTTTCAGAAGAAATCGCTGCACGCGAAAAACCGCTTCCGCGTTATTATGAAGCAGAGGACAAAATCCGGTACCGTGTTCGGCCCGGCGATGTTCTGGGAACAATCTCAGAAAAATATGGCGTTCGGGTAAGCGATATTAAAAAATGGAACCACTTGCGAAGCAGTCGCATTCGTATTGGGCAGCATCTTACCATCTATCCCAAAAAACCCGTTACAACACAGGTTTCCAGCACCGAAGAATCAAAGGCTTCGACCCGCCAAAAAACCTATGTTGTTCAGCAAGGGGATTCCTTGTGGAGCATTTCACAAAAATTTCCGGGCATCACGGTTCAAAATATTCAAAATTGGAACGATATTAGTGGTACAAACTTAAAACCAGGTATGAAGCTTACGCTTTCGAAAGGTTAAGTATTGATTTTTCCACTAAAAACAATCAAAATGAAAAAAATTATTTTCCTGCTGTGCTTGGCACTGATGGCTTGTAATGAACAAAAAGTAGTGCTGCCCTCGTCTTCGGGAAATATCAACCAACTTTCTGTGGTTATCGACAACCAAATGTGGCAAGGCGAAGTGGGGGAGACCATTCGCAAACATTTTGCCGCAAACGTACAAGGGCTTCCCCAGCAAGAACCACTCTTCAATCTGAGCCACATTCCGCCCGAAGCCTTCACCGGCTTTCTTCGAAAAAGTAGAATTTTCTTGAAAATACAAAAAGATGACAATACCGGAATTGGCTACATGATCGATTCCTTGGCAAAGCCCCAAACGGGAATCATTGTTTCGGCGCCAACAAATGAAGGATTAATTGAACTACTAAATGAAAATGCTTCAAAAATAATCCATAAATTCAAGCAACAGGAATTGGAGGAAAAACGCCGTCTGATTCAGAAATCATTGAAAAACGACGAGATTCTCGAGGAAAAATTGGGTGTTCAACTAAAATTTCCTACTGCTTACCGCTACGCGAAAACAACGGACGATTTCTTCTGGATCCGGAAAGATTTGGAAAACGGAAGCATGGAAATTCTAATCTACGAAGTTCCGCTAAAAGTTATTGACAGCGGTGACACTGTGATTGGAAATATCATAAAAATGCGCGATTCCATTGGAAAAAAACACATTCCCGGACCTGTGGAAGGATCCTATATGATTACCGAGGAAGCGTATGCACCTTATCTTTTCGAAACCCAAATCGATGGAAAATTCGCCTATTTGACCAAAGGAACTTGGGAAGTGGAAAATGCCTTCATGGCCGGCCCGTTCATCAATTATGCGGTTCGTGACGAAGCAAATGACCGCTATGTAATCTTGGAGGGTTTTGTTTTTAAACCTTCGGCTGCAAAGCGGGACAATATGTTCGAATTGCGGGCCATTTTGGAAAGTGCAAAAATCAACTAAAAGAATTTATTAGTTCCACAAGGCTCAGTGAAAACCGTTTCCTACTTCTTAAAATTTGTATATTTATCCACAAAAAAACTTTCATGAATCGTTCACCACACCATTTATTTTTACTTTTCGTTTTTATTTTTTCGCTCATTTCTTGTTCCTCCGATGACAGTTCTGAAACGACCGAATTGGAAGCTGAATTTCATGAAAATGTTTCCTACGGAACACTTCCGGAACAAGTTTATGATATTTATTTGCCGGCGGGTCGCTCTGCCGAAACCACCAAAACATTGATTTTGGTCCATGGTGGATTTTGGTCCTCGGGCGATAAATCCGATTTGACGGAATATATGGACTTGTTGCGCGAAACCCTTCCGGAATATGCCATCGTTAATATGAATTACGTTTTGGCTACCTCGTCAACCCCCGCATTTCCAAGTCAGTTTGAGGATATGGATTTGTTGATAAACAGCTTATCTTCCCAAAAAGAAGATTTGCAAATTTTACCTGAATTTGGCCTTGTTGGCGTTAGTTCCGGCGCACATATTTCGTTGCAGTATGATTATGTTTACGATACCGACGATCAGGTTAAAATAGTTTGCGATATAGTTGGCCCAACGGATTTCACCGATCCTTTTTACACGGAACAAGCCGGATTTGAAAATCTGGTCACTTTTTTGGTAGACGAGGCGGCCTATCCCGAAAATACTGATTTCACTATTGCCTTAAGCCCGGCATTCAATGTTTCTTCCGTGAGCAGTCCCACAATTTTATTTTATGGGGAAGAAGACGAGTTGGTGCCGACCTCCAACGCCTATGCTTTGGAAACGGCGCTGGAAAACGCCGGAATCACACATTCCTTGACTTTCTATCCTGGCGGCCATGGCGATTGGAGCGAAGAAAGTTTTGAAGATTTAAAAGTAAAACTGAAAGGATTTATTCAAACTTATTTTGAAATTTTATAGTTGATTTTCCTTTAAATTCGTATTGGAAAAAATTTTCATTAAAACATACTATTCACTGTTTTGGGCTACATAAACCTCACCAACATACGAATTTATTCCTTTCATGGCTGCTTGACCGAAGAAGGAAAAATAGGAAGCGAATACCGCGTGGACTTGAAAGTAAAAGCCAATTTAAAAAAAGCAACCAATACCGATCAATTGGGAGATACGGTGGACTATGTGCTTTTGAACAAGATCGTCAAGGAAGAAATGTCGGTTCCTTCAAAATTATTGGAACAAGTCGCACAACGCATTTTAAATCGAATTTTATTGGAGCTTGAAATTGTTGAAAAAGCAAAGGTGAAAGTAGCTAAAATCAATCCGCCTTTGGGTGGTGATGTGGAACGGGTGAGCGTGGAATTAACAAAGCGAAGATAATTTGGCAATAACATGGAAAAATTAGTACATTTGCAAACCTAATTCGGGTGTCGTGGCCGAGTGGCTAGGCAATGGTCTGCAACACCATGTACAGCGGTTCGAATCCGCTCGACACCTCTAAAAAAAGCTCCTTTTTCGGGAGCTTTTTATGTTTCGGGAAAAATTTCGAATTTGTCATCGATTTTTTCCAGTTTTGATGGAAAAATTCCCCGGACAATCAAAATTGCGCCAAAAACAATAATCAAAATATTTATCCATTTTTTTATGCGATAAATACGAATTGGGGTTAATTTGTGGTTCAATTTTTTGGCCAAAAGAATTTTTGCAATATCAATGGCCAAATAGGTGATCAACACTGAAGAAAAGAAAACCAACAAACGTTGCGGATTCATTTCCATCGTTGGACCAAAAACAATGATAAGGCCAAGCCAGAAGCCCAAGACGCCAATATTCACAAAATTCAACAGAAAGCCTTTTATCGCCAGTCCCAGATAATCGCTTTTCTTCGATTTGCGAAGCTCAGCTGTTTCCGGTTGCGGAATTACCTTTCGTTGATTTATATAAGAAATTACTCCGAATGTCACCAAAACCCCGCCGCCAAAAATAAAAAGCGCAGGATCGTCCTTGATAATATTCAACAATCGACTGGTACTGAAATAAGCGATCATCAAAAAGACGATGTCGGCAAAAATTACGCCCAAATCCAGAAAAAAAGCTGCCCGAAACCCTTTTAAAGCCGCTGTTTCGAGTAAAACAAAAAAAACAGGTCCTAATAAGAACGCAAGAAAGAAACCTATGGGAATCGCCGCAGCTACATCTTGAAACATACAGAAGGTCTTTAATAACAAAGATACGCAATTCTAATTTTTTCAATAGTGCGCTGCCAAAGCTACGAAAACCTCCATCCAGTCAACTTCACCATAATTTTTTCCCAAGCGGACAATGATTAAATTTTTGGTCGGGTTTACATAAATGAATTGACCCAATATTCCTTTGGCCGCAAAATCACCCGAATCTGTTGGCAACCACCATTGATATTGGTAAAACTTGGAACTTCCGTTGGTTGTATCTATTTTGGTGGAAGTTTTCACCCATGATTTCGGAACAATTTGTGTTCCGTTCCAGTTTCCATCGTGCAGATACAGTCTTCCGATTTTGGCATAATCGATCGCGCGGGCATTTAGGCAACAAAAGGTTTTTTCCATTCCATTCTTTTCATCCAAACTCCAAGTGGCATTGAATTTCATTCCCAAAGGTTTCCACAACTTTTTTTCAAGATAATCAGAAATGGAAATTTCTTTTGGAAGGGCATTGTGCAAAACCGTTCCGAGAAGTTGTGCGCTTCCGCTGGAATAATCAAATTGATTTCCGGGTGCTGTTTCGATGTCTAACCGCTTTGTCTTTTTTAGGATGTTTTTTCCATAGTAAAATGCCGCAGCATCTCCAAAAGGATTCCAATAACTTTCTGAAAATTCGATTCCGGAAGTCATTTGAAGTAAATTTTCTATGCTTATTTTATCGAAACCTTCCTCCTTCATTTCAGGAACATATTTGGTCACGGGGTCACTGACAGCGCCAATATACCCATCTTCAATCGCGGCCCCGATTAAAATGGACAAAACCGACTTTGCCATTGAAAATGAAGGCACTATCGATTCTTCCAAATAGCCATCAAAATAATTTTCATAGTAAATGGAATCGTTTCGAACAATTAGAAAAGCCACGGTTTTATTTTCCTTCAAAAAATCTTCAAAAGAAGAGGTCACCGAGTCTTTTGTTGTAAAAGCTTTCGGAACCTTCGGATTTACTGCTTTCGGAAAAATAAATTTTGTGGAATCGGTTTCAATTTCCCGGTACGGAAATTTTTCATAATCGTTTATGTCGGCAAAATTATATACAATCATCCTTCCTACTTGGCATGATTGAAGCAAGCTAATAAAAAATAGAAAAAAAATAAATTTTGAAATATTCTTTTTGCGCATGCTTCTATTTTCAATATTCCACATCCAGCCTGCTGCCAATCAAATTAAAATCCATTTGGCGTTTCACGAGATCGGCGTTTTTTACAGTGATATAAACTTCATCGCCAAGCTGATACATTTTTCCGGTTTTTCTTCCAACTATTGCATAATGTTCTTCATCAAAATCGAAATGATCTTCTTCTATATCACGCAACCGAACCATTCCTTCGCATTTATTCTGAATTATTTCCACGAATATCCCAAAATCGGTTACCCCGGAAATTACACCCAAAAATTGTTCGTTTTTATGATCTTGCATGAACTTTATCTGCATATATTTCGTGGAATCGCGTTCGGCATTGGTCGCCAAATTTTCCATTTCACTGCTGTGTTTGCATTTTTCTTCATAATCTTCCTGATCGGCGGAAGCTTGTTTGTCTAAATAACGTTGCAGCAACCGATGCGCCATTACATCAGGATAACGGCGGATTGGGGAAGTGAAATGTGAGTAATAATCGAATGCGAGTCCGTAATGACCAATATTTTTTGTGCTGTAATACGCCTTGCTCATGGTACGAATCGTCAATGTGTCCACTAAATTCTGTTCCTTTTTTCCAACAACTTCGGTCAATAAAGTATTCAATGAAGAAGCAATTGTTTTTTTGTTTTTCAAATTTATTTTATACCCAAATTTCTCGATCACGGTTTGTAACGTGGTTAAACGGTCTTCCTTTGGTTCATCATGGCAACGATAAACAAATGTCTTTTCCGGATTCTGTCTTCCTATAAACTCCGACACCTTTTTGTTCGCCAACAACATATATTCTTCTATCAATTTATTGGCATCTTTTGACGTTTTGAAATAAACACCAACCGGATCATTGTTTTCATCCAAATTGAATTTTACTTCCACGGTATCAAATGAAATTGCTCCATGCTGCATCCGTCGCGCGCGCATTTTTTTTGCCAAATCATCCATAATTTGAATGGATTCCACAATCGCTTCATTCACTTCATAATTTTCACCTGAAACAGCAATTTCGTCGGGAATGTGTCCTTTTTCAGTTTCGATAATATGCTGGGCTTCTTCATAAGAAAACCGGGCATCACTATAGGTTACCGTTCTTCCGAACCATTCTCCTTTCAACTCTGCATTTTTGGTAATTTCGAAAACGGCTGAAAAAGTATATTTTTCTTCGTGAGGGCGCAAAGAACAAGCATTGTTCGATAAAACTTCCGGCAACATCGGAACCACGCGGTCCACCAAATAAACGGAGGTGGCTCGTTCATAAGCCTCATCGTCCAAAATTGTACCTGGTTTTACGTAATGGGAAACATCGGCAATATGAACACCAATTTCAAAATTTCCGTTTTCCAATTTTCTAAAACTCAAGGCATCATCAAAATCTTTGGCGTCTTTCGGATCGATGGTGAACGTCAGCACTTCCCGCATATCACGGCGTTTTTTAATTTCCTTTGGTTCAATAGAAGTATCAAGTTGATCGGCATATTTTTCAACTTCTTTCGGAAATTCGTACGGAAGTCCGTATTGCGCCAAAATTGCATGCATTTCCGTTTCGTGTTCGCCCGGAACGCCCAGAATTTCTTTTACCTGACCAATGGGCGAGTCGGCCTTTTCGGGCCAATCCACTATTTCCACCAAAACCATAATGCCATCTTTTGCATTTTTGGTCCTTTCCTTTGGAATAAAAATATCGGTGTACATTTTTGGATCTTGCATGCTCACAAACCCAAAATTTTCATGCAGGTTCAAAATCCCAACAAATTCCGTCTTCTTTCGTTCAACGACCTGAACGATTTCTCCTTCATATTTCCCACTTTTCTTTCGCTTAAAAACATAGGCTTGCACCAAATCGCCATGCAAAGCTTTGTTCATATTCTTTTTTGGAATATAAATATCATCATCCAAACCATCGACCACCACATACGCATCGCCTTTTGAGGTCATATCCACAACCCCTTGAAAATAATTTTTGTTTTCTTTTAATTGGAATTTTCCCTTTGAAACTTCCTGTAGTTTTTCCATTGCGGCAAGCTTCGCCAATTTGCGGATAATTTGGTTCCGGCCACTGGCATCAGAAATACCCAGTTTGGCGGCAATTTGTTTATAATTTAAGGTATTCTGCGAATCTTTTCGAAAAACCCCCAGTATCATTTTTGAGAGATTGTCCCGCCGCGCAACGTTTTCTTTGCCTTTTTTCCTTCTTGTCATATATTTTTTTCTATGTGTAAAATTACAGCTAAAAATCGACTTTCATCTTTTGCTTCCACCTTCTTCTTTCTTTGAATAAAATTAAAATTCAATAAAAGATAATACGCATAAAAATGAGATAAAACGAAGGCAGATAAAAAAAACAAGTTTTATTACCTAATATTGTTAAGTATTTTATAATTTTGTCTTAATGAAAGTAAACACAGAAATGTACAAGCCAAAAAAAATAATGCTGTATTTTCTATTTTTGTTCCTTTTGGGAATCATTGCTGTATTTCTGTATCTGCACTTTACCTTCAACAATCAAAATTCCAACTTGCAAGAAAATTTTATCGAGGTAACAGAATAATTTTAAAATATTTCTTTCTTATTGATTTGCAATGCTTTAATTTTGGGAAATGAAGAAATTTATTTCCATCGCCCGTTTTACCTATACCCACGAATATGCTGTTCTAAAATTACTGTTGGAAAACGAAAATATCGAGTTTTTCTTTCAAAATGAACAAAGCAACGGAATCCTTCCCTATCATTCCGGAATTGTATTAAACGTAAATGCCAAACAAGAAACGGAAGCACGGGAAATTTTAAACCGTTTTCGATTGCGTGTGCTAAAAAAAGAATGAGTTAGAGGTTATGAACAAATCTACTATATACATTTTTTATTTTTTTAAATTTTTAAATTAAATGCTGTTTAATATTGTGTGTTCATAGCGGTATAAGTTTTTGATCGAAAAGTTGCTTTTGTTTATTTTAGAACTTGATCCCACGGTTATGAACAGGCTTATAAAGTTGTAAAACTTTGAGAATGATGTTTTTTTATGATTTTGTTAACAGCGGTTCATAAGCCATTTCGGTTTAGAAATGCACATAAATATTTTAAAAATAACGGTTGAATACTACCAATTTTCATTTCATAACTTTCTCTTAAAATATCAAAACAAAATTTTGTTGGTTCGAAAAAAAATAGATATGAAAATTGTTTTCGTTCCGCCAAAATAAGCTTATAAAAAGCTATTGGAAGTTATGAACAAAACGTGGTTATTTTTAAGTACTTGAGTATAAATGTTTTTGAATTTTTAATTAACACCGTCTTTTAAACTGATACGATTTGGTTTTTTATCTTTGAAGGAAAAATTAAAGCACTTATGAAATTAGCAATTGGAAACGACCATGCCGGCACAAACTATAAATTTGAAATTATGGAAATGCTTCTTTCCAAAGGAATAGAGGTTTTCAATTATGGAACCGATTCTTCGGAAAGTGTGGATTATCCAGATTTTGTTCATCCGGTGGCACAAGATGTGGAAAACGGTAACGTTGATTTTGGAATTATTATCTGCGGAAGCGGAAACGGTGCATCCATGACAGCCAATAAACATGCCAAAGTCAGATCGGCCTTATGTTGGACCAAAGAAATTGCCGAACTTGCCAGAAAGCATAACAATGCGAATATTCTCGGGCTTCCAGCTCGCTTCATTTCCATTCCGCAAGCGTTGGAGATGGTAACCTGTTTTTTGGAAACCAAATTTGACGGCGGCCGTCATGAAAAACGGGTGAAGAAAATTCCTTTGTAAATCATGTTATGCCACATTCACATTCACAAGGTTCGCAACACGATCATCCACCCTTAAGCGGAAAAAATCTGCTTTATTCCATACTGCTGAATACCGGAATCACAGTGGCTCAAGTTATTGGCGGGCTTATTAGCGGCAGCCTTTCCCTTCTTTCGGATGCGCTTCACAATTTTACCGATGTTGTTTCTTTGATAATCAGTTATTTCGCAAATTATTTATCGAAAAAGGATGCATCGCGTCATCGAACTTTTGGCTACAAAAGGGCCGAGATTGTGGCTGCCTTTATCAACGCTTCTTCCTTGATGGTTATATCGGTTTTATTGATTTACAATGCTATCGATCGGTTTTTTAATCCGCAAGAGATTGAAGCAGGCTTGGTGATTTGGCTGGCAATTTTGGCCATTGCCGGAAATGCGTTCAGTGTTTTCTTGTTGAAAAATGATAGAAAGGAAAATTTGAACATGCAATCGGCGTATCTCCATTTGTTGACCGATACGCTTGCCTCCGTAGCGGTTTTAATAGGCGGTCTTTTAATGAAATATTACGGTATATTTTGGATTGATAGCCTCTTAACCGCCGGAATAGCAATCTATCTTATTGTTGTGGGATATGATCTGCTTAAATCTTCTTTTCATGTTCTGATGCTTTTTTCCCCAACCGATATTCCTGTCGAAAAAATTAATTCCAGCATTTTGGCCCTTCCGGAAATAAGAAATGTGCATCATGTTCATATTTGGCAACTAAATGAGAATGAAATTCATTTGGAAGCGCATATAGATTTTCAAGAAAACATAAATTTGAAAGAATTTGAAAGCGTTCTGGAAAAAATTGAAGCTATTGTTTGGAAGGATTTTGGAATAAACCATGTGAACATTCAACCTGAATTCGATCGCTGCGATAACAAAGAAATAATAGTTCAAGACTAAATTTTTGAAATGGAGATTAGTATCAAGAATTTTAATTCACTTTCCACGAAAGAATTATACGAAATCCTTCAACTACGATCCGAGGTTTTTGTGATGGAACAGGAATGTTTGTATCAGGACATTGATGGAAAAGATTTGAAAGCGCTGCATGTTTTGGGAATAAAAAACAAAAAAATAATTGCGTATGCACGCTGTTTTGATGCAGGAATTTATTCTGAAGAAGCGGCGATAGGAAGAATCGTAGTAGATAAATTGGAACGTGGAAAAAATTATGGACATATTTTATTAAAAGCAGCAATTGCAGCCATTTACACAAAATATGGAATCAAAACCATTCAACTTTCGGCCCAGCAATATTTAATCAAATTTTACGAATCCCACGGGTTTAAAACCAGCGGAAAAGGTTATTTGGAAGATGGAATTCCACACATTTTAATGATAAAAAAATTTCCATAAAACAGGAGATACTAATTTAAAATCTTGGCAAATTTCGTTGGATTTGATAATATTTCTTTTGCTTTCATAATTTCAGGATTGTTTTGGGTGTAATACTGATACAATCCTTCCTGATAAAAATAGCGTTTAATAATTTCATCGGTCAATAAACTGACAATTCCGGGTTGTTGCTCCATCAAATTCCTTGAATCCATGGAATTCATGGAAGCCAACAAACTTTGCAATTCTTGTTGGGTTTTTGAGTCCAACTCTTCTTTTTTTGCAGTCTCCAAGGCATCGGCTACATTCTTTTCGGTTTCAGTTTCATATTTGAAATCTGTTTCTTCCAAATAGTTCAGAAAATTTGAATAATCCGAAGAAGTAAATTCAAAATTGCCAAGAGTTTCGAGATTGTGCGAATAATAGTATTTTGTTGCAAAATTGAAAATTGCGTCCTCTTTCAGCAAGGCTTCGGTGATCCCGGTAACTTTTGAAGTCTCCAAAGCAATGTCGGGCATAATTCCGCCAGCGTCAAATACCGGCCGACCGTTGCGTGTTTTGAATTCGTTGTAGTCGGAAGCTTTTTTGCGTACCGCATTTCCTTCCGCATCTCGGTGCCAATAATCCAGTGCTTGAATGCAACGTCCGCTGGGCGTGTAATATCGGGCAATGGTAATTTTCATTTGAGCCCCGTAAGGAAGTTTTTTTGGACGCTGCACCAAGCCTTTACCAAAACTTCGGGCCCCAATAATCACAGCACGGTCCAAATCTTGTAAGCTGCCGGCTACGATTTCGCTTGCCGATGCACTCCGTCCGTTCACCAAAACCACCAACGGAATATCGGGGTCCACGGCTTCATTCCGGGTGGTATAGGTTTTGTTGTATTTTTCGATGGAAGATTTTGTGGTAACAATCAATTCATCCTTGGGAACAAATAAATTGCTCACTTTGATAGCCTCGATTAAAAGTCCGCCAGGATTGTTTCTTAAATCGAGAATAATTTTGGTCGCACCTTGTTTTTTGAGTTCTTCCAGTGCCTCAGCGGTTTCTTTAGCGGCTTTTCTATTGAATTGCGAAAGAACAATGTAGCCGATATTTCCTTCCAGCAAACCAAAATAAGGAACAGCCGGCACTTCAACTTCCTCGCGAATCAAAGATGTTGTTTTCTCGGAACCTTGGCGCATAAAAGTTACTGCCACTTTTGAACCTGGTGAACCTTGCAAAAGCTGTCCGGCGTCTTCGCCAAAATCGGAAATGGCAATGTCGCCGATTTTAATGATTTTGTCGCCGGCTTTTAGGTTTGCTTTATCTGCAGGTGAATTTTTAAAGGTTTCCATGATCAATATCCCGTCCTCTTTGGTTTTTATCAACGCACCGATGCCAGTATATTCACCGGACTGCATGATCTTTGCCTGTTCCACGTCCTGCTCGTTGAAATAAACCGTGTACGGATCCAATTCCTTCAACATTGCTGTCATCGCGGTCGTCATTAAGTGGGCAGGATTGGTTTCATCGACATAATTCATGTTCACTTCTTTGTACAAAGTCGTGAAAATTTCAATTTGCTTCGCGATTTCGAAAAATGGCGTCGTTTTAAAGGTGGTAGCTGCTGTTAAAACAAGAATTGCCGCCACAATCGAGGGGAAAAGTATGATTTTTTTTAGCTTCATTTTTTAGTGCTTTTTTCCTGTTCCACAAATTTACGGAGCAATTTTTCCATAGAAGCGAAAATTTGCGAATAGGTCATTATTTCTTTGCCAATGTATATGAACAGCAACGCATAATTAGCTTTGGTGTTGTTCAAAATATATTTGTTTTTGCGGAAAGATTCGCGCATCAAACGTTTGATTTTGTTCCGCTCAACAGCTTTTTTAAAACGTTTTTTTGGTGCGGAAACCCCTATTTTATTCAGTTTTTCTTCTTGTACTTCAAGCGGAACAAAAACCAATTTTAAAGGGAAGGTATTTATGGATTTCCCTTCGGAAAACAATTTTTCAAAAACTTTTTTGCTTTTTATCCGTTCATTTTTTCCGAATTGTTCCGACATGGGATTGTGTTTTTTTTGGATATCCGGAATTTGGAAAATAATTTTTCTTTGCGGAATATTGAACTATTCTTCTATTCCATGGTGTTTTTCATATTTTAGAAGAAGGGTCCTGTTTTGTCAAAAATACAAAACCTTTTTTTATGAACTGAACGAAAACTAAAAAACCCAATGAATTTGTTTTGAATTCATTAGGTTTAAAATGAGGCTAGAACATGATTAGAAGAAATCATTCATTTTTCCAGAGATTGTTTTCTCGGTTGACATCTGCCAGCCGATCGGAGGCATCGATTTCAATTTGTGCAATTTCGCTTTTCGGACGCTCAATTGTAAACTCATAGGTCGGATAAGCCCAAGCCCAATCTTCTTTCACTACCCGCTGTACGGTTTCCGATGTTTCATCCGGTTTGGTGCAGCGCATCATTTGTAACGGAACATAAACCAATTCTTTTGTTCCGTCTTTATAGGTTATCATTAAATCTATTGGCATCGGCATTCGCCCGATGCGCTCCAAAGTGATCGAAGTGTTTGCGTTGTTTTGTGAAACCGCTTTTATAGCGTAATCGATGGTATTGGTTGTTCGCGTAAAATCGGTTAAGTACCAGTCCAATTCCGCATTTGAAACTTTTTCGGCCACACGAATAAAATCGTTCGGTGTTGGATGTTTGAATTTCCAAACATCATAATAACGCTTCAAGGTTTTTGCCAAGTTTTCCTCTCCGATAATATAGCCCAACTGTGCCAAAAAAACCGCTCCTTTGGAATACGCCGCCAATCCGTAGGCCATATTGTACTCATAACGGTCTGCGTGTGTGGTCATTGGTTGCTCTTTTCCGGAATTGGCCAAATAAGTGTAGCCGCGATAGGTGCGCTCAAAAGGATTTTCAGCCGGGTTTTCACGAAGTTGGTTTTCGGCAAGTGTGGAAATATACGTGGTGAAACCTTCATCCATCCACTCATGCTTACTTTCATTTGTTGCCAAAATCTGCTGAAACCAAGAATGCGCAAATTCGTGTGCCGTTACACCAACCAAACTACCAAATTCCCTTCCACCGGTTATAAGTGTGGCCATCGCATATTCCATGCCACCGTCCCCGCCCTGAATGACTGAATATTGTTTCCACGGGTAAGGGCCAATATGTTCATTAAAAAACAACAATAATTTTTCCGTAACAGGTTGTAATTTTTTCCAGTTTTCTATGATTTCCTGATCATTTTTATATAAAAAGTGTAAAACTGTTCCGTCGGCAGCCACGAGCTTGTCGTGAAGATACTCTGGATCGGCGGCCCAAGCAAAATCATGTACATTTGGAGCAATGAAATGCCAGGTAAGTGTTTTGCCTTTTCGTTTTACTTTTGTGCCTTTCTCTTCATAATTATAACCAATTTCATTTCCATTTTGCAGATATCCACTTCCGCCTAATATATAATCTTTATCGATGGTGATTTTCACGTCGAAATTTCCCCAAACGCCATGGAATTCGCGCCCAATATACGGATCGGCATGCCAGCCTTCAAAATCATATTCCGCTATTTTTGGATACCATTGGGTCATGGAAAGAGCCACACCTTCGGCATTGTTGCGACCAGAGCGTCGAATTTGAACCGGTACCGGTCCATTGAACTCCATATCGAATGTTGTTTTTTCTCCGGGAAGAATGGGTTCGGGAAGTTGCACCTCCAAAATGGTGCCCACGGTTTCATACACGGTTTTCTTTCCGTTTTGTTTCAAAGAAGAAATTTTCAAATAACCAATTTCATCTGGCGTTAATTTTGAAATTCGATCCCCTACGCGATCATCCGGATCGGAAATTGTTCGCGAACGCACATCCATCTGACTTCCGGGTTGAAATGCATTGAAATAAAGATGATAAAAAACACGGGATAATGTGTCCGGCGAATTATTCGTGTAAACCAATTTTTGCGTTCCGGTATAGCGGTAATTTTCCACATTCATGTCAACATTCATGGTATAATCTACATGCTGTTGCCAATAACACGGATCATTCTGGGAAATTCCGGTTAAACCCGAAAGCAAAAAGAAAAATGAAAAGAAATAACGCATAAAAATGAGGTTTGAGATTTTAAAAATAATGCGGAAAAATGTTCGTTATGACCATTTTTCCGCAAAATACAATATATCATTTGGCAATTGTATCTGCCAAAATCAGGGCGTTGTATAAGTTAACAATTTTTCCGGAAACGGAAATTTTATCAAGCGTATTGATGTTTTTGTTCTCAGTTCGCTGATCGCGTGGAGTCGGAACCAATACTTCCGCAGTCATTGGAATTCCACTTTGCTCAATAATGGATTTGACCTGTTCCGCGCTCAATTTTGGATAATAAGAGCGGATTACAGCCGCAACACCGGCAACAGCAGGTGAAGCCATGGAAGTTCCTTGCAGGTATTCATAAGTATTCAAAGGAGTTGAGGAGTAAATTTTAACACCTGGCGCGAACACGTCCACATTTGTCAAGCCATAATTTGAAAAACCGGCAAGCAGATTTTCACCAAATAAATAATTCAACGCCCCAACAACCAAAAAGTTGTTTGCAATTTCTTCCGGCTGTTCCGGCCATTGATCGTTCGGATAAACGCGATTTGTTTCCAAATCCAAAGCATCGTTTCCGGCGGCACGTACAATCAAAACATCATGATCTGCGGCATATTTGATCGCATCATTGACCCAATCGGAATGTTGTGAATAATATTTTCCGAAACTTCCGTTGATGATTGTTGCGCCATTATCAACGGCATAACGAATTCCGCGCGCAATATCTTTATCGAACTCATCACCGTCGGGAACGGCGCGCAATACCATGATTTTCACATTTTCGGCAACTCCATTTATGCCAATGCCATTGTTTCGTTCCGCGGCAATGATTCCGGCAACATGGGTTCCGTGTTTCACATCTTCTTCATCTTCGGTTGGCCCGTCAACATCATTGTTCCCGTACTGCATGTCATTCCAAACATTCGGGTCGTCACCCACAACTTCCCGGCCATTGAATTCCAAGTTATAATGATATTGTAATTGATTGGTAAAATATTCGATACCCCCTTCAAGTTGTTCGTACAAATCTTCGAAAGAGAAATCATCTCCCGCGCGGGCCATCATTTGCATGACCATTCCTTTTTGCTGTTGCAATTCGGCAGTGTTGGCTTCCATATTTGAAAGCTCCTCGGCAGTGAAACCTTTCCCTAATTTTGCCTCAAGCGCTTCTTGAGCTCCTTTTACGCTGGAAAGAATATTTTCGTAATAGGCTTTGTTTTGTTGCGCTTCGGTGTGCTTTTCAGTATATTCTTTGTTGGCACGTTGGTACAATGCAAATTCATCTTTGTTTTCGGGACTTATTTCATTGGCTGATTTTCCATCATATTTTGGCTTCAATTTTTTCAGGATGCGGGTCAGTTCCAAGTTGGCGCCAACCATATCACCCAAAAAATTCCAACCGTGGATATCATCAATGTAGCCATTTTTGTCATCGTCGATTCCGTTATTGGGAATTTCGTCTTCATTTACCCAAATTTTGCTGTCCAAGTCTTCATGTTCAATATCCACGCCGCTGTCCAAAACCGCAACGATAACCGTTTTGCCTTCTTGGTCTTTTATGATTTCCGAATAGGCTTTGTTCACGCTCATTCCGGGTATGGTATCGTTAACCGGATCGAGGGATTTCCATGTTTTTAACTGAGCTTCAGTTAGTTCCGATTTTTTTATGGGTAAAGGTTTTGTAACCCTAATTGGTTCGGAATTTACCACTAAATTCGAAGTTCCACAACCGGCTAAAAGAATTGCCGCGCCAGAAGCGGCAAGAATTGATTTGAAATACGGGATTTTCATTTGTGTTTTTAGTTTAATTAAAGAGTTCGTTAAAAGTAAAAGATTGGTCATAGCGCACACCTTTTTCCGTGTTTTTGACCGTAATAATTTCATTATGGGCATCGTGCTCCAAAAATAGGTAAAAATTATTTTCCGCAGCGGTTTCCAAAAACGCCTTTTTTTCTGAAAGTGTCAGTAATGGCCGTGTGTCATAGCCCATCACGTATGGCAATGGAACGTGGCCTGCGGTGGGCAAAAGATCAGCGCAAAAAACAAGGGTTTTTCCTTGATATTGTATATGTGGAATCATTTGTTTTTCGGTATGTCCATCGACAAAAAGAACACCAAAACCCAAATGATCGTAATATCGTGAACCTTCATTTTCACTTCTTCCCAAAAAGAATAATTGCCCGGAAGTTTCCATCGGCAGCAGGTTCTCTTTTAAAAAAGATGCTTTTTCGCGTGCGTTCGGGTTGGTGGCCCACTTCCAGTGTTGCTCGTTGGTATAAAATTTAGCATTTTTAAAAGCAGGTTCGTATCCGGTGCGTTCTTTGTTCCATTGAATGCTTCCTCCGCAATGATCGAAATGCAGATGTGTCAGAAAAACATCGGTAATATCGTCGCGATGAAAGCCATGTTTTTCCAATGATTTATCGAGCGAATGTTGGCCCCAACGATGATAATATCCAAAAAATTTTTCACTTTGTTTGTCGCCCATTCCATTATCGATGAGGATCAGCCTTTTTCCATCCTCAATCAAAAGACAGCGGGCAGCCATTTCGATCATATTATTTTCATCTGCGGGATTGGTTTTGCTCCAAAGGCTTTTTGGCACCACCCCGAACATAGCCCCACCATCGAGTTTGAAGTTTCCGGCTTCAATTGGATAAAGTTTCATATATAAGTTGTGATTTAATGATTTTTTCGGGCTTAACGGTTGTTTATAAAGTAAGACCCGCAAAGTACTAAAACGTTAAATGATCTCTTTTGCTATCTACACAATTATATTATTTTTAACAAGCAGAATTCATCTTTTTCTTTCAAAAACGCTTAGGTTTTAAAAAAAACGTTTAAACGGGTTCCTTTTAAAATCGGTTTTTACTGAAATTATTCTATTTTAGCCACGAAAAGCACGATTGCAATGAATGAATTTTTCGAAATTTTACAACATGAGTTTCATTTGCCCTTGAGCAATCCGGTCTTGGTGTTTGCCCTTATTCTAATGATTATCCTGATTTCCCCTTTGTTGTTCAAAAAAATCAATATTCCGGGAATTATTGTTCTGATCATTTCGGGAATTATTGTAGGACCTTACGGATTGGGACTTTTAGCCGATAATACGGCAATCGAACTGCTTTCGACGATCGGCATTATTTATATCATGTTCATCGCCGGATTGGAGTTGGATATGAACGAGTTCAAAGCCAATAAGAACAAAAGTATTTTGTTTGGGTTTTACACGTTTGCAATCCCCATGCTCATTGGGTTCCCGGTTTGTTATTATCTTCTGGGGATCCCATTTAATGCAAGTATTTTAACTACCAGTATGTTCGCGACCCACACCCTGGTTGCTTATCCGATTGTGAGCAATTTGGGCGTCATGAAAAACCAAGCGGTTGCGATAACCGTTGGTGCGACCATACTCGCCGATGCTGCGGTGCTAACGATTTTGGCGGTCATTGTGGAAAACAGCAATGGAGATCTAGACCAATCTTTTTGGATCCGTCTTGTTGTATCGATGTTGGTGTTTTTAATCATTATGTTTTGGCTTATACCTAAAATTGCCAAATGGTTTTTTCGAACTGTTCAAAATGAGCGGCATTCTCATTATGTTTTTGTCTTGGCGGTTGTTTTTATAGCATCTTTTCTTTCTGAACTTGCCGGTTTGGAACCCATAATTGGCGCGTTCGTGGCGGGACTGGCAATAAATCCGCTCATACCTCATTCTTCGGCACTGATGAATAGAATTGAATTTATTGGAAACTCTTTATTCATTCCCTTTTTCCTTATTTCCGTCGGAATGTTGGTGGATATACGGGTTATTTTTAGCGGAACTTCTGCCCTGATTTTGGCTGCTGTTTTGACCTTGGTGGCCGTTTTCAGCAAATGGCTGGCCGCTTGGTTGGCGCAATTATCTTTCAGGTACAACAAAGTACAACGCAATTTGATGTTCGGGTTGAGCACTTCTAGAGCGGCGGCGACATTGGCGGTGATTTTGGTCGGATATGAGGCAGGAATTGTCAATGAAGCTATTTTGAACGGAACGGTTATTTTAATTCTAATAACTTGCATCATTTCTACCTTGGTTACCGAAAAAGCGGCAAAAAAATTGGTGGTGGAAAACGAAAACGAAACCCTTGAAACCAATAAAAAATCGAAAAACAACAATGAACATATTCTGTTGCCCATTGCCAATATCGTAAACTTTGAAAAACTGTTGGAATTTGCAATTTTAATGAAGGATAAATCTTCCGAAAACCCAATCAATATTTTATCGGTGGTGCCAAATGATGAAGCCGCCGAACATAATGTTTCCAAGACCAAAGAAAAATTGGAAGTTTTTGTGAAGCAAGGTTCGGCGGTAGAAATTGATGTGAAAATAATCACGGCCATCGATCAAAGTATTTCCGGAGGTATTTCGCGTACGGCAAAGGAAATCGTTGCGGACACGATTATTCTGGGTTGGCCGCATAGTTCCGGCTTGCTTGATAAATTTGTAGGAGGGAAAATGAAAAAAATCATTAAAGGTTCCAACAAAACAACATTCATTTGCCATATTATACATCCGTGGGCAACGCATAAGCGACTTTTCATGGCCGTACCTCCACATGCAGAAAAGATGGAAGGTTTTGATCATTGGTTGAAAAAATCCGTGCGTTTGTCCCAAGAACTAAGTATTCCGATATTGGTGAATTGTGATGAGGAAATGAAGATGAATATTCAAAAAACCGTGAAGAAAATGAATATGAAAGCTCCGATTACGTTTAAGACTTTCGACGATTGGAACGACTTTTTGTTCTTGGCAAAAGATGTGCACGACGATGATGTGATGATGATAATTTCAGCAAGAAAAAACACGTCTTCTTATCACAATGTCTTGGATAATTT
>DASSWN010000123.1:0-4688 GCA_035704905.1 Flavobacteriaceae bacterium
AAGATAGGCTGCCACACTGGAATCCACTCCGCCACTAAGTCCAACTACAACGCGTTTCATTTTTGTTTGTTTATTGGTTTTATTCTAATGTAACGGAAATATTTCTGTTTTCACAACTTTTCCGTTTTCGTAGGTTTTCCACTCACCATCTTTTCGATTGTTTTTATAAAATCCGGTTGTGGTCAAATTTCCTTCGGCATCATAATAATTTACGATACCGTTGAGTTCGTTATTTTCATAGGTGAATTGTTTTACCAGAATTCCATTTTCTGTGTAAATAAATTCTTTTCCCTCTAATTTTCCATTTTTGTAGAATGATTTTTTCATGACATTCCCATTCAGGAAGAAAGTGGTTTGAAAACCATTCAATTTTCCATTTTCATACAATTCCGTCATCAAAATTTTGTCGGTTCCCGGATGAAAATACACCCATTTTCCCACACGATCTTTACCTTTCATTTGGCCATTGCTCACCAAATCGCCTTTTTCCGTGAAATAGGCTATTTCAATCAAATCACTGTTTTTGGTGTACGTTTTTGTTGCGAAAAGAAAAGATTTCGAGTTCGGCTTGCGCTCTTCCGGAAATTTATAAAACTCGAATGTGCCTATTTCTTTTCCGTGTTCAAATGTTCCGCGATAACGAATTTCGTCCGTTCCTTCATAAAACTTCATCCATTTTCCATGTCGTTTTCCATTGGAATCGAATTGATTGGTTTCTTGGGCATGAGCCAATGCGAATACCCAAATAAATAAAATTGTCAAAAAGTACTTCATGGTACGGTTTATTTTGGCGTTTTTGAAATGGTTTATTTTAAAACCCGAAAAGCTCCTGACGATCAGAAGCTTTTCATTTTTGGTTACTGGAAACACCATTTACTTCCGTCGTTGTTGTGCCTTTTTTTGCTGTTCGGCTTGTTCCATCATTTCCGCCATTTTTCGTGCGAATTTTCCCTGCTTTTTGGGTTTTTTCTTGTTCTCTTCAATTTTGGCGTGAATTTTTTCTTCGTCAATGATGTAATTTTTTATAACAAGAATAATTCCAATCGTGATGAGGTTCGAAATAAAATAGTACAAACTCAATCCGCTTGGATAATTGTTGAAGAAAAACAACATGAAAATGGGGGAGAGGAACATCATGTATTTCATCATTTTTCCCATATCCGGCATGCCTTCTTGTTGGGGTTGCGAAGAAGCCATATTGTTTCCTGTGGTCAACCGCATAGAGAAAAAGATCGCTACCGATGCCAAAATTGGGAACAAACTCACATGATCGCCATAAAAGGGAATTGTGAAGGGCAATTCTGCAATGACATCAAAACTTGATAAATCGTCAACCCAAAGAAAACTTTTGTTCCGCAAATCGAAAACAGCCGGGAAAACCATAAACAAAGCATATAGAATCGGGATTTGCAGCAATGCGGGCAAACAACCTGCCAACGGGCTTGCGCCGGCTTTGTTTTGCAGCTTCATGGTTTCTTGCTGCTTTTTCATTGGATTGTCCTTGTATTTTTTTGCCAGTTCATCAATTTCGGGCCGTAGGACCTTCATTTTTGCTTGCGACAAATATTGCTTGTATTGTACCGGCGACAATAAAAGTTTGATGGAAATGGTCAAGAAAATGATGGCGATTCCCGCAGGAAGAAAAGACATCAAAAACCCAAAAAACGGAAGGATCAAATACTGGTTGATCCACTGAAAAATTCCCCATCCCAAAGAAACGATTTCATCTAAATTGCGGTCATAGCTCGTTAGAATATCGTGGTCCGTTGGTCCGTAATACCAGTTCATCGTTTTGTTGAATTCGCCGCCTACACTTGCAACAGGAACCACAGCGGTAAATCCTTTGGTGAAAAGGGTGTCAATATCTTCATCTTCCACCAAGTTTCTGGAGATGAATTTTCCCGTTTCGAAGGGTTGGTCAGCCAAAAGAATGGAAGTGAAAAAATGCTGCTTAAAGGCGATGAATTCTATTTCCTTATCTTCATTTTCATCTTCGCTTCCTTGTCCGGTGTAATCGTCTTTTCCGTCTTCATAGCCATACACAATTTCGGTGTACCTGTTTTCATACGACAAACTTTTTTCGTGCGAAAATGCTTTCATTTTCCACGTCAGAATTGCCGGATCAGATGTATTGACAACATTTTTCAAACCCTGCGAGCGAATCACAAAATCGAGCATATATTCATCGGGGCGAATGGTGTACACATACTCAAGATATTGATTTTCGGACACTTTTAGTTTCATGGAAAGGCTTTTTCCGTCGTTGAAAAGTTCCGGTTCAAAATACTTATTCTTGGTTTGTACCTTTTTTCCGTCCTGCGTGGTCAAAGTCAAATTGAAGGATGCATTCCCATCTTTTACCAAATAAATTGGCAACGAATCATGAGAATGGAATTTTTTGATTTTGGCTTCCACGATTTGTCCGCCTTTGTTGCCGATTTTTAACTGCAACAAATCATTTTCCAAAATGCTTACTTTATTCTGGGTTGAAGCTTTTTGTGAGGAATAGCCAAAGGTTCCTTCCAGATTTTCTTTATAATCGGAAATGCTGTCGGTTTGAAAATTAGCCGTTTCAGGACTTTCTTCAGTGTTCTGGCCGGATTGTGTTCCGTTTGTAACCTGTTCGGTCTTTTTTGTGTCAACCGCTGCTGCTTCTTTTTGTGAACTTTGATAAAGCCACCATAACAAGATCGCACCAATCAAAAGAAACCCAATTGCGGAATTGGCGTCGAATTTTTTATTTTCCATAGTTGTACTATACCTTCCTTATCTAAAAAAGATAAAAAATTACTACTTGTTTTCTTCTTTTTTTAATCGCTGCAAAAATCGTGTTTTCTGCTGATATTCCCGTGGATTTTCCATGCAATTTTACTTTATGAAGCTTGAACCTTGGCATTTTTTTGCGAAAATACTTTTGCGGCTTCAACAAAAGCAGTGAACAACGGGTGTGGGGTGGCGACAGTACTTTTGTATTCAGGGTGATATTGAACGCCGATAAACCACGGATGATCATGCAATTCGATGGTTTCCACCAAGCCGGTTTGTGGGTTGATCCCTGAACTGATCATCCCGGCATTTTCCAATTCATCTTTATATTGGTTGTTATATTCATAACGATGGCGGTGGCGTTCATAGATTACCGGTTTTCCATAAATTTTTTCAATTAGGCTTCCTTCTTTCAGATCACATTGCCAAGAACCCAAGCGCATCGTTCCACCTTTTTCGCTGATATTTTTTTGTTCTTCCATCAGATCGACCACGGGGTGAGGGGTTTTTTCGAACATTTCGGTGGAATTTGCATTTTCCAAATCAAGTACATTCCGGGCATATTCAATGATGGCCATTTGCATTCCTAGACAAATACCGAAAAAGGGAAGTTTGTTTTCCCTGGCATATTTCACCGCTTGAATTTTTCCTTCAATTCCGCGTTCACCAAAACCAGGTGCGACCAAAATTCCGTGCAAATGGCTTATTTTTTTATTTACCGGCTTCTCAAGAAACTCCGAATGAATGCTTTCAATATTTACTTTCACTTCATTTTCTGCTCCGGCGTGAATGAATGCTTCCAAAATAGATTTGTACGAATCTTGCAGTTCCACATATTTTCCGACCAATCCAATTGTGACTTCACTTTTTGGATTTTTGTGGCGGTTCAAAAACTGATTCCATTGTTTCAAATTTGGAGGGGTTTCATCTGAAAGGTGCAATTTTTCCAACACAATATTGTCCAATCCTTCTTCCAGCATAAGGTTCGGAACATCATAAATTGTGGAAGCATCAATGGATTCAATGACGGCTTCCTTTTTTACATTGCAGAACAGGGCCAATTTCGTTTTTAATTCCTCGCTTAAATGGTGTTCGGTTCGACAAACCAAAATATCGGCACTTATCCCACTCTCCATCAGGGTTTTGATGCTGTGTTGTGTGGGTTTGGTTTTTAATTCTTTTGCCGCGGAAAGATAAGGGATGAGCGTCAAATGAATGACCAATGCATTGTGCTCACCAAGTTCCCATTTCAATTGACGTACGGATTCGATATAGGGCAAGGATTCAATATCACCGACCGTTCCACCGATTTCGGTGATCACAATATCGTAATCGCCGCTTTTTCCCAAGATTTGAATTCGTTCCTTGATTTCATTGGTAATATGCGGAACCACTTGTACGGTTTTTCCCAAAAATTCCCCACGACGTTCCTTTTCAATGACACTTTGATAAATTCTTCCGGTGGTAACATTGTTGGCTTGGGAAGTATTTACGTTCAAGAATCGCTCGTAGTGTCCTAAATCCAAGTCGGTTTCGGCGCCATCTTCCGTTACAAAACATTCGCCATGTTCATAAGGATTAAGTGTTCCCGGGTCAATATTGATATAAGGATCGAGTTTCTGAATGGTAACGCGATATCCGCGGGCTTGCAATAATTTGGCGAGTGAAGCTGCGATTATTCCTTTCCCGAGAGACGAAGAAACACCGCCGGTCACAAAAATATATTTTGTTTGGGCCATCATGTTTTGTTTTGTGAATTGTCCGTACGGAGCGCAAAATTACGAATAAAGAACGGAGGTTTCCCTGTAAGGCAAAAAATTAATAAATGTAATACCCCACTTGGATTATTTCATAAAAAAATGCGGTTTAATAAACCGCATTTTTAAAGTGATTTTGGTATTGCAACTTATTTGGTAATTGTG
>DASSWN010000156.1:0-6289 GCA_035704905.1 Flavobacteriaceae bacterium
ATGCGAAAGGAAATGGAACCTTTCACCGATGTGCCAATTGTTTTTATTTCGGTAATGAACAAGCAACGCATTTTCAAAGCCATTGAAACTGCAGTGGAAGTATATCAGAATCGAAGCAAAAAGATCAAAACCAGGGAACTGAACGACGTCATGTTGCCCATCATTCAGCAAAACCCACCTCCTGGCTACAAAGGCAAATATGTTAAAATAAAATTCATCACCCAACTACCGACGTCGCAACCGCAATTTGCTTTTTTCTGCAATTTACCGCAATATGTAAAAGAGCCCTACAAACGCTTTTTGGAAAATCAATTGCGGAAAGAATTTGACTTTACGGGTGTTCCCATTTCGATTTATATGCGAAAAAAGTAAAAAAGAATAGGGAATATCTGCCAAACTTTCAAAATAACTTTTTGGCACTTAGGATTTTAACTTTAAAAAGTGAAATTTTGAAATAAATTTACGGATTTTGCGTTTTGGAAAGAAAAATACTGATTTTTTCATATTTTTAGCGATTCAATTTATCCGAAATTTATGAAGTTTTACTTTTTGGCAATTTGCTGTTTTTTCTCCACGCTCGTCACGGCACAAGACCTGCCCGCCCGGCAGGCGGGATTTGAAATCACCGGAAACGTAAAAGACAGCACCCAAATTCCCTTGGAAGCGGCAACGGTTTATTTGGAAAAAGTTTCTGATTCCACCCTCATCACTTACACCATTACCGACAGCGATGGTTTTTTTCGTTTGAAAGGCTCTTCCAAAGCCAAAAAGGTCAATTTATATGTTTCCTATACCGGATTTCAAACGTATAAGAAGGAATTCTCACTGGACCAACCGGAACTCAATTTGGGGGCAATCACGATGAATCCTGCCACAAACTCTTTGGGCGAGGTGACCGTTACCGCTGCCGCTCCCGTCATGTTGAAATCGGACACGCTGCAATTCAATGCAAGTTCGTTCAATACGCGTGCCGATGCGAATTTGGAGGAATTATTGAAAAAGCTCCCCGGCGTGGAGGTTGATAAAGATGGGAATATTACCATAAATGGGAAACCGGTGAACAAAATATTGGTGAATGGGGAAGAATTTTTTGGAGGAGACCCGAAAATTGCCACTAAAAACCTTCCGAAAGAAATCATTGATAAAATCCAAGTGATGAGCACAAAAACCAAATCGGAAGAATTCACCGGAAAGGCCGGCGACCCGAACAACAAAACCATCAACATTGAGCTGAAGGAAGATATGGATAAAGGTTATTTTTCACGTTTTTCGGCCGCCGCCGGCACAGATGATCGGTATGTCTTGAATGGAATCGCTAATTATTTTAATGGCGATTTCCGAATTA
This sequence comes from Flavobacteriaceae bacterium, assembly GCA_035704905.1. Classification (GTDB taxonomy): domain Bacteria; phylum Bacteroidota; class Bacteroidia; order Flavobacteriales; family Flavobacteriaceae; genus DASSWG01. The sequence continues at coordinate 1,346 of DASSWN010000156.1, forward strand.
GTGCGCTGGGCGGAACCAACAACATCAATGAGCCGGGTTTTTCTTCCGATGAACTTTGGCAATTGATGGGCCGAAATGCTTTTAATTTTACGCGCGTAGGGAACACTTCCTATTTTACGAACGGTGGAATTTTTGATGCCGGGCAAGGATTGACAAAATCGAGTGCTGCCGGCGTAAATGTCACCAATAAATGGGGCAAGAAAACCGAATTGGGTGGAAGTTATTTTTATGGAAGAAAAGACACCGAAACCCGCAGCGAAACGCGCCGGGAAACTATTTTGCCCGATCGGCATTATTTTACAAACAGTAGTTCTTCCTCCAATTTCATCAGCGATGCGCACAAAGGCGATATGGAATTTGAATGGAAACCCGATACGCTGACACGCATTTCCATAAGTCCGCATGTGAAAATAAATACCGGTATTTCTCAAAGTGGTTCTTCTTCGGAATCCCTCGATGATGCCGGAAATTTGATCAACACTTCTGAAACCGCTTCCAATGCCGACAATTATTCGGGGAATTTTAGCAACAGGTTCAACTTTATCCGGAAATTTGGCGGGAATGGCGCGTATTTGGAATTTCATTTTACCAACGATCACAACAAAAACAATTCGGAACAATTCTTTTCATCCGCGCGCGCCGTTTACGATGGAAGCCTTTCCGAGGTCGAATCCCAAAATCAGTACATCGATTCAAAACAAAATGAAAATGAGTACCGCGCGGGTATTACAGATAGATCGGTTTTGACGAAAGATTTCTTTTTGGATATTTCTTATGATTTGGAAATAGAAAATGGGAACAGCTCGCGAAAGGTTTTCGATTTCAATACCGCCACGCAAGAATATTCTGATTTTGATGCTAGTTTAAGCAATGAGTACGAATTCAACGGAACCAAACACATTCCGAATGTGGGCGTTAGTTATGAGGGGGAAAAATGGCGTGCCAGTTTCGATGCGGGACTGTTGCATACCAAATTGAAAAGTGAAAATTTAATTGAAAATGTTGCATTTGAAAATTCGTACAACAATTTGTATTTAAATTCGTATGTCCGCTATGAAATCAAAAAATCCAGTTCGGTTTATTTAAACTATAATACCCGATCGAATGTTCCTTCTTTGCAGCAATTGCAACCCGTAACCGATAGAACAAACCCTTTGAATATTGTTACCGGAAATCCGAATTTACGTCCGGAGTTTGTTCAGAACCTTTATTTTGGTTTGCGCAATTATGATTTCGCGACCCGTTCGGGTTATTATATTTATGGTTCCTTGAATTTTACGGATGATCAAGTGGTTTCCGTGAGCACAACCGATGAAGATTTGTTGAGAACCACGACATATACCAATATTGACGGGAATTATTCGATGAATTTAGGCGGTTCTTTCAACAAACGCCACAAAAAAGACAAAGGTATTTTCAGCTATGGTGCCGGAATTTGGGGGAATTTTCGCAATTCGGTCGGATTTTCGAATGGCGAACAATACGAATCGCAAAACTTCGGAGTGACGCCTCGGCTGAATTTAGGTTATGAAATTGAAGATTTATTTTCACTTTCCGCGCACTATCGCCTGTCCTATGAAATGAACAAATATGATATTTTCCAGAGCCGCGAAGAAGACTATTCCAATCATTATTTCAATTTGGATTTGACCACTTTCTGGCCGAAAAATATTGTTTTTGAAACTGAAATAGATTACAATTACGATGGAAACGTAAGCGGCTCGTTCGATCCGACTTCTGTTTTATGGAATGCAAGTTTGGGCTATAAATTTTTGGGTGACGATGCCACTATTGAAATAAAAGCCTACGATTTGCTCGACCAGAATGTAAGCACATACCGAAGCACCGGCGAAGATTATATTCAAGATACGCAAAATTTGGTGTTAAAGCGGTATTTCTTGCTTAGTTTCACTTACAAGCTCACGAAATTCGGCGGAAAGGATCCGAACAGATAAGAAAAAGTTAAAAGTCGTAGTCATAGAAGTCATAGGACATGGGCATTTATCGTTGCCTCATCGCTCATTCCTATTCACCCATTCACTAATTCACTAATTCACAAACTCACACTTCCTCCGTCTGAAACTGCACTTCGTACAAATTGCGATAAATTCCGTTTTCTTGTTGCAATAATTGCTGGTGGGTACCGATTTCCACAATTTCCCCGGCTTCCATAACCAAAATACGGTCGGCTTTTTTGATGGTCGCCAAACGGTGGGCAATGACGATGGAAGTGCGTCCTTTGGTAATTTTCTCCGTGGCTTCTTGCATCAAATGTTCGCTGTAACTATCGACTGAAGAGGTGGCTTCGTCCAAAACCAAGATGCTGGGATGGCTCAAATAGGCCCGCAAAAAAGCGATCAGTTGTCGTTGACCCGAAGAAAGCATCGCGCCGCGTTCTTTCACGTTGTAATGGTAGCCGCCTGGCAAACTGCTGATGAATTCATGAACGCCAATTTGTTTGGCCGCGCGAACCACATCTTCTTCGGAAATGCTTTCTTTTCCCAAGGTAATATTGTTCAAAATGGTGTCGGCAAATAAAAATACATCCTGCAAAACAACGGCGATTTCATCCCGTAATGAGTTCAATTTAATATCCTTTATCGGAATATTGTCCACGCAAATTTCCCCGGAATTGATTTCGTAAAACCGCGTCAGCAAATTGATGATGGTGCTTTTTCCCGCTCCCGTCGCGCCAACAATGGCCACGGTTTCACCAGCGTTCACTTCAAAAGAAATCCCTTTCAGCACGTCTTCGCCCGGAACATAGCCGAAGCGCACATTTTTGAACTGAATTTCACCGACCAAATTTTTCACTTCCATTTTTCCAGTGTCCGGAATAGTCGCTTTGGTGTCCATAATGCCAAAAACACGGTTCGCTGCCACCATTCCCATTTGTAGCGTGTTGAATTTATCGGCGATCTGCCGCAACGGCCGGAACAACATTTCGATCAACTGAATGAACATGACAATAATTCCGAGGGAAAGTGCATCGTTTCCCACTACATTCAACCCGCCAAACCAAACCACCAGACCAATTGTGATGGAGGTGGACATTTCCGCGATCGGGAAGAAAATGGAGTTGTGCCAAACGGCTTTTACCCAGCCTTTGCGGTGTCTGTCGTTGATGTCTTTGAATTTCTCATATTCCGTTTTCTCCCTTCCGAAAATCTGCAAAATTTTCATACCGGTAATTCGTTCTTGCACAAATGAATTCAAATTGGAAACTTGGGTCCGCACTTCTTCAAAAGCGATTTTCATTTTTTGTTGAAACACTTTCGTAGCGTACAAAATGAAGGGCAAAACCACTAAAACCAGCAAGGTTAATTGCCAACTTTGGAAGAACATAAAAATTAATACCGCCAACATTTTCAGCAAATCGCTGATAATCATAAACAAACCCTGACTGAAAATACTCGCAATGGTTTCAATATCGCTAACGGCCCGCGTGACCAATCTGCCCACCGCCGATTTGTCGTAGTATTCCTTGCGGAAACCGAGCATGTGTGAAAACAAATTGACCCGGATGTCGCGAATTACTTGCTGTCCCAGCCAGTTTGCAAAATAGATGAAACAAAACTGAAAAATCACTTCCAAGACCAAAACGCCCGCCATTAAAGAAATGAAGTATAATAAAATTTCGTTGTCTTTTGGAACGATGCTTTGATCAATGGTAATTTTCAACAGATAAGGTCGCAAAATCGCCAATCCGGAAAGCAAAATAGCGGAAATCCCCACAAAATAGAAAATCCATTTGTAAGGATTGGTGTATTTGAGCAAACGCCCAAACATTTTAAAATCGAATGCGCTCCCCGTTTTGCTGGCCATTTATTGTTTTGTTATTGTTGCTGGATATTCAATATTCACAAGAAAGAGGGCATGCGCCGGAACAGATTTTCCCGCATTGCAGCGATTTCTTCCAAGAATTATCTTTTGCATATCTTCGACTTCCGTTTTGTGTGTGCCGATATCCAGCAAAGTTCCGACGATTGCGCGCACCATATTCCGCAAAAACCGATCGGCTTTTATTTTAAAAATAAGTTGGTCGCCAATTTGTTCCCAAACGGCGCTTTCAATTTTGCAGTCAAATGTTTTCACTTCGGTTTTTACTTTTGAAAAAGCTTTGAAATTGGTATGTTTCATCAATATTTCCGCAGCTTCGTTCATACGCTGCAAATCTATTTTTTTCTTGATGTAATAAGCCGAACCTGTTTTGAACGGATTTTTTCGGATACTCACAAAATAGTGATATTCGCGGGAAATCGCATCGAAACGAGCATGGGCTTCAGACGAAACTTCAAAAATACGAAATACTGCAATATCGGGCGGCAAAATTGTATTCAACTTGAAGATGAATTGGGCCGTATCGGAAGGAAGTTCCGCATCAAAATGAGCAAAAAATTGGGAAGCATGAACGCCCGTATCGGTTCGGCCCGCGCCCACCACCTCTGTTTTTATCTGAAGCGCGGTTGTTAAAGCGTTTTCCAAAACTTCTTGCACCGACACGGCTTTTGGTTGTTTTTGCCAACCGTGATAAGCACTTCCGTTGTATGCGATTTCAATGAAAAACCTCAAGTTGAAAAATTGTATTTTTGTTGCAAAGGTAATGGAATTAGTTGAGCGATCAGGGATTTGAAATGAACGAAAAGCCATTAGAAAAATAGCGAATGGCGAACAGAAATTATAAAAAAATGAAATTTCAAAGCAGAAAAGATGTGTTAACGCCTCTTATAGTTTTTGGCTTTACGGGTTTATTACTGTGGATGGGTGGGGATTTTCTAATTGCTTCCAATTCTGAAACAGAAGATTTTTTTAGTTTGCTTCCTCTTTTTATGGTGACAATATTGCTCTGGTGGATTTATTTTGGAACCAATTATGAATTGAATGAAAATGAATTGCACTACAAAAGCGGGCCACTACGTGGAACCATAAAAATCGATCAAATTC
>DASSWN010000006.1:0-21376 GCA_035704905.1 Flavobacteriaceae bacterium
ATTATTATGACTTTATTTTTCATTTTTGAGTTCTTTTAAGTTGAAATTCCTTTTTCATACTGAACAATACCGGCACTACGAACAGCGTAATGAGGGCGATGAGCATTCCGCCAAAACTTGGTATGGCCATCGGTATCATAATGTCACTTCCCCTGCCCGTAGAAGTCAGTATCGGCAACAAGGCCAAGATGGTTGTGGCCGTCGTCATTAAGCAGGGGCGAATACGTTTTTCACCAGCTTCCACTATGGAATCCCGAATTTCGTTCTTATTGTTGGGACTGTTTCGGTCAAAAGTCTGGGTTAGGTAGGTCGCCATTACCACCCCGTCATCGGTAGCAATACCGAACAAGGCGATAAAGCCCACCCATACGGCTACACTTAAATTTATGGGATGCATCTGGAACAAATCCCTCAGGTTTTCGCCAAAGACATTGAAGTTGAGAAACCAATCCTGGCCATAGAACCAAATCATTAGGAAGCCACCAGCAAAGGCTACGGCAATACCCGTAAATACCATTAAGGAGGTGGAGACCGAACGGAATTGGAAGTAAAGAATAAGGAAGATGATAAGGAGTGCCAAAGGCACCACCACAGCCAATGTCTTTTCTGCGCGAAGCTGATTTTCATAGGTTCCCGTAAACGCATAACTGATACCTTTTGGCACCGTTAGCTCGCCGGCATCAATTCTATCCTGGATGAGTGCCTGGGCATTTTCCACCACATCCACTTCGGCAAATCCGTCCAGCTTATCAAAGAGTACATAGCCCACCAAAAAGGTGTCTTCACTCTTAATAACTTGCGGCCCCTGCTCATACCTAATCTCCACGAGTTCGCCCAGGGGGACTGGACTTCCTTTTTCCACAGGGACATAAATATTTTTAAGGTCGGCGGGGCTTTCGCGAAGTTCCCGTGGATAGCGCACCCTCACCGAATAGCGTTCCCTGCCTTCTACAGTTTGGGTCAAAGGCATTCCGCCAACGGCCACCTGCAATATTTCCTGTACGTCCATAATGGACACGCCATAGCGGGCAAGCTGTTCCCTTTTTATGTCTATGAGCAGATAAGGTTTTCCTACAATTCGGTCCGCAAACACAGCGGATTCTTTCACACCCTCAGCCTGTTTTAAAATAGTTTCCAGTTCCAGTCCAAAAGCTTCAATTTGGCGTAAATCCTGCCCCTTCACTTTAATACCCATTGGCGCACGCATTCCCGTTTGGAGCATCACCAATCGGGTTTCAATGGGCTGCAGTTTGGGTGCCGAAGTAATGCCAGGCAATTTGGTAACCCGAACGATTTCGTTCCAAATATCATCGGGATTATTGATTTCCGGTCGCCAATTTCGATAGTATTCGCCGTCTTCATCAGGAACGAGTTCCTCTCTTGTGGCGATGGTTTGCAATTGGGATGCCTCATAATTCACGTCGTTCTTGACCTCATTGTTTGGATTTACCACAAAACGTCCATTCTTCAGTACGAAAAGCCCATCGGGATTGATTTTATAACGTTGTCGATTTCCATTAGCGTTGAGCATATATTCCGATTTGTACTGAATGATATTTTCATACATTGAAAGTGGGGCAGGGTCAAGGGCGGATTCGGTTCTGCCTGCTTTACCCACCACAGTTTCAATCTCCGGAATGGTGGCTACCGCCATATCCAATTGCTGCAACACCCGTTTATTCTCTTCTACCCCTGCGTGTGGCAAGGAAGTGGGCATCAAGAGGAAAGATCCTTCATTGAGCGAGGGCATAAATTCCTTGCCGGTGTTTTGCATTATCAATACTCCTAAAATTACAATAACGGTGGGCACGGACAAAAACAGGAATTTGTTACGCAAGGCCCATCTCAGGATGCGCGTATAGTAATGGCGAAATACCCAGAAAGTTCCCAATAGGCCAAAGCAGATGATGCTCACAAAAATCAGGTTCATTATGATGCTTCTATCAAAACCCAGGGGGCGCCAATATTCGGCCAACAGCAAGATGATGGCCACGGAGGAAATGATGATATTGATGAGATTGGCCCGCTTTCCGGAAAGTTTGCCCTGCAAGCTGGCAATACCGGATGCACCAAAGGCAATTAATATCAAACCGAGCCAATAGCCGTAAACCAAAGCAAATATTCCCGCTATAATCAAAGAAATATTAAGCACATATCGCAATGAGCTTTTTAAATTTTTCTTCCGGAAGAGAAATGCTGCGAACGGGGGAATAAGAAAGAGGGCTACTATAATGGATGCGGTGAGCGCCATTGTTTTTGTAAACGCCAATGGACGGAACAGCTTTCCTTCTGCGCCCACCATCGTAAACACCGGAAGGAAACTAATGATGGTCGTAAGAACGGCGGTAAGGATGGCACCAGATACTTCTGCGGTAGCGTTATAGACTACGGTATTGATGGGCAGTTTATTTCCTTCGGCATCGGTATTCTCCACATCCAGGTGCCTGATGATATTTTCTGAAAGGATTACCCCTACATCCACCATAGTTCCAATGGCAATCGCAATACCCGACAGGGCGACGATATTGGCATCGACATTGAATAGCTTCATCGAAATAAAGACCATCAAAACCGCGACGGGCAAAAGTCCCGAAATCAATAGGGACGCCCGAAGGTTGAACACCATAATGATAATGACCAGAATAGTTATTAAAATTTCCAGGGTCAGGGCTTCATTGAGCGTACCCAAGGTTTCCTGAATCAGCTCGGTACGGTCGTAAAACGGAACGATGGTAAGCTGTGACGTACGGCCATCAGCCAATTCCTTTGATGGCAGGCCTGCCGAGAGTTCAGCAATCTGTTCTTTGACATTGTTGATGACTTCCAAAGGATTGGCACCGTAACGCGCAACCACCACACCGCCCACGACTTCGGCACCTTCCTTGTCCAAAATGCCTCTGCGGGGCGCCGGCCCTAAATGAACTTTCCCCACGTCCTTAATCCGGATGGAAGTGAAATCTTCTGAAGTTACCACCGCATTCTCAATGTCCTCAATGGATTTTACGTAGCCCAGTCCGCGCACGAGATATTCCACTTGGTTCATTTCCAGGGTTTGGGCACCGATATCCTGATTGCTCTCTTTTACCGCCTTTACAATATCCGTCAGCCCAATATTGTATTGGCGCATCAATTCGGGGTTTACATCCACCTGATATTCCTGTACATAACCGCCAATGGATGCCACTTCGGAAACACCGCTTGCTGAGGCCAGGGCATATTTTACATAGTAATCCTGTATGCTCCGCAGTTCGTGCAAATCCCATCCGCCCGTAACGTTACCGTCCTTGTCACGGCCTTCCAAAGTGTACCAGAAAATCTGCCCCAATCCAGTGGCATCGGGTCCCAAGGTTGGGTTTACACCCTCGGGCAGTAGACCTGCCGGTAAGGAATTTAGCTTTTCCAGGATTCTGCTGCGACTCCAGTAGAATTCAACATCTTCTTCAAAAATGATATAAATGCTCGAAAAGCCGAACATCGACGAACTTCTGATGGTTTTGACCCCGGGAATCCCCAGTAGCGACGTGGTAAGCGGATAGGTAATCTGGTCCTCGATATTCTGTGGCGATCGCCCTTGCCAATTGGTAAAGACGATTTGTTGGTTTTCACCAATATCCGGAATGGCATCCACAGCTACGGGATTGGATGGTAAAAAGCCAGTTTCCCAGTTAAACGGTGCGTTTACGGTGCCCCATCCCACGAAAAGCACAAGCAGTAAAACAGCAACTAACTTATTTTCTATTAAAAATTTTATGCTTCTATTCAGCATTGGTATTGATTGTTAAACAGTTTATACATTGAATAAAAATCCTGAAAAGTCAGAATATCAAATACCAGCCTTCGGCTGGCAGGCAACAAGATGAGCCCAGAATGGCCGTAACCATTGGGCGAATCTTTCCGATTCATTGATCGGAACTGTTTAAAATCAAATTAAATAAGTCTCGTGAAGCTTTTGGATATCCCGTTCAATAAACGGTGGCGAATAGTGCTTGAAAGAAACTATGTTTTCATCAAGTCCCTCAAAAAGGTTTATATAGGTGCAGAAAAAGGTGGCAACAAAAGTCTGCTGCTCTAAATTAAGTTGATGGAATGCGGTTTTAAGGTCGTCTGAGCCTTCCTTTACAATTAATTGGTCGCTACAGCACGATTTATCCGTCATAGAAGGATTCTCACAACTTTTAACTGGTTGCGCTTTTTCCATTCCACAATTTTCAGCTTTTGCGAACAAGCTGAAATCAACGAAAGATTTCCCGCAGTAATGCATATCAACTGTGAAGGACATCGTAGAGAACATCACTACAAATGCCATCAATACAGATACTATTTTGTGGAAACCCTTTTTCATTAAATGCAAATGTAGTCAAATTTTAGTACTTCTTATTTCTTTAATTAAACATTTGTGAAGCATTTCGCAGCTACATAAAATTTCCACATCGACTAACGTCTTGGTTCTCTGAAATCATTGGCGGTTACTATTTCCGGAATATGCTAAAAACTTCTTTCCCCTTAAATTTTTCCATAAAAAAAGCCCTTCATAAATGAAAGGCTTTGCGTAGGGTAATTAGCTTCTATCAATGATTCAATTCTTCTTCATTCTCTTGCAGCGGTACATTTTGTGGCACAAAATCTTGTCCCGGAATTACATAATCGCTTTCATCCATATTCATTTTGCTGTAATCGTAAGGCCAACGATATACATGTGGGATTGCACCGGGCCAGTTTCCATGAAGATGTTCCACAGGAGTGGTCCATTCAAGTGAATTGGAGTGCCAAGGATTTTGAGTTGCCCTTTTTCCATAAAATATGGAATGTAGGAAATTATACAAGAAAATCACTTGTGCCAATACGGTAATGATCGCAAACACAGTGATCAAAACATTGGTATCGGCCAAATCATCGAAATATGGAAAAGCTGTGTTTTCATAATAACGACGTGGAAGTCCGGCCAAGCCAATAAAATGCATCGGGAAGAAAACTCCATAAACCCCAACCACGGTTATCCAAAAGTGTACATAACCTAGATTTTTGTTCATCATTCGGCCAAACATTTTTGGGAACCAATGATAGATTCCGGCCATGAATGCCAAAGCTGCGGAAATCCCCATTACCAAATGGAAATGGGCAATGATGAAGTACGTATCGTGAATATTGATATCCAAGGTGCTGTCACCCATAATGATTCCCGTTAGTCCACCTGTAATAAATGTTGAAACCATTCCAATGGAAAACAACATCGCCGGATTGAACTGCAAATTCCCTTTCCACAAAGTAGTGATCCAGTTAAAAGCTTTTACGGCAGAAGGAATAGCGATCAATAGGGTGGTGAAGGTAAAGACAGATCCCAAAAATGGATTCATCCCCGAAATAAACATATGATGGCCCCAAACGATGGTGGACAAGAATCCGATTGCCAAAATGGAAGCAACCATAGCGCGGTAACCAAAAATCGGTTTTCGGGCATTGGTTGAAATGATTTCAGAAACAATTCCCATCGCGGGAAGAATAACAATATAAACTTCCGGGTGTCCCAAAAACCAGAACAAATGTTCAAACAATACAGGAGAACCGCCATGATGGGACAAGACTTCTCCTTGAATATAAATATCGCTTAGGAAAAAGGAAGTTCCAAAACTACGGTCCATAATCAACAGCAAAACTGCCGAGAATAGTACAGGAAAAGATACAACCCCAAGAATTGCCGTCACTAAGAAAGACCAAATTGTCAACGGAAGACGCGTCATGGACATGCCTTCGGTACGCAAGTTAATAACGGTTACAATAAAGTTCAGTGAACCCAACAAGGAGGATGCAATAAATATTCCCATGGAAATCAACCAGAGTGTCATTCCCAATCCGGAACCGGGAATTGCTTGTGGCAAAGCACTCAAAGGTGGATAAATAGTCCACCCGGCCGAAGCAGGGCCTGTTTCAACAAAAAGTGAACACAACATGATCACGCTGGAAATCAAAAACAACCAGTACGAAACCATATTCAAAAACCCGGATGCCATATCACGTGCCCCGATCTGAAGTGGAATCAACAAGTTACTGAACGTACCACTCAATCCAGCGGTAAGTACAAAAAACACCATAATTGTACCGTGAATGGTTACCAAAGCCAAATAAATATTCGGATCCATTACTCCATTTGGTGCATAATCGCCCAAAAGGAATTTAAAAATCCAAAAGGATTCCCCCGGCCAAGCCAGTTGCATTCTAAACAAAACCGACATAAGGATTCCAATAACCCCCATGAAAAGTCCGGTTAACATATATTGCCTGGAAATCATTTTATGATCCGTACTGAAAACATACTTCGTTATGAAAGTCTGCTTGTGATGTGCGTGATCATCATGATGATCGAGAGCGGGATCGTGTGCTATTGCTGACATAGGTCTTTTACTCTTTATTTTTTAGTTTTCTTTAAATCGTTCGCATCGGATGGTTCTATCGGATTTCATAATCACCCTTAATTAGTTCCCATTGCCATTGCTTGGTTCTTACTCTCATCCTTTAAAACTTCTTTGATTGGTTGCTGTTCGGCCAACCATTTTTTGAAATCTTCTTCGCTTTCAACCACAATTTTCATTTGCATATTATAGTGTGAAATACCACAAATTTTGTTGCAAAGAATAAAGTAATCAAACGTGTACGGATCCAACGGAACTTCGCCTTCCGCGGCCAATGTCTTGCTTCTTTCCCTTCTCAATTCATTGATTTCACGAACATCTTCCACCATTTCCGGATTGTTGCGCATTTCTTCGGTAGTAATCGTGGGCGTAAATCCGAATTGAGTGATCATTCCGGGAATAACATTCATTTGAGCTCGGTGGAAAGGCATAAATGCGGAATGCAATACATCTTGGGACCTCAGTTTGAAAAGAACAGGTCGTCCCACAGGTAAATGTAATTCGGTGGTAACAATATCATCGGCTGAATAAGGATCGCTTTGATCGACACCCAACACATTTTTTCCTTCGATAAAGCGAACGTTGGCTTTTCCAAGAACGCCGTCTTCACCCGAATAGCGTGTGGTCCAGCTAAATTGTTTCGCATAGAGTTCAACCACCAACGTATCTTCTGTTTCTTCAACATTCATTATTGCAGACCATGTGAACAATCCGTATATAATCAGTCCCGCCAAAACGATAACTGGTATAATCGTCCAGATAAATTCAAGCTTATCGTTATCGGCATAAAACAAAGCTTTTCTCCCCGCTTCGCCTTTGTATTTAAATGCGAAATAATGCAACAGAAATTGGGTTACAAACTGAACAAAAATAATGATGCCCAAGGAAACAAACATCAGGGTGTCGTATTGCGAACCGTGCGCGGACGCAGCTTCGGGCAAATAATATTCGCTGTAGCTCCAAAAGCAATACAGCATTCCAATATTCAGGATAATTAAAAACCAGAGCATCAAATATCCCTGTTTGCGGTTGTCGGTATTGTCGGCGATTTGGGAAAATCCTTCGGTCGGCACAGACCGCGACAGCTTGTAAATCTTCGACATCTGCCAAGCGGTAATTCCCAAAAGGGCCACAACTATGATAATTAAAAATACGCTCATTTTATAATCTCTTCTTTACAATTAATAATGATAGTTTTCGCTTTCCTTAATAAACGGATCTCCTTTTGGATGCAACGGAACTTTGGCCAAGGCGGTTCCCACCACAAAAATAAACAAGCCCAAGAACAGACAAATAGCTGCAATTTCGGCGATTCCAAAGAACCAGTTGGGGCCAACCGTAGGTGGCATCACCAAAAGGAAAATATCGATGTAATGCCCCACGAGTACGGCGATTCCGGTTAAAAACACAAACCACGGGATTCGTTTGTAATCGCTGTTCATCAGCATTAAAACAGGAAAAACGAAATTAAGCACCAACATTCCGAAGAACAACAGGTTGTATTCTTGTATCCGAATAATAAAATAAGTGACCTCTTCGGGAATGTTCGCGTACCAAATCAACATAAATTGGGCAAACCAAAGATAAGTCCAAAAAATACTAAAGGCAAAAACATATTTCGCCAAATCGTGCAAATGGCTGTCGTTGACAAAATCCAGATATCCGGCGCGTTTCAAAAAGATAGTAATGAGGGCAATGGTAGTAATTGCCGATACAAACAAACTTGCAAAAACATACCACGCGAACAAGGTGCTAAACCAGTGCGGGGTAAGCGACATGAAGAAATCCCAAGCCATCACACTCTCGGTAATGATAAAAAAGATCAAGAAATAAACCGACAATTTAAAATTGCGCTTGTATGGGGTATAATCGCCTGCCGCAACTTCGGCTTGTTCCAGGGAATTTCTTCTGGAAAAGAATCGGTACAAATTCCAGCCGACCAAATAAATGATAATACGAATAACGAAAAATGGAAAATTCAAATAGCCCGATTTTCCTTGTAAAATTTCATCATGAGCCATTACTTCTTCATTCTGCCAGATATAGAAATGTGTTCCGGCAAAAATGACGATCAAGAAAACGATAATGGAACCAGGCAAAAGATAAGCCGTTACCCCTTCCATAATTCGGTACAACACCGGAGACCATCCGGCTTGTGAGGCATACTGAATGGCGTAAAACACCAATGCGCCCAAAGCGATCATAAAGAAAAAGAAAGCTGCCACAAAGGTTGCCGACCACGGCTTGGCTCGAAATTGGTGCAAAACATGCTCCCAATGTTCATCGCCGTGGGATTCTTCAATATTCTTATGCGGGTATTTTTCCAAACTTTCAGTAAAACCCGGTTTCCCTTGTGCTTTATCGATAAAACTGATTTCATGGTTTTCTTTGGCGTCATGTTCGGCCGCTTCGCCATGATGTCCATGTTCTGAAGCCATCATTTCTTTCACTTCGCCAATATCGGATGGAACGGTAATAAATGAATAGGCCAACCCCACGAGACCAACGACCATCAAAACAATGGAAAATATTTTCAATTTACTGGATAGCGTGTACATATTATATTATCTATAAGCTGTTATTCTTCAATTTTAGTGGTCGTGTCATCAGAAGCCTCCTTTTTTGCGGAAGTTTCCATTTCGTGATGCATGGAATGCCCTTGCATGGAATCCATCGTGTGAACGAGTTCTTGTTTTTCATCCATTTCTTCCACGGTCACAAATTCCTTTTTCGATTCCCCGTTCAAAGCCCTTTTCAAATCCATTACATAGTGTGCAATTTGCCAACGCTCATGTTCCGTAGTTTGTGCAGCATACGAGCCCATTGTGTTCAACCCATAATACATTACATAATATGCACTGCCCATAGTAATATCCCTTCCGGGGGCATTGTAGGCAGGAACACCAAGAATTTTTTCCCGTTGTGCCAAAATTCCTTTTCCATCTCCTTTGTCACCGTGGCACACCGCACAATAAATGGTGAAGAGTTGCTGACCTGCAGCCACATTCTCTTTGGTATAGGGCAACGGGTTTTCCAGATTGGCTTTGGCGGCCAAGTATCCTTCATTCGAATTTTCATAGGAAAAAGGCATCCAACCGCGCGGAATGCTTCCTTCCACCGGCAACATCGCTTCTTGATTATTTTCAAAAAGTTCGTACTCGCCATAAGCTTCGTATGCTTCGGAAACATACATATCAGGGAAATATTGATAATTCCGATCATCGGAACTAAAACAAGACACTGCACTAAACGCCAAAATCAACAGTGATGATTTGTATAATAAACTTTTCATTGTGGTTATGCGTTATCGATTAAAGTAATTTCAGAAGCTCCGGTATTGTATAAAAATTCGATCAAATCGTTGCTATCATGATTGTCAACTTCCACTTCTACCAAAAAATGATCGTCGGTGGTGCGAACATCCGGATTTTCAGCAGTTCGAAATGGCCAAAGTTTGCTGCGCAAATAAAAAGTGATAACCATTAGGTGACCGGAGAAAAACACGGTCAATTCAAACATAATGACAACAAAGGAGGGCATATTTTCAATAAAACTGAAACTTGGTTTCCCACCAATGTTTTGCGGCCAATCATCAATCATCATATAATCCATCATCCAACACGCAAAAGCAAGCCCCAATAGACCGTACATAAAGGAAGTAATTGCAATTCGTGTCGGAGCCAACCCGAGCGCACTGTCCAAACCGTGCACCGGAAATGGTGTGTAAACTTCGGATATCCTGTAATTTGCGCCACGAACCTGTTTCACGGCCTGCATCAACAGATCGTCGTCGGAATAAAGCGCATGTATCTTATTTGCTGCCATACTACAAGTTGTTGTTTTTTAATTTTTCTGCTTGACCCGCCCAGTTGTCACGCTTGGCGCGACCTTCAAACGAATCGAGAATAGTGTCGATAACCTCATAATCTTCATCGGTCATTCTGCTAATTTGAACAAAGGTATAAATTCCCAACTGGTGTAACTTTTGCTCCAAAAGAGGCCCGATTCCGGTAATTTTTTGCAAATCATCGGCGGTTTGCGTTTCGGGATTATAATGCCCAATTCGATCTAACATCAAATCTATTTGCTCTTTTTCAATTTCAGAATGGACAAGCCCATCGGCATGAACCATTTCATCATGCTCCGTGTCAACTTCATCTTCCTTTTTACTGGTGAAATAAGTTCCTTGCTTGTTTGCTGTTGGGCTTCCGGAGGTAGGATCCAAATCTACATGAATATGCGAAACATTGTCGCCGTGTTCCGCTCGCAAACGTTTGTATCTTTCACCGGAAGATTTCAAAATGGTTTTGACTTCAGCTTGCGCAATTACCGGAAAGTTTCTGGCGTACAACAAAAACAGCACAAAGAAGAACCCGATTGTTCCCATAAACACGCCAATATCCACAAAGGTCGGCGAGAACAGTGCCCAAGAAGATGGAATTTTGTCTTTGCTCAAGTTGATCACGATAATATCGAAGCGTTCGAACCACATTCCAATATTAATAATCAGTGCCACAAAGAAAGTCCACATAATATTCCTTCGCAAGCTTTTCACCCATAAAGTAAGCGGCACAATGAAGTTACATGTTATCAGTGCCCAGAATGCCCACCAATATGGACCGGTGGCCGCACCAAAAGAAAGATAGGTGTAGTTTTCATAATCGCTTCCGGTGTACCACCCGATGAAATATTCGGTAATATAGGCAACACTAACAATTCCACCGGTCAGCAAAATCACTTTGTTCATATATTCAATATGAAGCACAGTGATATAATCTTCCAAATTGATTACTTTCCGCATTACGATCAACAAGGTTTGCACCATTGCAAATCCGGAAAAAATAGCCCCCGCAACGAAATAGGGCGGGTAAATAGTGCTGTGCCAACCCGGAACGACTGAAGTGGCAAAGTCAAAAGATACGGTGGTGTGAACGGAAAGTACAAGTGGAGTGGCCAAACCTGCCAATACAAGCGAAACTTCTTCGAAACGCTGCCAATCTTTGGCACGCCCGCTCCAACCGAAACTTAAAATTCCGTATATTTTTTTCTGAAAAGGACTGGTGGTTCTATCACGCACCATAGCAAAATCGGGCAGCAATCCTGTCCACCAAAATACCAGTGAAATAGATAAGTAAGTAGAAATTGCAAAAACGTCCCACAACAAAGGTGAGTTAAAGTTTACCCACAAGGAACCAAATTGGTTTGGAATGGGCAAAACCCAATATGCCAACCAGGGACGTCCCATGTGAATAATCGGAAAAAGGCCGGCTTGAATCACAGCAAAGATGGTCATCGCTTCCGCGGAACGGTTGACCGCCATTCGCCATTTTTGACGGAACAACAACAATACGGCCGAGATCAACGTTCCGGCATGTCCTATCCCCACCCACCATACAAAGTTGGTAATATCCCATGCCCAACCAATGGTCTTGTTCAATCCCCAAACCCCAATTCCGGTGGCAATGGTATAAATAATACAGCCCAAGCCCCATAAAAAGGCGACCAAGGCAATGCTAAAAACAATCCACCAAGATTTATTGGCTTTTCCCAAAATGGGGGCGCTAATATCGGCGCTGATGTCATGATATGACTTGTTACCGATAACTAAAGGCTCTCTTATAGGTGCTTCGTAATGCGACGACATACTCTTAATAATTGATTCTTAATTCAAATTTTATAACTCGGTGGTGTTTCTGACTTTCAATTGGTACATAACATTGGGTTGCGTACCGGTACTTGCCAATAAATGGTACATTCTTTCTTCATTTTTCAATTTCAATACTTCGCTTTCATTATCATTGATATCACCAAAAACAATTGCACCTTTATCACAGGCTTTGGAACAAGCCGTATAAAATTCTCCATCCTTGATTTCCCTTCCTTCTTTTTTGGCGTTCAATATGGTTTCTTGGGTAAGTTGCATACATAAAGAACATTTTTCCATCACTCCACGTGAGCGCAAAGTAACATCAGGGTTCAATACCATTCTGCCCAAATCATTGTTCATATTATAATCAAACTCATCGTTACTGTTCCATCGGAACCAGTTGAAACGACGTACTTTATACGGACAGTTATTGGCACAATAGCGCGTTCCGACGCAACGGTTATAAATCATTTGGTTCTGACCTTGACGCCCATGGGAAATGGCCGCAACTGGGCAAACAGTTTCGCAGGGTGCGTGGTTGCAGTGCTGGCACATTACAGGTTGAAAAGCAACCTGCGGATTCGCATCGGGGGTTTCAACGCCTTTAAAAGTTTCAAAAGCACCCAAATCTTTCAAGGCCTGATAGCCTTCTTCGAAAGTTTCTTCGGAAGAATAGTAACGATCAATACGCAACCAGTGCATATCCCTAAATTTACGAACCTGCTCTTTTCCGACCACAGGAACATTATTTTCCATGTGACAAGCAATTACACAAGCGCCACAAGCGGTACAGGCGTTCAAATCAATAGACATATTGAAATGATGCCCAATTTCCCTGTTGAAGGAAGTCCAAATATCTGCTTTGTCAGATTTCACGGGTGTTTCAGAGTGGTTATAGCTAACCGTTGGCACTGCGTTCCATTCTTCTTTCGGCTGGGAAATAAAATCTGCCAAACTCACTTCTTTGATAATCTCATCACGACCGGCCAAAGTAGCCTGCAGTTGTGTACATGCAAATTCGTGCGTTCCTTCTGCCTTTTCCAGTCGAACTGTCTGGAATGCTTTGAAATCTTTATACAACGGATAAGCGTTCACCCCAACCTGCATTTCCTCCTGCATTCCTTCCTTTTTGCCATAGCCCAAAGCCATTCCAAGGGTTCCGATTGCTTGTCCGGGCTGAATAATTACCGGTACGTTTTTAATGGTGACGCCATCCAATTTCACATTCACATAATTTCCATTCATGGCCCCATTGGAAACAATAGGGTTTTCAAGCTCCAACGCATCGGCATCGGCTTTGGAAATTGTAATAAAATTGTCCCAAGTAGTTCTGGTAATCGGATCCGGCAATTCTTGCAACCAAGGGTTGTTGGCCTGTGTGCCATCGCCCAAGGCGGTAGAAGAATACAACACCAGTTCATATTCGCCCTTTTTGCGGGCAATAGTTTTTGAAAGTTTGCTGGAAGCCGCATTCATATTCGCATTGACGGAAGTGGTTTTTGCCAATGATTCTGTTCCCGAAGGCAAATTCCCAACAAAAACCCCATCATGCAAGGCTTGGTTCCAAGAGTCACCACTTAAGCCTGAACCCCAAGTTTCTTTCACATAATCGTGATACGATGTATTGTTTCCGCTCCATTTCAACAAACATTCTTGGAACTGCCGGGTATCGAACAAGGTTCGAATTGTTGGCTGCATCAAGCTGAAATTGCTTTTAGTCAGTTGAACATCACCCCAACTTTCCAAAAAGTGGGGGGTGGCAGCAACAAATTTGCACAATTTTGCGGTTTCATCTTCTTTCATTGAAAAAGCGACCGAAAGATCAACCTTTTTCAATCCTTCAATAAATTCCGCGGCATTCGGCAAACTATATGCCGGATTCACACCAACAATGAAAAGCGCGCCAATTTGGCCGGCATTCATTTGTTGAACCAACTTGGCAACTGCCTGCGAATTTCCTTGGCGAACCATTCGTGGTTCATTTTGATCCATCACTTTGCTTCCCAAAGCTTCATTGATTGCCAATACCAAAAGTTGCGCATCTGTGTCGGGGATTCCCGAAACCACAACTGCCCCGCTTCCGGCCTTTTGCAATTGTCGCGCAGCTTTCACGACCCAATCATCCATTTTTGCATCCAATGTATTTGATGCGGACGAACCCGAAACAATATATCCGTGAAGGGCGGCCAAAATATTTTTTTGTTGTGAAGGAGTGGCCCTAACGCGTTTGTCGGCTTTGGCCCCCGTGGTGGTCATATTCGATTCGAACTGAATATGCTGCGACATTTTTCCATTCTTTGGAATCCTACTCGCGGCATAACCTACATCATATCCACCGGCTTGCCAATCGCCAAGAAAATCAGCCCCAATGGAAACAATGGCTTTGGCTTTTGAAAAATCGTAATTCGGAAGGGCACGAACACCATATTTTGACTGGTACGCGTTCAAAGCGGCATCTTCTGAAACAACATCATAAACCACATGACGAACATTTCCTTGCTTGGCGGCAAACTCATTGATTGCACGGGCCGTGGAAGGACTGGCAAAAGTATGACTGAGAATAACGGTCTCCCCAGAAACCTTTTTCAAACCAGCGCCAATTTTTTTGTCCATTTCTTCCCAAGACGCCACTTCGCCGTTGGCCTTCGGACGTTTAAGACGTTTGTTGTCGTACAAAGAAAGTACCGAAGCATTTACCCGCGCATTTACGCCCAAGTTTGTTTTGCTAAGGTAATTTTTCTCTATTTTAATAGGCCGGGCTTCCCTGGTTTTTACCAAAACACTGGCAAAATCGAACCCATCGGCCATGGTGGTCGCGTAATAATCCGCTAAGCCCGGAACAATCCGTTCCGGCTGAACCACATAAGGTATCGTTTTCATTACGGGTCCTTCGCAGGCTGCCAAAGAAGCAGCTACAGTACTGAACCCAACATATTTTAAAAAGTCACGTCGCGAAGTCGAGGAATTTCCTAACGCTTCTTTATTCCCGAGGAATTTATCCGTGGGAATATCTTCCACAAATTCATTTTGTTGAAGCCGTTGAACAATTGGATTGTCTTCGTTTAATTCTTCAACACTTTTCCAGTATTTCTTATTTGATGACATACTATCTCTGATCTGTTTACTTCCTAATATTTTCGGGGTAAATTCATTTGAAACATTCTGCTGTTCCAAATTCTAAATTAATTCTTGTTTATAACTCATAACTAATAACTCCTAACTCACAACTCACAACTAGTAATGGCATTTTCCACATTCTATCCCTCCGAGTTCGGCAATAGTTACTTTTTCCACCCCGTACTTTTTGGCCAGTTCGGCATGGATTTGTTCATAATATTCATTGCCCTCCATTTTAACATTGGTTTCCCTATGACAATTCACACACCATCCCATTGTTAAAGGCGCATATTGGTATAGTACTTCCATTTCTTCCACTGGCCCGTGACATTTCTGACACTGAATACCGGCAACGCTAACATGTTGCGAGTGATTATAGTAGGCAAAATCCGGAAGGTTGTGAACGCGTATCCATTTTACCGGCTTGGGTTCGTTCACGTAATCCTGTTCCGCCGGATCCCAACCCGTGGCGGCATAAAGCTTGGCAATTTGCGCATCATAATATTCTTTGCTGTGCTCTTCGGTAGCCGTTTCGGGCGCAACTTCCGAAATAGTCACGTGGCAGTTCATACAAACATTCAACGAAGGAACTCCTGAAACTTTAGATGTTCGTGCCGAAGAATGGCAATATTTACAATCGATCTGATTGTCGCCGGCATGTATTCTATGTGAAAAATGAATGGGCTGAATTGGCTGGTAGCCCTGATCGACACCAATTTGAAACATCCAACCAAAGGCAAGATAGGCCGCGGCCAATAAAAACACAACTGCTGAAACCAACACCAAAAATTGATTTTCAATAAATGCTTTCCAGAGCGGTTTGCGTTTTTCTTCAATAACTACCGGCACATTGTTCTCTTCCGCAAAACGGTTGAGGGTTTTGTTCACCAAGAACAAAATCGCCACCAATACGATCAAGACAAAAGCCAGAATACCAAGAATCACATTGCCCGACATTCCACCGCCATCTTCGGAAGTTTGAGTTCCCGCCGGCGCAGCGGCTGCGGCTGCCGGTTCAGGTTTGGGCTGTTCCACATAAGCCAAAATATCGTCAATATCCTTTTTGCTCAATTGTGGAAAAGGAGGCATTGGCATTTTGTTGTATTCCTCAAAAATCGCAACAGCTTCTGGATCACCAGCTTCGATCATAGCTGTACTGTTGTGGATCCAATCGTAAATCCATTGCTTGTCCATGCGCTCGGTAATTCCGTGCAAAGCAGGTCCGGTCATTTTCTTATAAGGCCTGTGGCAAGCCGCGCAATTGGCATTAAATAAGGATTTCCCCTTTTCAGGATCGCCCAAGTCACTGCTCGAAGCATCTGCGGACGCAGCGGTTTCCTGGGAAGCATTGGCATCTTCCTGACCGTATGACAAAGTGGAACATGAAACGAATAGGATTGCGGAAACCAGTAAAACCTTCAAGACTGAATGGCGGAATTTCACCTTTTTCATATTAACTGAATTAATAGCTGAGTTTGGCACGGCCTGTGTTAATTTGAAACACACGAAACCGCCCCTTTAAAATTCACGCACAAAAGTAATACTTACTTATGATTTTTTAAATCTTAGGGAAGTGTTAATGGGTAATTTATACCGTTTCTAAATAATAAAACCCCACTTGGAAATGTTATTAAACTTTATCTTTGTCCAAAACCTTTTAGGAATGAACCATTTATTCGTAAATAAATTTATTATCGCCCTAAACTTCGGTCTTTTTCTGGGTTTTCATGCTTTTTCGCAAGAAGGAAATATAACAATTCAACAAGACCCAAAGATTGCCCAATTGATGGAATTACAAGCTGAGATGGCGCAAGACAACGATTTTGGGGAGCGCTATAAAATTCAGATTTTTTATGGGAATAATGGGCAAGCCACCGCGGTGTTGAAAGAATTTCATGAGAAATATCCCGAATTCCCGACCACCATCGAATACCAAACGCCCAATTATAAAGTATGGATTGGTGATTTCCGAAACAGGTTGGAAGCCGATCGCGCTTTTCTGCGAATCAAAGACGAATACCAAAGTGCCTTCATCTTCAAACCGAATGGCGGTTAGGTTTGGTCTTTCCATTCAATAATTACTTCTTCCAACGGGCGGCGCACTTTTTTGAAACCGGCGAATACATCGTCGTTTGCCCTATATCCGATCGGCATGGCCAAAATTGCTTTCAATCCTTTTTCATGTAAATGAAGTTCTTCATCGTATTTTGCAGTGTCGAAGCCTTCCATCGGGCAGGCATCTATTTTTTCAAAAGCACATATCCCCAATAAATTTCCCATCGCCAAATAAACTTGATTGATTGCCCATAATTCTTTTTCCTCGGAAGCTTTCCCTTTGAAATCACGTATCAAATTTTCGCGGAAAGGCCGAATGATTTCTTCCGGGGTTTTCCGAATTTCCATTTCCAATTCGAATTTTTGTTTGATATAATCCGTGTCAACACTGGTTTCAATGCAAAAAATCAACAAATGTGAAGCCGTGGCAACTTGCTTTTGGTAATAGCTGTGTTTTTCCAATCTCTTTTGCAAAGCTTTATCTTGAACAATCACCAGCCGGTTCGGTTGCAAACCCGAAGAAGATGGGGTAAGCTGAAACGCCTTTTTCAGAATTTCTATTTTTTCCGGCGAAAGAATCCGTTTGTTATCAAATTTCTTTACGGCATAGCGCCATTCCATAGCTGCAACTGTATTCATTCCGAAGCTTTTTATGAACCAATTTACAAAGATAGGTATTCTCTACTTCCGATCCCTTCGGAAAAATCCATGTTAAAGAAAGCAGGAATTAAAGCTTACAGAAGGAAATCCCCCTCAAATTATGTAATTTTGAAAAATTTTATTTTTGATGAAGAAATTATATCCCCTCCTGCTTTTATTTTTTATTTCGAACATGTTAACCGCCCAAGTGGTTATCAATGAATTGGATTCCGACACGCAAAGTATCGATGATCTCGAGTTTATTGAATTGAAAACCGATTCGCCATTTCAGTCTTTGGACGGCTATGTGGTAGTTTTGTTCAACGGCTCGAGTAGCGGGAACAACAGCAGTTATTTCACCTTCGATTTGGATAGCTTCACCACCAACATCAACGGAACTTTGGTTATTGGCAGCAGCAATGTTTCCCCGGTTCCGGGAGCACTTATCTCGACCAATGTTATTCAAAATGGTGCCGATGCGGTTGCCATTTATCAAGGTGATTATTTCGATTTTCCTGAGGGAACAGAGGCCACGACTACAAATTTGATCGATGCCTTGGTGTACGGAACGGGCGATAGCGATGACACGGATTTGATGGCCTTACTCGGAATTTCGGAACAAATTGATGAAGACATTCACAACAACAAAGAGTTTGAATCCATTCAACGAAACAATGACGGAACCTATTTTGTGGACACCCCCACCCCGGGCCAACTGAATGATGGCTCAGGCGTGATTCTCAATGGCGTGGCTTTTTCCGTTCCGCAGAACCAATACGACGAAGGTGACTCTTTTACCATTCATTTTACTATTGAGGAAACAGCTTCCACCGATTTAAGTATCAATTTCACTTTAAGCAACGGAACATTCGACAGCAATGATTTTACGGGAAATACTTCTGTTAGTATTCCTGCCGGACAGACGTCTGCAGATGCACAAATTACATTGATCGATGATGCCGATGATGAAGGGGATGAAGTTCTATTGATCAACATGGGAAATCTTCCCAATGAATTCGTGGAATTGAATGACCACATGGAAATTCGCGTGGTGGACAATGATTTTACCGTTGCGGCTTTCGGAACACCCTTAAATCCGACCTATGCTATTGTGGGAAGCACCCAACCAAACGGATATTACAGCAGTTTGGACGGCTTGGCAGACACATCACTGCGGCAAGCTTTGCAAAGTATTATTGCCGAGGAAGGTGTGGTTCGGGCACAAACTTATGCCGACATCATTGCTATTTTGAAAGAAGCCGACCAAAACCCCGAAAACAGCAATGAGGTATGGCTGGTTTACTCCGAACAAGGAATGCCAAAACTCGATTTCCAAACAACTTCCGACAATACCGGAACTTGGAACCGCGAACATTGTTACCCGCGTTCCAGAGGTGGTTTTTACAGTATCGATGCCGACGACATCGCCGATGGTCCTGATATTTATTGGAACACCAACGCTGATTCACTGCGACATGGAAATTCCGATGCGCATGCACTTCGCGCCGCCGATGCGGGCATAAACAGTTCCCGGGGAAACAAGGATTATGGCGAATACAGCGGCCCGGACGGAAATTTGGGAAGTTTCAAAGGCGATGTGGCCCGAAGCGTGTTTTATATGGCCGTCCGCTACAATGGACTGAGCGTCGTTTCAGGAAATCCGGACGATAGTACCGTCGGTGCGCTGGGCGATTTGGACGTTTTGTTGGAATGGCACCGCAACGACCCGCCCGATGATTATGAAATGAACCGGAACAATATCGTTTATACTTGGCAGTACAATAGAAACCCATTTATCGACCAACCTGATTTGGTGGAATATATTTGGGGCAATCACGTGGGTGATGTTTGGGAACAATTGGGTGTGAATGAATCCGACTTGCAAGAAATAAGCCTTTTTCCAAACCCCAGCGCCGGAAAAATTTCGGTTCGAGGTCTTCCAGGAAAATCTGTTTTGGAAATTTATTCCTTGACCGGAAAACGCCTCTTGAAATCTTCTGTTGAGAATAATAGCGTCTTAAATCTGTCGTTGCCTTCGGGAATTTATTTGGCGAAAATCAGTTGCGATGGAAATTCCACAGTGAAGAAATTGATTGTTCAATAACTTCGTTTTAAATAATGCGTCTTGGTAGTATTTACATATGAAATCCTTTAGATTTCATTAAAATTATATTCAACTTAGATTTTTTGAAAAATTAAACGATGAATGAGTTTACAAAACTCGTCATTGCCTTTCTTTTTAATATTTTATTGGTTTGGTTTGGGTACGAGTTTTCCAACACCGTTTTTAACTTAATAGGAAAAGCAATTTTGTCATATGCGATAATTCCACTTATCGCATGTGCTTTCTGCTATCTACTTTTACAAAAAACAATAAAGTTTTTGATCTTGATGATAATTCTATCCAGCTACATTTATTTGTTCGCTTTATACGATTTATTGTTGATTTATTTTTTTCCTCTGTTGGAAAAGGATTTGGATTTATTTTTAAAAATAATTCTTTCTATTTTAAATGGATCAATTTTGATTTCTATTACAATATTATTATTAAAAAAAAGAAATATAAAACTTATACTATATATTGCCCTTTTCACAATATATAATGTATTCAATATTTTTTGTTCCCTATATAACCCATATACTTTTCTTTCTACTTTTCGTATATAAATTTAATAAAGAAAGCAAACTCGGTAAAACCAAACAATTCACTTAAAAAACATTCACTTAAAAAACATTCACTTCAAATTCCAATAAAATCCCATATTTTGAATTTA
The DNA here is from genome assembly GCA_035704905.1 of Flavobacteriaceae bacterium. GTDB lineage: Bacteria > Bacteroidota > Bacteroidia > Flavobacteriales > Flavobacteriaceae > DASSWG01. The sequence goes on from DASSWN010000006.1 coordinate 20,640, forward strand.
TTTCACTGCGGATTTTTTCCGCCAGATTCAAAATTTCGGTGCCGGATGCATTTCCATAATTCACCAAAACCAACGCCTGCTTTTTGTGCACGCCGGCATCGCCTTTTCGATAGCCTTTGAATCCGGCTTGATCGATCAACCAACCGGCCGGAATTTTCACATAAGCTTCTTCTGCCGGATAAAACGGAATTTCCGGATATTGTTTTTGAATACTTTCGAATTTTTCAACAGCAACAACCGGATTTTTGAAAAAACTGCCACTGTTTCCAATTTCCTTGGGATCGGGCAATTTTTCTTGTCGAATTTTTATCACTGCATCGGAAACATCGCGAATTCCCGGATTTTCCAAATCTCCCAATTCACCTTGAATCGCGCCATAACCGGTATGGAGAACATGATTCTTTTTTGTTAATCGAAAACTTACCGATGAAATTATAAACTGGTTTTTCAGCTCATTTTTAAAGACCGAATTTCGATAGCCAAAATGGCATTCTTCCTTCGAAAAATTTCTGCTTTCCAAAGTTTGAACATTCACGGTTTCACAAGAAACAAACCAATCTTTCAATTCTACCCCGTAAGCGCCAATATTTTGAATCGGCGCGGAACCAACATTTCCGGGAATCAATGACAAGTTTTCCAATCCGCCGAAATCATTTTTCAGACACCACAAAACAAATTCGTGCCAATTTTCACCGGCCTTTGCACGAACCAGAACAGAGCCTTCATCTTGTTCCAGT